>CABQMV010000011.1 GCA_902465325.1 uncultured Oscillospiraceae bacterium
TGCTGCTTTATACAGTGGTCTATTTTAAGTTTACAAAAATAAAACCTGTGTAGAATATTTATACAAAAAAAACGCTTATACAGTTCAATTATCCTCAGATTCTGTCAATTTGTCTAAGGTTTCAAGGATCACCGGCAAATCATTTAAGAAATCAGGGTCAAGGTGTACTTTGCGCCACGCACAAAACGCCGCGTTTTTTCCATCTTTTTTCAAAATACGTCTTGCTTGACATTCATCTTTAGTTTTATCAATATCTATACCAAGAAGAACATCGGAACTAACATTAAAAATGTGGCAAAGTGCCGGCAATTGTGATATATCAGGAGCGGTTCTGTCACACTCCCATTGTGAGATAGCACGAGAAGTAATTCCGAGATACCCCGCGAGTTGTTCTTGTGTTATATCTTTCTCGCGTCGCAGTCGTTTGATTGTAGACCCAATAGACATATAATCGTCCTCCAGTTAATATTCAAAAGCGCTTTTGTGATTTTATTATATCAAATACGAGGGGTTATTCCACGAAGTATTTGTAGATACAAACCATAGTTCTGCTTTAATTATCAAAGGCATTATATTATTTCATTGATTAAATTTTAATTTGTCAATAAAACCACACTGACAAAAAATTTTGTGGCATAATAAATACATAAATTTAATGTACATAGGGGGTGATAGGAATGAAAAAATTTTTTTTGTTTATTATGTTTATTGACTATCACTTCACTATCTGTAGTTTGTGCCTCTTCTGTAGAAAGTGAAGAGCCGGCAGTAAAAGTAAAAAATGCACTATACTTATGTATCGTTCCATCAGAGGAACAGGAAGCAGCTCCTACATTTAGAGTTATTAATACAGAAACAGGCTATGAGTATTCCTCAAAAGAGGAATTCTATACAGAAGAAAGAACATCGGGCGGAATCGTACGTATGGATCTTGTAAACCATGTTATATATCTGATACCGGATGAACAAGAATAGTATTTCATTTTGGAAAAGATATAAGTAATATGATTCGTTTTTCCTTGTCATATAAGAGGTCGTCTATAAATGTTTATTATAGATGGCCTCTTTGATTTATTTTACAGACGCCTAATTCAGTAAAATATTTTCCTTTTATAACTGCGGAATCATTGATTTTTATTGATCTACTCGGATATCGTAGAAAAAATGACCCCGCAAGCTGTCTAGAGCCGTTTTATCTGGAAACCCTACATTGATTTGTTTAAAAGACCGGACATTTATGAGAGCAAAAATTCTTCCTTGAAAACAGAAAAGACAGGGGGATAAAATCTCCCTGCCTCTCTGATAAATAGTATTTATTCCAGCTCAAAGGCCCCCGTATACAATTGATAGTACTGTCCTTTAAGGGCAATCAGGTCCTCATGATTCCCCCGTTCTATAATGCGCCCGTGGTCCAATACAATAATAACATCTGAATTTTTTACCGTAGACAGACGATGGGCAATGACAAATACCGTTCTGCCCTCCATTAAAGCATCCATTCCCCTCTGGACAATCGCCTCTGTTCTGGTATCAATAGACGAAGTAGCCTCATCCAAAATCATAACTGGAGGGTCCGCCACAGCGGCTCTGGCTATAGAAAGAAGCTGCCGCTGTCCCTGAGAGAGATTCGCTCCGTTTCCGGAAAGCTGCGTCTGATACCCGTCCGGCAGACGGGTAATAAAATCGTCTGCTCCGGCCAGCTTCGCAGCCGCGATACACTCCTCGTCAGTCGCATCCAATTTCCCATAGCGGATATTTTCTATCACCGTTCCGGTAAAAAGATTGGTATCCTGCAGCACCATTCCCAGAGAATGCCGCAGGTCCTCCTTTTTAATTTTATTTATATTAATACCGTCATAGCGTATTTTACCATCCGCAATATCGTAAAACCTGTTTAAAAGGTTGGTAATGGTGGTCTTACCCGCTCCCGTAGCTCCTACAAAGGCAACCTTCTGCCCTGGCTTGGCATACAGAGATATATTGTGCAGAATCGTCTTTCCCTCCTGATAGGCAAAATCCACATCAAACAGCCGTACATCTCCGGTAAGCTTTGTATAAGTAACTGTCCCCTGTGCCCTATGCGGATGCTTCCAGGCCCAGATCCCCGTCCGTTCCCGGCATTCTGTCAGCACACCGTCCTCTTCCCGGACATTTACCAGCGTAACATAACCCGCATCCTCCTCCGGCTTCTCATCCATCAGGCGGAAAACCCTCTCCGTACCGGCCAGACCCATAACAACCGCGTTAATCTGATGGGAAACCTGATTAATATTACCCACAAATTGCTTTGTCATATTTAAAAAAGGAACCGCAATACTGATACTGACGGCCATCCCGGAGATGCTGAGATTTGGCACTCTGGACAGCAGCAGAAGCCCGCCGGCCGCAGCCACAACAACATACAGCACATTTCCAATATTATTTAAAATAGGACCCAATATATTGGCATACCGATTTGCCTGTCTGGATTCCTCGTACAGCTGGTCATTAAGCCTGTCAAAATCAGCCTTGCTTTCCTCCTCATGACAAAAAACCTTTATAACCTTTTGTCCGTTCATCATTTCCTCAATAAAGCCCTCTACTCTCCCCAGAGCATTTTGCTGGCGGATGAAATACCGGGCGGAACCGCCGCCCACCTTTTTCGTAATAAAAAAGATGGCCACAACGCCGGCCAGGACCACCAGAGTCAGCCAGACACAGTAATAAATCATAATACAGAAAACCGTCAGAACCATTAAAGCTGACATAAGAAGCTGCGGAAAGCTCTGGGAAATCATCTGCCGCAGAGTATCAATGTCATTGGTATAATGGCTCATGATATCTCCATGATTGTTCGTATCAAAATATTTAACAGGCAAATGCTGCATACCGCCAAACATTTCTTCCCGAAGCTTCTTCAGCGTACCCTGTGTAATAACGGCCATCAGCTGGTTAAAGGCAAATCCGGCTGCCAGAGACAGTACATAAAACACTGCCAAAATTAATACAAAGTGGAGAATCTGTCCGCCTACGGCTTCCCAATCTCCGCTCTGCCAGCTTTGCTCTACATTAGCAATAATATTTTGCATAAAAACAGCAGGCAGAGCACTGACTATAGCATTAAAAACAATACAGATTACCGTCACCGGCATAAGCACAGGATAAAATCTGTGTATCGTTTTTAAAAGTCTCCGAATAATCCCCTTTTTGCCTTGTCTATTTTTCACTGACATCACCTGCTTCCGCCTTATTCTGCGAAATATAAATCTCACGGTATATAGCATCTTCCGCCAACAGCTGCCTATGCGTTCCAATGGCGTGAATGGTGCCGCCATCCATTACAATAATCCGGTCAGCATCCTCTACGGAAGCCGTTCTCTGAGCAATAATAATTTTAGTTGTTTCCGGTATGTACTGACGCAGTGCCTGACGAATCCTGGCATCGGTCTGCGTATCTACAGCACTGGTAGAATCATCCAGTATCAGAATTTTCGGCTTCTTCAGCAATGCCCTTGCAATACAGAGCCGCTGCTTCTGCCCTCCTGATACATTGGCGCCGCCCTGCTCAATATACGTATCATAGCCCTTGGGAAACTGCGAAATAAACTCATCCGCGCAGGCCAGCCTGCAGGCCTGCACCAGCTCCTTGTCATCGGCCTTCTGATTACCCCAGCGCAGATTCTCCTTGATAGTCCCGGAAAATAAAATATTTTTCTGCAGTACCACTGCCACCTGATTTCTGAGAGAGGTTAGATCATAATCTCTCACATCCAGTCCTCCCACTTTAACAACCCCTTCTGTGGCATCGTATAGACGGGATATCAGCTGAATCAAAGACGACTTAGAGGATCCCGTTCCCCCTATAATCCCAATTGTCTCCCCGGACCGGATCTCCATATTAATATGAGAAAGCGCCATCCGCTTTGCCTTTTTTGCATAGCGGAAACTGACATTTTCAAAAGAAACAGAGCCGTCTTTCACCTCATATACCGGCTGCTCCGGATTTTCTAAAGAGCTTTTTTCCTCCAATACCTCTACAATTCTCTTCCCAGATTCTCCGGCCATAATAATCATAACAAATACCATAGAAAGCATCATGAGGCTGTTTAACATCATAAAGCTGTAAGTCAGAAGGGCAGAGAACTGACCCACATCTAAATCCAGTCCCCGGGAAGTAATAATCGTATAAGAGCCAAAGGACAGTACAAAAACCATTACCGCATAAATACAAAACTGCATCATAGGTCCGTTCAGAGCAAGAATCCGTTCTGCCTTGGTAAAATCCGCGCACACATCCTCCGCCGCTGTATTAAATTTTTTCTGCTCATACTCCTCTCTCACAAAAGATTTTACTACCCGCATAGCTTTCACATTTTCCTGTATAGAGCTGTTTAAATTATCGTATTTTTTAAACACCTTGCGAAAGAGAGGCATCGTTTTATAGATGACGACACCCAGCCCCACCGCTAAAATGGGAAGAACCACCAGAAAAATCCAGGCCATTTTCCCTCCCATAACAAAAGCCATGACAAAGGCAAAAATCAACATCAGCGGCGCGCGGATGGCAATCCGGATAATCATCATAAAAGCATTTTGGACATTGGTAATGTCCGTGGTCATACGGGTAACCAGAGAAGAGGTCAAAAATTTATCTATATTTTCAAAGGAATACCTCTGTATACTGTAAAACATATCCCGCCGCAAATTCCTTGCAAAGCCGCAGGAAGCTGTTGCGCTGGTGGATCCGGCAACCGCTCCGAACAGCAGCGACAGCCCCGCCATAATTACCAAAACCGCACCGAACTGAAAAATCACCTCCATATGACAGCCGCCCTTTATTTCGTTAACCAGCATAGCGGTAACAAAAGGAATAATGCATTCCAGGACGACCTCCAGAGCAACCAGTATGGGGGTAGCAATTGACACCTTTTTATATTCCCTGATGCTATTCGCTAATTTCTTTATCATACAATACTCTCGCTCCTCTTATTCTTATAAAAAGAGCAGCGCCAGTCACCTGATTGTTTTCTGTGACAGACACCACTCGTTTTTTTTCTTCTATTTTGTTTAAAATACTTGCGGACAGCCTTGCGCTTTGCCGCCTGAGAAATTCCTTTCCCTTCCAGCTGCACAACTATTATACCATCAAAAGTTTTTTTGTCAAGGTACCTTGATATTTAAAAGCACAAGGGATTCCTGTTAAACAACAAAAAAAGACCATCTCAAATCTACTGATCTGGGACAGCCTTAAAAGCAAAAGGATTACAGTGTCAGAGACGGCGCTGTATAAGTTCTTGCACCCAACTCACTGTTCAGCATATAAAGTCCCTTGGCATCTGTACCAAAGAGCTCCATTTTTGTAATCAGATCGGAAGCCGTCTTCTCCTCTTCCCCCTGTTCCTTGACAAACCAGTCCAACAGCTGCATAGTACGGAAATCCTTTCCCTCATAAGCGGCTCCATAGATGGTATTAATCAAGGAGGTAACATATTTTTCATGTTCTAAAGCGGCTTTCAGCGGGGCCATGTGATCATTTAGCTCTTTGTCCGGTCTGGCAATAGGCCCAAAGGTTACCTTCTCTCCGTTATTCTGCAAATACTGATAGAACAGCAAGGCATGATCTCTCTCCTCCTGCGCCTGTACCTTATACCAGTTCTCAAAGCCGTCCAGCCCCACAGAGGCATAATAATTGGCAAAATCTAAATACAGATATGCCGAATAAAATTCCTTATTGATCTGTTCATTAATCAATTCCGCTACTTTTTTATCCATTCTCTTTTATACTCCCTTCCTCTGCCAAATCACGTCCGTATAAAATCAGCCGACGTTGGTTTTATTGTAATACATTTCAGAAATAAGTCAATATGCCCCTGGAGCTCCTTTTCCGTCTGAAATCCCAATCAGCTTCTCTTTTTTCTATTATGTCCGGCCTATGAAACAGAGGAAGAAGAAGCCTCTATAACGCTCATTACAGTATACGCACCAATTCTCCATTTACAGCCTCTCGAAGCCGCTGTTCAGACAAGGATTTTTTCATCCGTACCGTTACACGCCCTGTACTGACATCCGCTTTTGCCCACACGCCGTCCATTGAATTCAGTGTATTTTCAATTCTCCTGGCACAGTTTCCGCATACCATCCCGTCTACCAGTAGCACTGCAAAATAAGGATAGTTTTCTTTTTTCGATTCTTTACCCTCACCTTTTCGACATGGTCTCCGTCTCCTGTGCCGCAGCAGCCGCGGGACAGCTTTTTGATATAGCCTTTTAGAACAAAAACGGTAAATAGCACAAAAAGAATCCCCACAACGATATACCAAATCATTCAAAAGACCTCCTCTGTGTGTATTTATAAGGGAAACACAAAACGGAATTTGCGTTTCCCTTATAGCGATTTCTGCAAAATAGCGCGGAGAGAAGGCTCCCCTCTCTTGCCGGCAGACTGTAAACTATTGTGTTACCTTAACCGTCTTCGTCAGTTTATTAGACTCCTTATAAGGTCTAAGCAGCATATAGAGAATCAGGCCCGTAAAGACTACTGCAAATATGGCACCAACCACATTCGCACTGCCTGTAAAGAGCATCCCCAGCTGATACACAATCAGAGAAATGATATAAGCAAATATGCACTGATAACCAATGGCAAACCAGGTCCATTTTGCACTGTTCATTTCTCTCTTGATGGCACCGATAGCAGCAAAGCAGGGGGCACAGAGGAGATTGAATATCAAGAATGAATAGGCCGCCAATTGGCTCATCCCTTCAAAATCCAATACACCAAATACACCTACTACCTCTTCTTTGGCCACCAGCCCCATAATAGTAGCAATGGTTGCTTTAATATTTCCAAAGCCCAGAGGTGCAAAAATCCAGCAAATGGCGCCGCCAATAATTCCTAAAATACTGTTCTCCAGTTCTATTTCCGGGTCAAACAGGAAGCTGCCGTCTACAACTCCGAAACAGGACCCCGCCCAGATAATAATAGAGGAAAGCAGAATAATCGTACCGGCCTTTTTAATAAAGGACCACGCCCTCTCCCACATGGAGCGGAGTACATTTCCCACTGTAGGCAGGTGATAGGCAGGAAGCTCCATGACAAAGGGCGCTGGATCTCCCGCAAACATTTTTGTCTTTTTCAGCATGATACCCGATATTACAATTGCAGCAATGCCAATAAAGTATGCACTGGGAGCCACCCACCAGGCGCCTCCGAACAGCGCGCTGGCAATCAGCGCAATAATAGGAAGCTTCGCGCCGCAGGGAATAAAGGTGGTTGTCATAATGGTCATCCGGCGGTCTCTTTCATTTTCAATGGTCCGAGAGGCCATAATTCCCGGTACGCCGCAGCCGGTACCAATCAGCATGGGAATAAAGGATTTTCCTGAAAGTCCGAATCTGCGGAAAATTCTGTCCATAACAAAAGCAATTCGCGCCATATAACCGCAGGATTCCAAAAAGGCAAGCATAATAAACAGTACCAGCATTTGAGGCACAAAACCCAGTACAGCGCCCACTCCGCCTACAATACCATCCAGAATCAGCCCATTAAGCCATTCCGGACTGTTAGCTGCTGTCAAGCCTCCCTCTATCAGAGCAGGAATACTGGGGACCCATACCCCGTATTCACTGGGATCCGGAACCCCTTCTATTTCCTCCCCCAGAGCCGCATCGTAAATTGTAGAAATATCATAGCCTTCTTTTTGCAGAGAATCGGCATAGGAACCGTATGCTTCATCAAAAGCCCCAAAGTCTTCCTCTGCAATGGCAGACTGGAGCTCTTCCGCACCAACGACACCTTTCTCAGCGGCGCCGTCAACCAGAGTTTTCATTTCCTCTGTCCACACGTTTTCCTTCGCATAGTCAGTCATCGCTTCTTCATAGGAGGAACTTCCAATTCCGAAAAGATGCCATCCTTCTCCAAATACGCCGTCATTTGCCCAATCTGTAGTAAACGTGCCTACTGTGGTAACAGATATGTAATATACTAAAATCATAATGACTGCGAAAATAGGCAGTGCAGCCCAGCGATTAGTAACAACTTTATCAATTTTATCCGAGGTAGTCAGACCGCCGGTATTTCGCTTATGATAACAATTTTTCATAAGCGACGCAATGTACACATAGCGTTCATTGGTTATAATACTCTCTGCATCGTCGTCATATTCCTTTTCAGTCGCTTTAATGTCCTGTTCCAGGTGGGCCAGCACCTGCTGATCCAGATTCAGCTGTGCCAGTACCTTATCATCCCTCTCAAATATTTTAATGGCGTACCAGCGCTGCTGCTCCTCAGGCATCTTATGAATTGCCGCCTCTTCAATATGGGCAAGCGCATGTTCCACGGTACCGCTAAACGTATGCATAGGAACAGTTTTGGCAGATGACGCCGCTTCAATGGCAGCCTCTGCAGCCTCCATAATTCCAACGCCCTTCAAGGCCGAGATCTCTACAACTCGGCAGCCCAATTCTCTGGAAAGCTCCTGAATATTGATTTTATCCCCGTTTTTCCTTACTACATCCATCATATTAATCGCAACCACAACAGGAATTCCCAGCTCTGTAAGCTGCGTAGTAAGATACAGGTTTCTCTCTAAATTAGTACCATCTACAATATTCAATATGGCATCAGGGCGCTGTCCAATCAAATAGTTTCGCGCTACCACCTCTTCCAGTGTATAGGGAGAAAGGGAATAGATACCGGGTAGGTCTGTTATGGTGACACCTTCATGTTTTTTTAGCTTTCCTTCCTTCTTTTCTACTGTTACCCCTGGCCAGTTTCCCACAAATTGATTGGATCCTGTCAGTGCGTTAAACAGCGTTGTTTTTCCACTGTTGGGATTGCCCGCTAAGGCGATTCTCAAATTCATTTACAGTTCCTTCCTTTCCTCTTTCATAAGTTAGTTTGTGCTAACCTGCTTCTCAAAAAATACGGGGTTTCCCCCGATGCTGTTCATTCCACCTCAATCATTTCTGCATCCGCTTTTCTGATAGACAGCTCATAGCCCCGGACCGTCACCTCTACCGGATCGCCTAAAGGTGCCACCTTGCGCACATGGACATCCACACCCTTTGTAATCCCCATATCCATAATCCGGCGTTTCACCGCGCCCTCTCCGTGAAGCTTTACTACCTTGACCGTATTGCCGATTTTCACCTGTTTTAGTGTCCGCATACCTTTTCTCCTCCTTTATATCATAATTTTTTGCGCCATTTCCTTGCTTATGGCGATTCTTGTATCCTTTACACTTACTATTATATTGCCTCCTATGGAGCTTATCACTGTTACCGTTCCCCCGACAACAAAGCCTAAATCCTCCAAATGCTTCTTTACATCCGGATTCCCGCCTATCTTTCGAATGATATTTTCCCGTCCCGAGTCGGCAAGTGTCAATGGCATCCCATATCACCTTCCTATACAGTCTTGCTTGATCCTATTGATTCGTTTCCAAATTAGCTTTTGCTAACCAAAAAAGATAAATTATAGTTAGCTTTTGCTAACCATTTATATAATACGCATAAGTATATTCCCTGTCAATAGCTTTCGTAAAAAGTTCACAATTCAGAGAACCGGTGCCAAGCGCATTCCCTCCAGGTAACGCTTGGCAAAAACATCCGAGGAGGTCAGATCCAGTGTCTGAGCCAGCTGCGCCAGCCGCCTCATCTTCCATATGGTCTCCGGCTTCCTGAGAAGCTGTACTGCGCCGGCAAGTGCGCCGTTTCCTATCGTATGCATTTTACCGGTGAGACCAAAGGGAACCAATCCGATCGCCCCGGCACTCTGAGGATTCAGGTGCTTTCCAAAGCCGCCCGCTATCCAAAGACCTGAAATCTGCCCAGGGGCTGCCTCTGCTTCCTCCATTAATGTCTGAATGCCTGCACAAACTGCGCTTTTCGCCATTTGTACCATACGTACATCCCCAGGCGTAACCATAAAATATTCTTTTTCCATATAACCATTTTCTTCTACAATTTCAAGCTGCCTGAAAACCGCCAGCAAATCAATCATACCACTTCCGCAGATTCCTTTTGGCTCAGTTTCTCCGATCACATGGGGAATCAGTCTTCCCGCAGCTGCCGCCGCCCGGTCAACAGCCCCTTCCTCCGCCGGCATTCCGTGACTGAGCCCGTAACCTTCAAAGGCCGGCCCGGCGGCGGCAGAACAACAAGTCAGCTTTCCTTTGTGCCACAGCATAATCTCACCATTGGTCCCCAGGTCCGCCAGCATCCCGGCCTCCTCCTGCTCTGTAATGCGGGACGCCAATAAAGAGCACAGCGCATCCGCTCCAATAAAAGCGGAAACACAGGGAGGCAAATAAAATAAAATTCCTGAAATCTCCTGCGTCCAGTCAAACAGACAGTCCGGGACAAAAGGCGCTTTTGTCAGACAAGCCGGATTCCTTCCGGTGAGCAAATAGAGCATAACCGTATTGCCTGTTATCACCCCAGATGTTACACGCTCTTTTGATATGCCGGCTTTGGTACATAAGCTCTGTATCATCCTGCCGATCGCTTCCTGTATCAGTGTCTGCAGCCTCTTCTGAAATCCCTCTGTACTTCGCTGTGCTCGGGTAAGCACATCAGCGCCCAGACTGACCTGAGGATTGACTGCCGCCGTTTCCGCCAGAACGCCGCGGGCTCCCAGCAAAATGCCGGCTAAAGTAGTAGTCCCCAAATCCACAGCGATTCCGTATCCGGGGAAAGAGCAACGCTTCTCCTCCTCTGCCGCCAGTCCTTCAATCTGCAGAGAAGACTCCGCTTCTTCCACAAAACGGCACCAGCCCCGGGCCTCACAGGTATCACAACGGCGGAATCTGCCGCAGGGAGAAAGCAATTTAGTTTTAACAGGCTGATTCTTTTCCACGTACAATAGTATACACGCAAACCTCTTGTCACTCAACCGTAAACGTGCTATGATTCATACATTAAATTTACCATGGAAGGAAAGGCTGAGATTGCAAAAATGAATAACGACAAAAGATTCGGTGTGATGATTACAAAGGGTCCCATGAACTGGCAGGTTTTCCAGCAAACAGAAGGGAAAGCAGACATTACATTGGAAGGCAGCTGGTATCATCCGGAGGAATACAAAGACGCCGTCCGGGTATATGTTCGGCTCTATACGGAAAAAGACAACCTTCCTGTAATCAACAGTCAGCCCGCCCAGGTCTCCGGCAGCTCCTGGACATGTACGCTCAGGCAGGTTCCCGCCGGGGGACCCTATAGAATTGAAACACTGCTTCAGGAGGGAGACCAGGTCATTCCCTTTGAATGGAGCTGTCACGGGGATATGCGGCATCACATTTGCGTAGGCGATGTATTTCTGATTGCCGGCCAGAGCAACGCAGTAGGGTACGGCAAGGATGCGATTGAGGATTTGCCGGAAATAGGGATCCATATGCTGCGGGAAAATGGCGTCTGGGATTTGGCCACACATCCGCTCCACGATACCACTGATACGATTTTCCCCGCTCACCAGGACGGAGCAAACACCGGACATTCTCCTTATCTGTCCTTTGCACGGAAGCTGAAGAGAAAACACCAATGGCCTATTGGACTGATTATGGCGGCCAAAGGCGGCTCTCCTCTGGACAGATTTGACCCCCAGGGCGGCGGCGATCTGTATCGGAATATGCTGGATATGGTGTCTTATCAGGGCGGCGGCCTCAGGGCCGTTATCTGGTGCCAGGGCGCCGCAGATGCCAATGCACAGGACGCGGATTCTTATGGGGAACGGCTGAGCCGTACGATACAGAGCTCCAGAGAAGATTTTAACATACCGGATCTGCCGTGGTTTCTCATACAGGTCGGCCGATTCGGGGACGCTGTGCCGGAAGATGATCCCTTCTGGGGCAGGATACGGGAACATCAGAGACAGCTGGCGCACCGGCTTCCCCAGGTATATACCATTTCCACTATTGATGGCGTACCTTCGGATGCCGTACATAACAATGCTTTTTCTAATGTTATGATTGGGGAACGGATTGCTGACACCGTATTGAACCAGCTCTACGGACAGGCGCATTTCCTCTGTCCGGATATTCAGTCAGCGCATCTGGAAGAAGACAGAAAATCGGTGATTCTTACCTTTTCTAATGTCATTGAGACGGTATTTCACTGTCATGATCAGGATATGCCTTACAGCATTCTGGGGCCTCAGGGAGAAGACTACAGAATCACCGCCTGCAATTCCTCCGGCTGCCAGGTAACGCTCTGCACAGAGCAGCCCATTGAAAGGCACAGCACCGTAAGCTGTGTCTGGCAGGCCAATCCGTCCTTTAAGCCGCCTTTTGATTCCGGCACCCGGCTGCCGGTTCTGAGTTTCTATAAGGTGGAAATAGAAGAACAGGCAGACTAAAGGCAGAAAGGGGTTTTTATTATATGAAATTTGGAATTTTTATAGAAAAAGGGCCTCAGCCCTGGCAGATATATCAGCAGGAAAACGGATTTGCGGAAATTTCTCTGGAAGGCCGCTGGGACTTTAATGTGCTGGTAAATATAGATGACAGCAACAGAGACAAGGTCCAGGTGTGGGCCGCTCTGTTTGATGAGCAGGACAGTTCGCCGGTAATTCCCTGGGAAGCCGCTCAGGTAAATCCGGATAATACCTGGCGTCATACTTTTCAAAGAGTTCCTGCAGGCGGACCCTATAGGATTGAGACCGGCCTTCGGTTTTCCGGGGGCGATCCTACCCACGATTGGGATCACCGGGGCGACATGATCCATCATGTCTGCGTGGGAGATTTATTTGTAATTGCCGGCCAGAGCAATGCAGTAGGATACGGCAAGGACGCGATTTTTGATCCCCCGGAACTGGGGGTCCATATGCTCAGAAGCAACGGAACCTGGGATATGGCTACACATCCTCTGGGAGATTCTACAGATACTGTACACGAGGAAAATACAGATTATTCCAATACCGGCCACTCTCCCTATCTGACCTTTGCCAAAAAAGTCAGAGAACAGGTGGGCTATCCCATTGGTTTACTGCCTACAGCCCTGGGAGGCTCTGCCATCCGCTACTGGGACCCCTGTCAGGATGGAGAGCTCTGGAAGGAAATGATGGGCGTCATTGAACTGGCCGGAGGAAAAATTGCGGCGGTTTTGTGGTATCAGGGATGTACCGATGCGGATACCCAGGAGCAGGCACAAATGTATTATCAAACCTTTGAAAGCCTGGTGTCTTCTACCAGAAAGGCCCTGTGCAGCCCGAAGCTGCCCTGGTTTACTGTACAGCTCAACCGGCAGATGAGTACCGGCTGGCTTAGAGAAGAGCACGACGAATACTGGGGAACTGTCAGAGAGGCTCAGCGCCAGGCGGCCAGGAAGATTCCCGGAGTCTATATAATCCCCGCTACCGACTGTACCCTGTCCGATGGAATTCATAATAAAGCAGCCGCCAATATGATGCTGGGACAGAGACTGGCCCGGCAGGTGCTGACAAAACATTACGGCGCTCCTCTGGCCTGTCCGATACCGGATCTCTATATGGCAGAGAAAGTAGAGGACGGCAGTAAGCTGATATTACATTTTACCGATATAGCAGAAATGCTGATTACCCGAAACGGTCCGGCGCATCGGCTTTTCCGGGTAGAAGACGAGACAGGCACCGTGTCTGTCTCGGGCGTCACGGCAGGACGCGGAGACAGTCTGGTCCTAACGCTGGAGAGGCCTGTCCGCGGGAAAACGCTGGTCAGCGGGGTGTGGCAGACCAATCCTGAACACCTAATGCCGGTAGAAAGTATGTGCAGAACCCCTATTGTGTCTTTCTACCGTGTCGAAGTAAAATTTGAACGGGTACCCTGGAGGGATCGGGAAGCGCTGCATTTCGTACTGGACGGTCACGAAAGCTGGGTCGTTCTGCCGGACAATCCTCTTCCGGATAAGCGCTGGGCCTGGAGAACAGAATTCTTCGGCGCCTTTGACTATGCAGATATGGCCCTGGTAGAAAAGGGCTATTATCTGGTACACCATTCTATCAGCAATATGTACGGCTGTCCTAAGGCAGTAAAGTATATGGAGGCCTTCTACCGGGTACTTACAGAAGAGCTGCAATTAAATAAAAGAGCTGTTATGATCGGCCTGTCCCGAGGCGGTCTGTACGCCTGGAACTTTGCAGTTGCCCATCCGGAGCAGGTAGCCTGTCTGTATATTGACGCGCCGGTACTGGATATCCGCAGCTGGCCGGGAGGAAAATTCTCCGGACCCGGAGAAGAAGGCTGCTGGAAAGAATGTATGGAGCACTATGGACTCACGGAAGAAACGGCATCGGATTTCAAAGGCAATCCCATTGATCATGTGCGGGAAATTGCAGAAGCCAAAATTCCTGTTATATTAGTGGCAGGAGAAGCCGATGAGCTGGTCCCCTACACAGAAAACGGAGCGATTTTGGAAGAACGTTTTCTGGCGGCAGGCGGCAGGATAAAGACCATTGTCAAACCGGACTGCGGCCATCATCCTCACTCCCTGGAAAACCCCGCTGAGATTGTAGACTTTATTGAAAAAGAAGGGCTTTTCTCATGAAGCTGGATCTGCATGTACACTGTCTGCCTGTCAGCCGCTGCGCCTGCTTTCAGGCAGAAGAAGTACCTTCCCAGCTGAAAGCGGCAGGGATCGATGCCTTTTGTCTCTGTAACCACTATTATCCCGGCCATCTTTCCCACCTGGGACAGGATCTGGCGGAGCAGACAGAAGCCTTTATCGATTGCTACAGGAAATGCGCAGAGGCTGCCAAGGCATTCAATATGACCGTTTTGTTCGGCGCCGAGGTCAAACTGATTTCTCTGCCCTCTCATCCGGAGTTTCTGCTCTACGGCCTTACCCCGGAAATACTGGGAAAAGCACTGCCCCTTTACGATTATACGCAAGAGCAGCTCTATCACTTCTGCCAACAGGAAAAAATTTCTCTGTATCAGGCGCACCCTTATCGGACAGAGCAGGGATATCAGCCGGCAGACCCCGCATTTTTAGACGGCATTGAGGTATACAACGGCCATGCAAAATTTGACCCCAAATATGAAAAGACCCTTGCTTTTGCCCGGTCCAACAGCTTAGCCGTAAGCGCGGGCAGCGATTTTCACGACCCGGAGGACGCGGGACGCGGCGGAATCCTTGTGCCTGAACAAATACAGATAAAGGATTCCACAGATTTGAGAAATTATCTGCAGAACGAACCAAATCCCACTCTCTATTTTTGAAAAAACAAAGAAGGCTGTATAAAGAATTCAGCTTAATATTAGATGGAAACAGCAGGTATGGCAGAGTTTTTACTTTGCCATACTGTTATTTTTCCGCTGCATACGGCTCTCCTATAAAAGCTCTGATTTCCTCCATTCGCCTTACAGCAAGCTCATATCCCATTTTATAATTAGCCTTTATTTGCTCTGTATTTTTTTCCATACTGTTTAAGGGATATTCAGGCCGAAATACCAGGGCCTTTCCGCTGCGCTCCAGCTGGCGGCACTTCGCTACGGCGGCATTGTAAGCCTCATGGCGGCTAAGCAGTACAGGCTCCAGAGCAGGAAAACGCTTTCTCATATGGCGCGCCGCCATTTTTGTGCTTTGGGAAAGGGATTTGATATATCCGGACGGTCTGGTTAAAATCACAATCAATTTATCACATCCGCCCGCCAGCGCTTTTTCATAGGGAATAGGATTACAGATACCGCCGTCATAATAGGGCGTTCCGTTAATCAAAATAGGCGGAAACAGCAGCGGAATGGCACAGGTCGCCCGGAGCACGGTACAGGCCCGGTCCATTTGACAGCCGTCCAGAAACGCTGCTCTGCCAGTAAGAGCATTGGTCACCCCTACCTTCAGCTGCCCCGGATAGCGGGAGAGAGTTTCCCTGTCCAAGGGAACCAGTCCATTGGGAATCCGGTCGTAAATAAAGTCAAGGCCAAAAAGGCTCCGGCTGCCAATAAAATTTCTGAGACCCACATAGCGCCTGTCCCGGCGGTAGCGGAGCAAAATCTCCAGATTTCTTCCCGACTGTCCGGATATATAAGAAACGCCGTTACTGATTCCTGCGGAAACTCCAACGCAATAGGGAAGCAGGATTCCCCGGTCTAAAAGTGCATCCATAAATCCGGCGCTGTAAATGGGACGGAAAGTCCCTCCCTCCAGCACAAGTCCTACCATATAATATAATCACCGTTCCTCGTATACAAAAAAGCTGCCTCTGCTTCAGCACAGGGGCAGCTTTTCCATTCTTCTCAGCTAATCAGACGCCAAGTCTCTTTTTCAGATTCTCGTACTGATTCTTAATCTCTGCAGGAAGCTTCTCAAACTTAGCCAAATGCGCAGCCTGATCCTTTACTTCCTCAGCCCAAGCCTCTTTATCAATAGAAAGCAGTCCTTTAAGCGTATCCATATCAATGTCCGTACCCTCAATATCAATATCCTCCGGTTTAGGCAGATAACCAATAGGAGACTCTACTGCATCTACGGTACCGTCGCACCTTGCCAAAATCCAGAGCAGCACTCTCAGATTGTCGCCAAAGCCGGGCCAGATAAAGTGGCCGTCTGCATCGGTTCTAAACCAGTTCACATTAAATATCTTAGGAGGATTGGGAATCTTCTTCCCCATCTCCAACCAGTGAGCGAAATAATCACCCATATTGTAACCGCAGAAAGGCAGCATAGCCATAGGATCTCTTCTGACAACACCTACAGCTCCTGTAGCTGCGGCAGTTGTTTCTGAAGCCATCGTAGCGCCTACAAATACGCCGTGCTCCCAATCAAAGGACTGGTAAACCAACGGTGCTACCTTCGCACGCCGGCCGCCAAATACAATAGCGGAAACCGGAACGCCGTTGGGATCGTCAAACTTATCGGAGACACAGGGGCACTGCTTGGCAGGAGCCGTAAATCTGGAGTTGGGATGCGCAGCCTTGGCTTCGCTGTCCGGCGTCCAGGGATTGCCCTTCCAGTCTGTAGCCTGAGCAGGCGGGTTTTTGTCCATGCCTTCCCACCAAACGGTTTTATCGGGTTTCAGGCAGACATTGGTAAAGATTGTATTTTTCTGGCAGGTAAGCAGCGCATTAGGATTGGACTTCATGCTGGTACCGGGAGCTACACCGAAGAAACCGGCCTCCGGGTTCACTGCCCAAAGCCTTCCGTCTTTGCCGATCCGAAGCCAGGCAATATCGTCTCCTACGGTCCATACTTTATAACCCATCTTCTGATATTTTTCAGGGGGAATCAGCATGGCCAGGTTGGTCTTTCCGCAGGCGCTGGGGAAAGCGGCGCAGACATACTGGATGTCGCCCTTAGGACTCTCAACGCCTAAAATCAGCATATGTTCAGCCATCCAGCCCTCCTGACGACCCAGCCAGCTTGCAATACGCAGGGCAAAGCACTTTTTGCCCAGCAAAACATTGCCGCCGTAGGCCGAGTTAATAGACCAAATGGTATCATCTTCGGGGAAATGGCAAATGTACCGGTTCTCGGGATCAATCTGCGCCTTAGAATGCAGACCCTTTACAAATTTAGGAGAATCTCCTAAAAAGTCCATGGCAACCTTACCCATCCTGGTCATGACTCTCATATTCAATACAACATAGATGCTGTCTGTCAGCTCAATACCAACCTTACTGAATTCAGAGCTGGCAGGTCCCATAATATAAGGGATTACATACATGGTACGGCCTTTCATTGAGCCTGCATAAAGTGCGCCCAGCTTTGCATACGCCGCGCTCTTATCCATCCAGTTGTTGGTAGGACCCGCATCCTCTTTTTTCTCTGTACAGATAAAAGTACGTCCTTCTACACGGGCAACATCATTCTCCAATGTTCTATGATAGAGGCAGCCCGGAAGAACCTCCTGATTTAACTCAATCATTTCACCGGTAGAGATTGCTTCTTTTGTCAGACGCTCCCTCTCCTCCTCGGAGCCATCGCACCAGACAATGTTGTCAGGCTGTGTCAGATTCGCCATCTGTTCAACCCATTCATTTACATAAACATTTTTATACATTCTACACCCTCTTTTCTGCTGAATAAAATTCAAAACTATCATTCTTTATTATACACTAAATACCATTCCTGCGCAATGGATTTTGTTAATTTTTTCTCAATATGTTGGAAAGTTTTCCAAACTCAGAAGCAGAAAGCGTCTCCCCTCTTATTTTTTCATTTTTACCCATTTCTGCAAGAGCCGCCAGAACCTGTTCCCGGCTCACTTCCAGATAGGGGGCATTAGCTAAGGCATTGGTCAGCATTTTACGCCGCTGTCCAAAGGCAGCTTTAACCACTTGAAAGAAATAATTCCTGTCCTTTAAATAAAAGGGCTCTTCCCGTCTGACCTCTAGTTTCACTACACAAGAATCCACTGCAGGCCGCGGAGTGAAACAGTGAGGCGGCACCGCAAAAACAATTTCACTTTCAGCAAAATAGGTCACTGCCACAGAAAGCGCACCGTATTCCTTTCCGCCCGGTCCGGCAGTCATCCGCTGCCCCACTTCCTTCTGGACCATAAAAACCATTCTAGATACCTCCGGAAGAGATAGCTCTAACAAATTCATAATAATAGAAGTGGTAATATAATAGGGCAGATTGGCTACAACTTTAATACAGGAAAAGCCCCTCCCAGTAAAATATTTTTCTATAATTTCACGGCGTATGTCTACTTTCAGAATATCGCTGTTGACCACAGCAACATTATCGTAAGCAGCCGCCAGAGCACCCAGCGGCTGCATAAGCTGCCGGTCTATCTCTACTGCCGCTACAAAGCCGGCCCGCTGCGCCATGGCTTCGGTCATGATCCCCAGTCCGGGCCCAATTTCAAGTACCATATCCCGGGGCGTCAGTTCTGCCGCCTCTACAATATTCTCTACAACGTCACAATCGGTCAGAAAATTCTGACCGAGTGACTTCACCGGACGTATGGCAAACGCCCTCATTTTATCCCTTGTGTTAAACATAAAGTGTGATTACCTCAAACTGAATACATCCACGGACTGATCTTCCAGAATATAAATATTTACATATTTGACACCCCAGTTGTAACAAGTCGCTTCATCGTTCATATAGAGGTCAATAATATTCCCCTTTATGGCGCCTCCGGTATCGCCGGCAATGGCATACCCATAATCGGCAGCGCCGTTTAATCCCTCTACGTAAACCTTGGTCCCCATAGGAATAACCGAAGGATCTACCGCAATCACTCCCATTCTGGCATACAGGCCGGACGCAGTGGCATTGCCCCATTTTGAATCAGCGGTATAAGCCGTCGCTTTAAAGGAGGAATAGACTCCTGTATATTGTACGGCCAAGCCTTTACTGGTAGTTGTCTGTTTCTTTGTGCCGTAAACAACAATCTTTTTAACTGGCTCTTTGGTAACTTCACTGGAAACAATATCTTTAGAAATTACCTCTCCATCTGCTTTCTTTATGACATACTGCACTGTACGGGAACCGTTGACACCCTCCTGAACCACCTTGGAATTCCCTTCATACATTTCACTGTTCGCCTGGTATTCTGTATCAAACTCCACAGCCCATTCTACAGTTTCATAGGAAGTTTCAATCTGGGGCTCCTGTGCCTTCTCTGTTCCCGCAGAATAATTTTCCGCCTCCAGACCGCTTCGGGAGGATAGCTCTACACTGTCAAAAACCACGGGCTGGTAGGAAATCTCCGGGAAGACATACAGCTCTCCCGGAACAGAAAGCACGGTTTCTGTATCATTGACAATTTCAATCTTATCTACATCGGCTAATAAAGTATCTGTGGTACAGCTCAGTATATCGCCCTCCTGCAGAACAATTCCTGCCTTGAGCAGCGCCTCTCCTACTGTTCCCTCATCAGAAGTAAGCTCTATGAGTTCTCCGTTATAATTCACCACAACAGTGTTAATATCCGCAGCAAATACGGTAGCTGCAACACATACCGATGCGATCAGGGTTCCCACAAGGATAAAAGGATAGCGAAGCAGTCCTATTCTTTTTTTCATTTCGTCTAGTCTTAGCTTCAAAAAAAATCAACTCCTGAAAATCATTTGGTTGCAAAATTCATACTACCCCACCCCTCCAACTTGTGTCAAGCAGACATAACAATTTGGTTACAATTTGTTATTAAGATTCTACTAATAAATTACAGTATTTTCCATAATATTCAATATAATTCCTTTTATTCCTAAATTTGTATGATTTTTGGGTGCTTTTAAATTCCAGTTATTCCCATAAATTTCTAGGGATTTACCATTTTTTTCTGGAGATTGTAAAATTTAGTTGCATTTTTTGAGGTAATTTTATAAATACTGTCCAATAAACATCCCTTAACTTCCGCTATTTTTGCCGCAATCAAAGGGATATTTCGGGAGTCATTCCGCTGTCCGCGAAGAGGAACCGGTGTCATATACGGACAATCGGTCTCCAGTAAAATCCGTTCCAGAGGAATCACTTCCAGTGCCTCCAGGATCCTTCTGGCATTCTTAAAAGTAACGGCTCCGCCAATGGATACATAATATCCCCGCTTCATAATAATTTCCGCCATCTCGCGGCTGCCGGAATAGCAATGAATCAGACAGCGGCTCCGGTCGGAAAGAAAGTACTCTAAAAGTTTCAGTGTATCCTCGTGGGCTTCCCTGTCATGTACCACAACAGGCAGTGAAAGTGCTCCGGCCAGCTCTAGCTGTTCAGAAAAAACCGTTTTTTGTTTCTCTCTGGGACAAAAATCATAGTGGTAATCTAGGCCGATTTCACCAATCGCCACACAGCGGTCCGACTGCGCCAGCCTGCCCACCAGCTCAATATCTGCCAGTACTGTATTCTTGGCACAGTGGGGATGGATCCCTGCGGTGCCGTACAAAAAGGGAAGCTCCTCTGTCATTTTCAAAATCTGCTTTGTCGTAGCAATATCCTGTGCCGCGTTAATAATAACATCACAGCCCCCAGCATATGCCTTTCTCATAATCTCTAAGCCGTCTTTTGAAAAGGCCTCATCATCGTAGTGCGCATGTGCATCAATAAACATAAAAATATCCGTCTGTCCTTTCTAAAAGAGTTATACTCTAGCTATGTATAACTGGTTTATATAACCAAAAGTGGGGAAAAATTAAGATAATCTGCTGATACAAGAAAATATTCTGTAAACGACTCCGGGGACAGCTTTCCGTTGACAGCCCATTTATGGGCCGGTCCATGGAGATGGCCGTAATAGCAATGTCCTACACGGTAGGCTTCCAATAAACGGGTAAATCCGCTGATCTCCTGCCCGTAGCCAAAGGGGGGATAATGCAGAAATGCAAAAATTTCGCACTCCTTCTTGGCGCCGCCTTTCAGAGACATTTCCAGCCGCAGAATTTCTCTGTTACATATTTTAGCGTCCTGATCCGTGAAACTCTGGCGATCCCCTTCATTACAGCACTTCCAACCCCTAGTACCGCAGATGCAAATATTCTTTTCTTCTATATATATATAGTTATTATACAAAAAGCTAATACTAGTCAAATGATTTTTTTCTCTCAGCTGCTCCAGCTTTCTGCCTGTGCTCCACCAATATTCATGATTTCCCTTTAATAAAATTTTGCGGCCCGGAAGTTTCTCCAGAAACAGAAGGTCTGGCAGAACCTCCTCAAAACTGCAGGCCCAGGAAATATCCCCCGGTACTACCACTACATCCTCCGATGAAACCACAGACTGCCAAGCCTCTGCAATTTTTTTATCATGCTCTGTCCAGCGGTCGCCAAATATATCCATCGGCTTATGACAGGCCATTGACAGATGCAAATCTCCAATCGTATAAATATGCATTTATTTTTTCTCCTTTAAAGCGTTAAAAAGTGTTTCGGCAGCCTTTTTATTCATCCCCGGCGCCTTGGACAATTCCTCTTCTGAGGCCTTTCTTATAGCCGCAAAAGTGCCAAAATATTTCAGCAGCGCAAATTTCCGCTTTTTCCCAATACCGGGAATATCGTCTAGAATAGACTTTCTGTATCGCTTCTCTGTTAATTTTCGGTTATACGTTATGGCAAAGCGATGGGCCTCGTTCTGTATGCCGCTGATAAAGTGCCAAAGCTCCGGGTCCTCTTTCAGGCAATATTCCATGGCTCCTCCTACAAGGGACCTGGTTTTATGTCTGTCATCCTTTACCATACCAAAAATGGGAATTGTAAGCTGAAAATCCCGGGCCGTTTGCCGGGCCGCTTCTGTCTGTCCCAGACCGCCGTCAATCAATATCAGATCCGGCGACTCAGCAAACCCCTTATCCCCCTGGCACAGATGGGTAAACCGCCTTGTAAGTACCTCACGCATAGAACCCACATCATTTCTCTGCGTAATCTGCTTCATTTTAAATCTTTTATATTCCTGCTTAAAAGGCTTCCCATCCAGAAAAACAACCATAGAAGCATTAATTTCGCTGTCTCCTAAATTAGAAATATCGTAGGCCTCAATGCGTCTGGGAATCTGGGGCAGCTGCAAGGCCTGCCGCACGCGCTCTAGCTGTTTTAAATTTTTCACCTGGATCTGATTTCCTTTGGATTCAAAATTCAGCAGCATAATAGCTGCGTTATTCCTCACCATCAAAGAAATTTTACGCATTTCCCCGCGTTTCGCATTTAATAGGGTACACCTGTGCCCCGATATCTGGGAAAGCATTTGCCCAAGCAGTATGCTCTCATTGTCAGGTAGCTCCGGATCTGTATATATTTTAGAAGGAATCAGTCTGTCCTCTCGATAGTACTGCTCAATGAAAGACTGCACCAGCTCCGCTTCAGACTCTTCCCCTGCGCCCCCCAGTATAAAAAATTCCCTGCCCAGTATTTTTCCATTTCGCATAAAAAAGACCTGTATGCAGGCGTTCACACTGTTTTTTGCTACCGATATAACATCGCAGCTTCCTCCGCCTATGTGGTCTACCTTCTGTTCTGCTGAAAGCTTGTCCAATGCATTGATTCTATCCCGGAACTTTGCAGCCAGTTCAAAGTTCAGCTTCTCTGCCGCCTCTCGCATTTCTATTTCAAACTGTTTCCGGATTTCTGTATGCTTACCGCTAAGAAAAGCGCAGATCCCCGAAACATATGCCATGTACTCCTCACGGGAAACTCTGCCCTGACAGGGACCGCAGCAGAGGCCAATATGATAGTTAAGACAAACCCTTTCCTTTTTCGCAGAGCTTACCTTCTTATCACACAGACGCAGAGGAAATATCCTGCGTAAAGCATCTAAGGTTGTATTGATGGCATCCATACTGCAATAAGGCCCAAAATATTTACTTCCGTCTTTTTCCATCTTCCTGGCCATCAACACTTTGGGATATTCATCCTGTACTGTCACCTTTATGTAAGGATATCCCTTGTCGTCTTTCAAAAGTACATTGTACTTGGGACTGTATTTTTTAATTAAATTGCATTCCAGAATTAATGCTTCGTATTCTCCGTCCGTTATTATATATTCAAATCTGGCAATCTGGGAAATCATGTTCGTAATCCGCTGATTATGAGCTCCTTTCCGAAAATAGGAGCTGAGCCGGTTTTTGAGGACTACTGCTTTTCCTACATAAATAACCTCGTCCTCTTCGTTGTGCATGAGATATACCCCCGGCTTCTCCGGCACTCTTTTTAGTTCTTCCTTAAAATCAAACATGGCTTTCCTCATACTGTACGTGTACTGTTTTTATTTTACCACGATAAGAAGGAAGGAGGCAAGATTAAGACCCTGCCTCCTCTGCTTTCATTATCCGTTTACCTGTTTTGCCGCTCCGGACGCATTTTTGATATCGTCACCTATATCTTCAATGCCTTGCCCGATATCCTCTCCCAGATTTCCTTTATTGTCTGTAGCATTGGGAGCCACAGAAGCGCTCGGAGAAACGCTCTGCTTAGGTTCATCGGTTTTTACCTGCGCTGTCGCAGAAGGAGCTGCGCTGCCGGACTGCTGCACTTTGCCGTCTTCCATCCGACATCCGCAGAAGGCCGCAAGCATTACAGCCGCCAGTACACAGAGAATTTTTATTTTCAATGATTTCATTGTTATCCTCCCTTTCAACAGTATTATTTACCATGGGAAGAAAACTATGCATCCAAAAATTAGAAAAAAGGCCGCCACATCCGTGACGGCCTTTTTATTCATAGAAAAATTATTCCAGAATGCTGGTAACAGTACCGGAAGCAACTGTACGGCCACCCTCACGGATAGCAAAGCGCAGGCCTTCCTCCATAGCAATTTCAGTGATCAGTTTCACTTCAATTTCAACGTTGTCGCCAGGCATTACCATCTCTGTTCCCTCAGGAAGTGTAATGGTACCGGTTACATCCGTTGTCCTGAAATAGAACTGAGGTCTGTAGTTCGTAAAGAACGGGCTGTGACGGCCACCCTCATCCTTGGTCAGAACGTATATCTGACCCTTGAAATGAGTGTGAGGGTGAATGGAACCGGGTTTCGCCAGAACCTGACCTCTCTCAATTTCCGTTCTCTGGATACCTCTCAGCAGGGCACCGATATTGTCACCGGCATAAGCCTCGTCCAGAAGCTTTCTGAACATCTCAACACCAGTAATAACCGTCTTCTTCTTCTCTTCGGAAAGACCAACAATCTCAGCCTCGTCGCCAACCTTTACAGTACCTCTCTCTACTCTACCAGTAGCAACGGTACCACGGCCTGTGATTGTGAATACGTCCTCAACAGGCATCAGGAAAGGCAGATCTCTGGGTCTCTCAGGAGTCGGAATATATTTGTCAACCGCATCCATCAACTCATGAATGCAAGCATACTCAGGAGCATTGGAATCCTCTGATGTGCACTCCAAAGCCTTCAGAGCAGAACCTCTGATAATCGGAATGTCATCTCCCGGGAACTCGTACTTGTTCAGCAGATCTCTGATTTCCATTTCGGAAAGATCCAGAAGTTCCTGATCCTCTTCAGACAGCTGATCGCACTTATTCATAAATACTACTATGTAGGGCACCCCTACCTGACGAGCAAGAAGAATATGCTCTCTTGTCTGAGCCTGCGGGCCATCCGGACCGGAAACCAACAGAATCGCACCGTCCATCTGAGCGGCACCGGTGATCATGTTCTTAACATAGTCAGCATGTCCGGGGCAGTCCACATGGGCATAGTGACGAGCGTCTGTCTCGTACTCTACATGTGCAGTGTTAATCGTAATACCTCTTGCCCTCTCCTCGGGAGCGTTGTCGATCTGGTCATACGCCTTCACCTCAGCATGTCCTCCTAAAGCCAAAACTTTAGTAATCGCTGCAGTCAAAGTCGTCTTACCATGGTCAACGTGACCGATGGTACCAATATTTACATGTGGTTTTGTTCTTTCGAACTTAGCTTTTGCCATTTTAAACTTCCTCCTTATGATTGATAACAGTAAAATTCAAAATTTATATAGCGCATATTGTTATAATACACAATTTTACGCCGCTAGGCAAGTATTTTTTTCCATTTCAGAAAAATTATGCCCAGAAAATCCAAATCTTATACAAGGTCAGTAAAATTAAGCCTTGTTTTTGCTGGCAAGCACAGCCTCCTGTACACTTCTGGGAACTTCCTCATAGTGACTGGGCTCCATAGAAAATGCACCGCGCCCCTGTGTCATAGAACGCAAAGCTGTAGCATACCCAAACATTTCGGCTAGCGGAACCAGTGCAGAAATCGCCTTTGCACCGCCTACATCCTCCATTCCCTCAATCTTTCCTCTTCTGGAACTGAGGGTACCGATGATGTCGCCCAAATACTCCTCCGGTACATTTACACTCACCTTCATAATGGGCTCCAGCAATACCGGATCCGCTTTTTTACACGCTTCCTTGATGGCCATAGAACCTGCTATCTTAAAAGCCATTTCCGATGAGTCTACATCATGGTAGGAGCCGTCTACCAGAGCTACCTTCAGGTCAACCACCTGATATCCGCCCAGGACACCAGACTGCAGGGCTTCCTGAATACCCTGGTCAACAGGAGCAATATATTCTTTCGGAATAACGCCTCCTACAATTCGGTTTTCAAAGGTGTACCCGGCACCGCGCTCCTGAGGCTCTACCTC
>CABQMV010000012.1 GCA_902465325.1 uncultured Oscillospiraceae bacterium
GCAGATGCTGCGGGCTTTTGTGATGAACTGATTCGTGATGACAAATCGTGGATGGACAGCCGCCGCAAAAGATTGAATAATGATATCACCAAAAATAGTCATTCCTAAAGGAAGTGACAAGGAGAATTCTTTGCCTTGTCACGCCCGTTGTTCTACCTATAAATTGGGCAGAGATGAAATGCTGCTGCTTTTGTTATATTTGTTATTATGATATACTTTGTGGCGGAGAGAAGAGGTTCATATGAACAGAAAGGCTTTTTTAAAACATCTTTTTGCATTATTGCTTTTTGGCTCAAATGGAATTGTGGCCAGCTTTATAGAGCTTGACAGCTTACAGATTGTACTGCTTCGCACGCTGATAGGAAGCTTGCTGCTGGTTTCATTATTTCTATTTAGGGGGGCAAATTTACATTTTATAAACACATGAGAGCATTTGTATTTCTTATTCTATCAGGCATGGCAATGGGAATCAGTTGGATGTTTTTATATGAAGCGTATGCCCGAATTGGAGTAAACATTTCATCGCTTTTGTATTACTGCGGGCCTGTTATCGTGATTGCATTTCCCCCACTACGCTTTCTGTGATTTTTTTAAAAGAAACCATGCTTCCGTTACCAATTGTGGGGGCAGTATTGATAATAGGAGGGGCCGTGTTTAGTGAACTTTCAAACAAACAAAAAGGAGCCTCGAGCAGTTTGTGAAAGGAGTGTAATCATGACACAACGACAGTTTATTGATTTTTTAAAAAAAATAGAACCATTAAAGGCGCGGACTCGTCACTGTTGGAATCCTGAAGGCAGACGGGAGAGCGTAGCGGAGCATTCCTGGCGGCTGGCGCTGATGCCCATGCTGCTGCGCAGGGAATTTCCTCAGGTAAATATAGACCGGGTTATTCAGATGTGCTTAACTCATGATATTGGAGAAGCGGTTACGGGAGATGTCCCTGCTTTTTTAAAGACGGCGGAGGATGAGGAAACAGAGGCCGAGGCCATATCCGGGCTGCTGCAGTCTCTTCCCAGGGAGGTTGCTGTTCAATTTGCCCAGCTATTTGAGGAGATGAGGGCAATGGAGACAGAAGAGGCGAAGCTCTATAAAGCCCTGGACAATATGGAGGCGGTGATTTCTCATAATGAGACAGACATTTCTACCTGGCTTCCCAATGAATATGAGCTGCAGCTGACCTACGGAGAAAATAATGTCCAGTGGTCTTCCTGGCTGCAAGGCCTAAAGGAGCAAGTTAATCAGGATACGCTGAGCAAAATAGAACAGGAGAAAAGAGGCCTGTAACAGCAACGGGCAAAGACACAATGAAAGACTTTCACACCCATCCCAATTTGCTAAAAAAACCGGCTCAGGCTGAAGCCTTTATTACCAAAGCTATTCAGCTGGGATTTCAGGAAATTTACTTTACCGATCATATGCCGTTCCGGGTCACCGGGGACGAATCCGACAGAATTCCTTTCGGGGGAGTGTCTGCGTACTGTCTGGCAGTATCAGCTGTTGCAGAGAAATATGCCGGCCAAATTTCTGTTAGGACAGGTATTGAAATTGATTACTGGCCCAAGTGCCGGAATGAAATTGAAGAAATCCTTGCAGAGGGGGATTTTGACTATATTCTGGGATCTTCTCATCTGGACATTAAGGGGTTTCAGATTCCTTTTGGAAGCCTTACCAGAACAGACTATGCCAGACGAGTTTTAGAAAATTATATTTCGGCTGCTGAATCTGGGTATTTTCACGCATTGTCCCACTTGGATATATATAGATGGCCGTTTTGTGAACCGGAACGTTTTCCCTTTCAGTCCGGTGATTTTCGGTGGGAATGCTGTGTGGATTTGTACCGGGAGCTGTTTCGGCAGATGCAGGCAAAGAAGCTGAAGCTAGAACTGAATGCGGCGCCCTTATATAAAAAGTTTGACTCTCTGGGAATCTATCCCCAGGATGGGATACTGGAATTGAGCCGGGAATACGGACTGTCTTATGTGTACGGTTCTGACGCCCATAAACCGGAATATGTAGGCTACGGCTACGAAACAGTTAAACAGAAAGTCCTCTGGACGGTTTTGCCGTAGGAGCAGGAAATGGGGTTTAGTATTCTTCCCACAGAAAGCAATTGCTTTCCAGACAGAGCTGCTGCATTCTGCGTCCGGGAGTCATTTGACTGTCTTTGTACGGAGCCAGGAGTTTTGCGCTCAGTGGATACAGGACGGCGTGCTCAGACAGTTCCCATTTGGCAAAATGCTCTGTTTGGGAAAAATCCCCGGGCAGTCTGCCAGTAACAAGTTTGGCGGGCAGAGAAGCCAGCAGCGAAATCACTTCCGATTCTTTATAATAGACAATTTCCTGGCAATAGGCAGTTTCCCTTTTTATCCGTGCAAAACAGTAGGCGCCGCTTTGCAGCATGAAGCACTGGCTTTCGTCCGAAAAATAGTCCTGTGCTTTTTGCTGCATGAGCTGTTCATTCCGCCAGACAATTCCGTTGTATCTGTCTGCGAAAGTAAGGTAGCATTTCAGGGCAGAGGATAAGTCAAAATGTGTTGCTATTTTCTGCGGCTTTTTGTCTGCCTTTGTATGATAAGTAAAATGGATTTCTCTGGTACAGGGAAATTGATCGCAGGAGAAATAGACGGCGGGGTTTACCGGGGTATGCGTCAGCAGCTGGATACCCAGCGCCCGCAGGTTTTCCAGTTCAAAAGCCATGAGCTTTTTCATCAGTCCCCGGCCGCGGTAGAGGGGAAGAGTCGCCACGCCTCCCAGAATGGCGCCGGAATAGATCCGACTGTCAAATTTTATCGGCAGCGGCATAGCGTGCATGATAGCGGCGATCTGCCCATTTTCTTCTGCACATGCACTGTACTCAGGATAAAACCGATTTTGAAAAAACCAGTTCGTAAAAGAATCGGGATCACCAAATATTTCCTTCCAGATCGCAGCGGCATTTCCTTTGTCGAAAGGGGTCAGAGTTCTGTACTGCATGGGACACCTCCTTGTATAGTATACCAAGATTGTGATAAAATGTGTAGGTAATTTACAAACAGAAATGAGAATTCCTATGAGTGAACATGTATTGCCGTGGACGGCTTTTTATCATAAAGATACTCCTGCGAGCCTTTCCTATTATCCCAAAAGTATGTACAGGCTGTTTCAGGACAGCTGTGAAAAAAATCCCAAGAGTCCTTGTATTGACTATATGGGACGGCTCCTTTCCTATGGAGAGGTGCAGAAGCAGATCTCCTCTGTTATGGCGGCGCTTCAGGCCGAAGGGGTGGGGCCGGGAGACTGCATATCCATTTGCCTGCCCAACATTCCGGAGGAAGTCTATCTATTTTATGCAGTACTGGGGATCGGCGCTGTAGCCAATATGATCCATCCCCTATCTGCAAAGCAGGAAATTGAATACTGTGTGAATCTTTCAGAAAGTCCTCTTTTGTTTGCGTTAGATGCTTTTGCCCCTAATGCTTTGGATTTAAATTGTCCCTGTCTTCGGCAAACGGTTTTCTGCAGCGCTTCAGAGTCTATGTCGTTTCCGTTTAAAATAGGTTTTGCTGCTACAAAGGGCAGAAAAATCAAAAAGGACGGACTTTTTCTCTGGAAATCTTTTCTTGATTTTGGGAAAAGACATGGTACAGGGAAACGCCGTATCTGTCAGCGGAAGCCAGAGGATCCTGCTGCTATTTTATACAGCGGCGGTACCACAGGAAAACAAAAGGGGATTCTTCTCTCTCATCTGAATTTTAATGCTTTGGCTGCTCAGATTCTGGCTATGGGGGCGCCGGAGTACCGTTCTATTAAAAATCTTTCGATTATGGCGGTATTACCCATGTTTCACGGCTTCGGTCTTGGCGTATGCATCCATTCTGCCGTCTATGCAGCCGGTAAAATTATTTTAGTTCCGATGTTTAACGCGGATTCTTTTGCAAAAACACTGAAGAAAAAGAAGCCCACTTTTATAGCGGGTGTGCCCACGCTCTATGAGGCATTGCTGCGCAAAAACCGGCTGAAGGGGATAGACTTTTCAGCCTGTCATGGAATTTTCTGCGGCGGCGGACGGCTGCCTGCTGCATTGAAGCATAGTTTCGACCAGGCTATCAGGCCGCTGGGTGCGAAGGTGCAGCTCCGAGAAGGCTACGGACTTACGGAATGTGTGACGGCCAGTGCGCTGATGCCCATTGACTCCTATAGAGAGGGAAGCTTTGGGATCCCGTTCCCGGATACCTTGTATAAAATTGTAGAGCCGGGCACCATGCGGGAGCTTTCCAAAGGGAGACAGGGGGAAATCTGTCTTTGCGGCCCTACGGTTATGCTGGGTTATTTGAAGGAACAGACGGAAACGGAAAATGTGCTGAAGAAACATGAGGACGGCAAAATATGGCTCCATACAGGAGACCTGGGCTATATGGATCAGGACGGTTTCCTCTATTTTACCTCTAGAATCAAAAGAATGGTTAAAGTTTCCGGATACTCCGTATATCCAAACCAGATAGAGGAGGTTATATCCCAATGTCCCTGTGTTTCCCTCTGCTGTGTGATCGGTATTCCGGATGACTATAAAATGAATCGGCTCAAGGCTTTTGTTGTGCTGAAGGATGGATTTGCTCCTTCTTTGGAGACAGAGGGACAGATTCGGGCCTATTGCAGAGAGCATATTGCCGCTTATGCCAAGCCCAAGGACTTTGCGTTCAGGAAGGAGCTTCCCATGACCAAGGTAGGGAAGATTGCCTATACTGTTCTGGAAGAGGAAGAGAGACGGGCGGCAGCAACCCGATAATTTCCACCGTAATCCTTCATAATTTCTACCTGTGTAAATGGACTGGTTTTCAATAAATCGCTGACAGCCTCGGCCTGATCATAGCCAATTTCTAAAAGAAGCCTGCCGTCTTGTTTTAAAAAGGAGGGGGCTTCTTTAATCAGTCGCCTGTACAGCTTTAAGCCGTCAGTGCCTCCGTCCAGAGCCAGTATGGGCTCGTATTCCCGAACCCGTTTTTCCAGGGTTTTGACTGTTGGGGAGGGAATATAGGGCGGATTACTGAGAATCATATCAAATCGAATTTTCGGAAATTGCCTTTTGACAGGAGAAAATAAATCGCCCTGTAAAATGTGGTATTGTTTATCCGGAATCAGAGCCCGGGCATTTTCCCGGCACAGCCTTACTGCTTCTGGTGAGATATCAGAGAGAAAGATCTGAATATCGGGGCGCAGCTTCTGCAGGCTAATGCCAATACAGCCCGAACCCGTACACATATCCAGTACATAGGCCTGGACGGGCAGACAGGAGGGCGTATTCGCAGAGGATTTCTGTATCGTTTCGAGGAATCAGGACCCCCGGCCGGACCTGAAAAGGCAGCCCCATAAAGGAGGTATGCCCCAATAGATACTGGAGCGGCTTCCCTTCTTTATATTGTGTCAGGAGCTTCGTCAATGCGTCCTGTTGCTCCGGTGCTATTTGATAATCCGGATCAGACAGCCAGGCCTCTTTACCAATGGAAAAAAGGTCCTCTAATACCATATCAAAATCAAAAGCGGCACTTGAAATACCGCTTTCTTTTAACTGCTCAATCCAGCTTTTTCTGAATTCACGCAAGTGTCTCAACTGTATTTTCCATTTCCTCAGAGGTTTCCGGCAGAGGCTTTCCGTCCGGGTCCAGTATGTATTGCTCCTGTACCTGTGCTCTGTCTGTATCCAGCTCCAGAGCCTTATTCAACGCAATAATGGCCACCGTTATCATACCGTCCTCAGGCTCGTAGGTGGTCAGTCTCTGCAGGGCCATACCGGGCGCTCTGAGGATTTTCGTCACGGCGTTTTCATGTTTTCCACAGAAACGGTTGAACTCATAGCCAATCCCTGCAATCAGGGGTAAGGTTACAATGCGCAGAAGCAAATTATACAGGAAAAAGTCAAACCGGGGCAGCAGGGAATAGATCAGGATACTGAGTATCATAATCACAAACATAAAGGCTGTCCCGCAGCGAGGATGATGCTTGGAATATTTCCGTACGTTTTCTACTGTCAGGTCCTCCATATGTTCAAAGCAGTGGATGGTTTTGTGTTCCGCGCCATGATACATAAAAACCCTCTTGATATCTTTCATTCGGGATACTAAAAACATATAAGACAGAAATAGAAGGATTCGTACAAGTCCTTCTATTAGGTTATAGAGCAGTATGCTTTGGGTTTTTGTCACCAGCAGAGAGGCCAGTACATTGGGCAGCAGAAAGAAAAGTCCTACTGAAAGAGCAACTGCCAGTATCAGTGAAAAAGTCATAATAATCTGGGGAAGCTTATCGCCCAGCTTTCTGGTAAGAAAACGGTCAAACCGGCTTATTTCCTCCTTGGGGATTTCCTCTTCCAGACCGCTGATTTCCGCAGAACGAAACAGGCATTTCATACCGATAGAGAGAGAATCTATCAATGCTACAAAACCGCGTATAACCGGAAAACTCAAAAATTTGTTTTTTTGGGAGGCTTTTGCACCTTTGTTTCTACTACCAAATTGCCCTGGGGATTTCTCACTACCTGCGAAAAGCCTGCCGGCGCTCTCATCATAATTCCTTCCATCAAAGCCTCGCCGCCTATGCTGCATATGCGAATGGCCGGCGCCTCTTTCTTTTTATGTTTTTTTTCTTTACTCATCTGATGTTACTTTCCCTTTCCATAGGTTTTTCTCAAATTTGCCGCGGGAAATCAAAATCTGATGGCCGCAGCCCAGACACTTTAAACGAAAATCAGCACCGATTCTGAGAATTTCCCAGTTCCAGGAGCCACAGGGATGCTGCTTTTTCATTTTAACAATCTCACCTACATTAAAATTCATAACAGCTTTATTTTACCTCAAAACAATTTGTTTGTAAAATAGAAGAACTCAGGAAAATTTCATACAGAGGCAACAGCCTTTTTGGAGGGATTAAGAACTTTCTGTGAATAAAAATCAATAGAGAAGAAGGAGCCTTGACAAAAGAAATACGTTGCTATATTGTTAACGCAAATCTATTGACGTGTCTATTTTGCAGTTGATAAAAATAAAATTTACATATTTTGTGAAAAGAAGCAAAGCGAAAACGAAGAGGAGTTTTAGAATGAAAAGACATTTTTCTTGCAAGCTGATTAGTGTTCTTGTGCTGCTGTCTCTTATACTGGCGGCTGCGCCTGCCGGCACATTGGCCAGTCCTATGTCAGACGGAGAGACCAGTCTAAAGGCGCTTTTCTACAAGGGCTGCAGTGTGGACAGCCAGTATTCCTTTGTACGAAATGTCAAGTTAAGACAGAGTGTTTCTGATTTGCTGGCCTGCTTTGGAGAGAGCAGCAATAAGATTACGGTCTTAGATAAAAGCATGACACAGAAGACAGAGGGATATGTCGGGACAGGTGATACCGTGGCTATGCAGGATGCCGCCGGCGGGATACTGGATTCTCTGACAATAGTTATTTCTGGAGATATTGATGGAGACGGCTATATTAAGTCTTCCGATTATCTGAAGCTGAAACGATCTTTTGCCGGCTCTATTGTGTTTAACAGCGCAGAGTCTGCTGCGGCAGACTACAACGGGGACGGAAAGCACACCTCTTCGGACTATCTGCAGATCAAACGGTTTATGAGCGGTGCACCCGAGCGGGATCAGGGCTTCTATCTGGACGGAGAGTACGAAAACAATTCTGATATTGCTTTCTGGTATACACATTCCACCCAGAAAACTCTGAGAAAGGAGTCCGCTCCTGAAAAGCGTATGACCTCCTATACGGTTCATCTGGCGAGGAACGAAATGGAAGGGGTACAGCTGAACCTGCAGGCGGACCGGAATTATACAGGGATTACGGCAGAGGTCAGTGCTTTTGAAGACAATGCGGGCAATACCCTGAACAATTCAGTCTACCTGGAATACTATATTTCCTGCGACGATTGGGGCGGCGTATTCCCGGATGCCCTGGTACCCATGCCGGAGCAGTTTGACCTGCAGGCGGGATATAACCAGGCGATTTATATAAGAGCAGAAGCCGGAGCAGATGCCAAGCCTGGATATTATCGGGCAGAGGTTACGCTGAGACAGGGAGAGACGGAGCTGTTTCGGGGAGAGATCTGGGCCCATGTGTGGGATTTTGTTCTGCCGGAGGCTACCAGCTGTCAGACACTTTTTGGATACGATACGAATTCTATTAATCAGTATGACCCGGACTCTTCAAAAAAAGAGTACTACGATTTTATGCTGGACAATTATAGAATAAATTGTTTTTATCTTCCATACAATTTAACTAATAGTAAGGTAGATCAATATCTGGATAATCCTAAAATACAAAACTTTCGTGTTCGTACATCTTCTCAAAGCCAAATGCAAGAGGATTATGAAAAATTATCCCAAAACCAGGAGTGGATGGACAAACACTTTTTCTATCCCATGGATGAACCGGATACTCCGGAAAAATTGGCTCAAAGTTTAAGTGTGATTTCTACTATAAAATCCATATTCGGAGAGGAAGCCAACATTATTGTTCCTTTGTCGACTACTGTGGATGCGAACCGAAACAGTCTGATTGAACCTTTAGTAGGGCAGGTGAATATGTGGTGTCTTAATACCTGGGCGGCCTCCTTCAGCCAGGGGCTTCGGAATGTAAAGCGCGCTATGCAGGAGGGCGATGAGCTTTGGGGCTATGTATCCTGTAATCCTGGCCCGGAAAAGAAATTCCTGAATGTATTTATTACCATGCAGGGACTGAAGACCCGGGAGATTTTCTGGGAGCTTCAGCGCAACGGCTGCAGCGGCTTTTTGTATTGGAGTACTACCTATTGGAAGCAAATAAAAGCCAATCCCTGGGAGGATATGTTGACTTTACAGGACACGAACCTGGGTCCTATATACGGAGACGGCTCTCTGCTGTATCCGGGAGAATACATTGGTACCCCCGGTCCCATCGGTACCATCCGTTTTGAGTGCATCCGGGACGGTTTAGACGACTATGATTATATGGAAATGGCCAAAGAGCTGGGCTTTGAGGATACGGTAAATGAAATGATTACGAAGGTTTCCAAAGACTTTACCATCTCTATGGACGATCCTGACGAATTTGCCCGGATCCGCATTGAACTGGGAAATTTGATTGAAGCCAATTTATAAATCTGATTCTATTTCTTTTCAAGGAGGGCGTCTTCTGTTCTATTTGAAGACGCCCTTCCTTTTTCATAAAAGGATCATTGTAAAACAGCTGCTAATATGGTATACTTTTCGCAATAGCGGTGCGGCCTTTATCGCACCTGCAAATTTTGGAAGTGTCTTTTGCTGGTGGAGTGTTTTTCATGAATATAGAAGAAACAAATAGCGGTTGTTCTTTTTATAACTACTTGAAGTTTAAAAATGCAGAGCTTTTTACTATCGTTTGGTTGCCGCAAAGCAGCGGTACCTTTTCCACTGTTATTTATCGCAGCCCTTATGTTGATGTGGCAAAGCAGCAAACGGAGGATGAAATCTGTACCCATACAAACAACTGCAAAAGTTGCCGATAATACACTGCTTCTTGATCAATCATATATTGAACTGCCGATTGTATAGCTTGTTTTCGATGTGATATGAGCATAGATATGTTTAAAGGAATTTTATACAGAGAAAGGATTTGAATTTTATAATGAAAATTACCGTAGTTGGATGCGGAAGATGGGGGAGCTGTATTGCCTGGTACTGTGCGGCGAAAAAGGGGCACGAGGTTACGCTGTACGGCCTTGCAGATGCACCGGAATATAAAAGGTTTACTGAAACCAGGAAAAATGACTATATGGCACTGCCGGATGAAATTATACTGACCTCCGATTTGGAGTCTGCCATACAGTCTGCCCAGGTGGTGGTAGTATCCATTGGCGCACAGAATTTCAGAGGCTTTTTAAAAGATTTAAAAGCCCGAATCCCTGTAAAAGACAAAATCTTTGTACTCTGTATGAAGGGGCTTGAATCGGAGACAGGAGATCGGCTGACACAGATTTTCCGCCAGGAGATGGGCTATTCCAACAAGGTTGCCATTTGGGTAGGCCCCGGACATGTGCAGGACTATTATGCCGGCAGACCCAGCTGTATGATTATTGGCTCTGAAGATTTTGAGGTGACAAAATATTTAGTGAATCAGCTGAACAGCAATTTGATTCGATTGTATTATTCACAGGATTTAATAGGCTGTGAAATCGGAGCGGCCTCTAAAAATGTAATGGGAATTGCCGCAGGTATGCTGGACGGCTTTGATTTCCCCGGATTGAAGGGAGCGCTGATGGCCAGAGGAGCCAGAGAAATTTCCAGATTGGTGCGTAAAATGGGAGGCAATGAGCTGACCGTATACGGACTGTCTCATTTAGGGGATTATCAGGCCACTTTGTTTTCAGAGTACAGTCATAATAGAATGTACGGGGAAAATTATATCAAGCAAATTCCTATGACAAAGCTGGCAGAGGGAGTAGATACCTCCAGAGCAATGGTGCGGCTGTCAGATCTTTACCAGGTGGATCTTCCCATATCCAGAGCGGTATACGATGTAGTGATCAACGGCCAGGATCCCAGAAATATTATGGACAATCTATTTGACAGAGAAAACAAATTTGAATTTTAATTTATCTATATATAATTGTAAGGAAGGGCACGCATGGACAATCAGGTAAGAAGAATTTTTGTTGAGAAAAGAGACGGTATGAATACAGAGGCGCTGGGAATACTGGCAGATTTGAAAGAGAATCTGGGAATTTCAGGGCTGAAAAGTGTAAGAATTTTAAATCGGTATGATGTACAGGGACTAGAGGACAGCGAATATGAAGCTGCCAGAACCAGAGTTTTTTCTGAGCCCAATCAGGATATGATCTATGAAGAGCTTTTTACCCCGGAGGAAGGCTCCTTTCAGTTCGCAGTGGAGTATCTCCCCGGTCAATATGACCAGAGAGCAGATTCGGCGGCTCAATGCATACAGATTCTGACAAAAAAAGAGAGGCCTCTTATTCAGAATGCCAGGGTTTATGTTCTGGGGGGCAGTTTAAAAGAGGATGATATTAATAAGGTCAAAAGTTATTGTATCAATCCGGTAGAATCCCGGGAGGCTTCTTTGGAAAAGCCGGATACTCTGGAGATGCAGACCCAGGCTCCTGCTGATGTATCGGTTCTGCACGGATTTACCCAATTGGATGAACAGGGAATTCAGCGGCTTTGTACAGAAATGGGACTTGCCATGTCTGCAGCCGATCTTGCTTTTTGTAGGGACTACTTCAGAGACAGTGAAAACAGGGATCCTTCTATTACAGAGATTCGTGTGATTGACACCTATTGGTCAGACCATTGCCGCCACACCACCTTTCTTACCCGATTGAACCAGGTTACGTTTGAGGACTGCCCAGAGTGCAGGGTAATCCGGGAGACCTATCAGGATTATCTGGATATCAGAAATGATTTGTATACTGGAAAGCACAAGCCGATCTCTCTCATGGATCTGGCCACTATTTCGGTAAAATATCTGCGTAAACAGGGTTATCTGGAGGCTATGGATCAATCTGAGGAGATCAACGCCTGCAGTATAAAGGTGAAAGCCAATTTAAATGGGACAGATCAGGATTATCTCGTTATGTTCAAAAATGAGACTCATAATCATCCTACTGAGATTGAACCGTTTGGCGGGGCGGCTACCTGCCTGGGTGGTGCAATCCGAGACCCTCTGTCTGGACGTTCTTATGTATATCAGGCCATGAGAGTTACAGGCGCTGCGGATCCTACCGTGCCTGTATCCAAAACCATGAAGGGAAAGCTGCCTCAGCGCAAGATTACAACAGGAGCTGCCGCAGGGTACAGCTCCTATGGAAATCAGATCGGCTTAGCAACAGGACAGGTACAGGAGCTGTATCATCCCGGCTATGTAGCCAAACGGATGGAGATCGGCGGTGTAATTGCAGCCGCGCCGGCGGAGAATGTAGTTCGTCAGGTTCCCCAGCCGGGAGACATTGTTATTCTGTTAGGCGGCAGAACGGGCAGGGACGGCATCGGAGGCGCTACTGGATCCTCTAAAGAGCATAATGAAAAATCTGTGACCACCTGCGGATCAGAAGTACAGAAGGGAAATGCCCCCACAGAGCGTAAGCTCCAGCGACTCTTCCGAAACGGCAGGGTAAGCCGTTTAATCAAACGCTGTAATGATTTTGGTGCCGGCGGCGTGTGTGTTGCCATCGGAGAATTGGCTCCCGGACTTATTATTGACCTGGATCAGGTACCGGTGAAATATAAAGGGATTGACGGTACAGAGCTGGCAATTTCTGAGTCCCAGGAGCGTATGGCTGTTGTAATACGCAGAGAAGACGAAGAGAAATTTATTGAATATGCCGCGGAAGAGAATCTGGAAGCAGTCAAGGTTGCGGAGGTAACAGGCCAGGGGCGTCTGATTATGAAATGGCGGGGGCAGAATATCGTAAACATTGCCCGGAAATTTCTGGATACCAACGGAGTTCCCCAGGATGCGGATGCAAATGTAACTGCGCCTATGACAGATTTGGAAGAACTCTCGGTTTCCGTTCAGGATTTTCAAAATCTTTCCCTAGAGGAGAAATTTGAAACGGTACTTTCCGATTTAAATTCCTGCTGCCAGAAAGGACTTTCTGAACGGTTTGACAGTACCATCGGCGCAAATACTGTTTTAATGCCCTTCGGCGGGGCCTATCAGCTGACAAAACAGGAGGGGATGGCTGCCAAGCTTCCGGTAGAGCATGGAGACACCACCACAGGTACTCTTATGACCTATGGCTTCGATCCCTATCTTTCTGAGAAGAGCCCGTTCCACGGAGCTGTATTTGCAGTAGTGGAATCTGTGGCAAAGATTGTAGCAATGGGAGGAAATCACCGGGATATTTATCTTACCTTCCAAGAATATTTTGAGAGACTGGGCGGGGATAAAAATCGCTGGGGGAAGCCTTTGGCTGCTTTACTGGGCGCGTTTTTGGCTCAGAAAAAACTGCATATTGCTTCTATAGGAGGAAAGGATTCTATGTCCGGTACGTTTACCAACATCCATGTTCCTCCCACGCTGGTTTCTTTTGCCGTCTGCCCTGTGGATGTACAAAATGTTTTGTCTGCCGAATTTAAGAAGCCAGGCAGCCGGGTAATTTATTACAGCCTTCCCTGGGATGAAGACCAGCTGCCGGACTTTAACAGTCTGCACAGAAATTACAGCAAAATACATGAATTGATTCTAAAAGGAAAGCTTTCCTCTGCCATGTCTGTAAAAATCGGCGGACTGTGTGAAACGATCTGCAGTATGTGCTTTGGAAATCATCTGGGCTTTCTGTTTAATTTTGCTCTAAATGAAAAAGAGCTGTTCCGCAAATCCTATGGTTCCCTTGTAATGGAGCTTTCAGATACCTGTCAGGATGAGGACCTAGAGGGACTGGATTACACAGATATCGGCGTGGTATCGGAGAATTTTGAAATAGAATTTGAGGAGGAAACCCTGAAAGGAGACGCTTTGCTGGCAGTATGGCAGGAAAAGCTGAACGGAATTTTCCCGGTATACGGTCCTCCGAGTTCTGACGCTTTTGCAGATGAGCTCTACAATTTGCCTAAAAATCACCGGAGCACACCCCGACTCCAAATAGCCAGACCCCGCGTGTTTATTCCTGTATTTCCGGGGACCAACTGTGAATATGAAACGGCAAAGGCTTTTGAGGCAGCCGGCGCACAGCCTACGACCTTTGTGTTCAAGAACCGTTCCGCTGCGGATATTGAAGAGTCAGTAGAATATATGGCAAAGGAAATTCGGAATTCTCAGATTATCATGATACCAGGGGGCTTCAGCGGAGGTGACGAACCGGACGGCTCAGGCAAGTTTATTGCCGCAGCCTTCAGAAATCCGGAGGTAAGAGAGGCTGTCATGGAAATGCTGAAAAACCGGGATGGTCTTATGCTGGGAATTTGTAACGGCTTCCAGGCGCTGATAAAATTAGGCCTGGTGCCCTACGGGGAAATCCGGGATCTAAACAGTACCGCACCGACCCTTACCTTTAATACCATCGGCCGACATATTTCCAGAATGGTATATACAAAGGTTGCTTCCAATTTGTCACCCTGGCTCTGGAATACGGCGTCCGGGGAACAGCATACAGTCCCCATTTCTCACGGAGAAGGACGTTTTGTTATAACACCGGAAGAATTTGATAAACTAAAGGCTGGGCACCAAATTGCCACCCAGTACTGTGACCCGGAAGGCTTGGTTACCGACGATCCTCAGTGGAATCCGAATGGAAGCTTCTGTGCGGTAGAAGGCATCACCAGTCCGGACGGCCATGTGCTGGGCAAGATGGCGCATTCTGAGAGGATTGGCAAGCATATTGCCGTTAATGTACCGGGTGCCAAAGACCAGCTGCTGTTCCGAAGCGGCGTGGATTATTTTAGATAAAAGCAGGGGGAATTGTTATGGAGATATCTGAACTTTACAGACACTGGTCTGAAAATCCGTATTTTGATGAAGCGACCCGCAGGGAACTTTTTCGTATACAAGGCGACAGTGCGGAGATTCGTGAACGGTTTTATACCCAGCTTGCTTTTGGGACTGCCGGTATCCGGGGAATACTCGGGGCGGGTACGAACCGTATGAACCGTTATGTGGTCAGGAGAGTAAGCTATGGAATTGCTCAGCTATTGAAGGGAAAGGGAGCAGCGGCTTGTCGGCAGGGCGTTGTGATTGCCTATGACAGCCGTCATATGTCTAAAGAATTTGCCAGAGAAGCGGCTGCGGTATATGCGGGAAACGGCATCAAGGTATATCTTCACCGTGAAATCTGTCCCGTACCGATTCTTTCCTTTTCTGTAAGGCATCTGGGAACTGCCGCAGGCGTTATGGTAACGGCCAGTCATAATCCAAAGGAGTATAACGGTTACAAAGCATACGGAAGCGACGGTGCGCAGTTGTCTCCGGAAGACAGTAAGACGGTGCTGGACATTATTCAGGGTTATCAGGATTATACAGCGCTTCCTGTCTACGATTTTAACAAAGGACTTGCCGACGGATTCATTGAAATGGTTGGCGCTGATATCTACGAGGCATATTTTGAAGCAATAAAAAAGCTGATTGCTGACAGAGACACGCTGCAGAAGACGGCAGGTACTTTCAAGCTGGTATATACGCCGGTCCACGGAGCCGGAGCCCGCTTTGTGCCCAAATTATTAAAAGAGTTGGGATTTGAGCAGTTAGAATGTGTGGAGGCGCAGATGGTACATGACGGCAGCTTTCCTACCGTTCCGGTTCCCAATCCGGAGGATAAGGGCGTGTACCGGCTTGCCATTGAAATTGCAGAACAAAAGAAGGCTAATTTAATTCTGGCCTCTGACCCGGACGCAGACAGAACGGGAGTGGCCGTCAGGGACCGGAACGGAGACTATGTACTGTTAACAGGAAATCAAATTGGTGTTCTGCTGTTATACTATATTCTGGTGGGGAAGGAGCGCAGCGGTTCTTTGAAGGGCAATGAATTTGTCGTCTCTACTATTGTATCTACCAGAATGACAAAGGATATCTGTAAAAAGTATAAGATTGCCTATCAGGACGTACTGACTGGCTTTAAATTTATAGGGGAACAGATCACACAAAGAGAAGAACAGGGAAATGAAAAATTTCTCTTTGCTTTTGAAGAGAGTTTTGGCTATCTGCTGGGAAGCTATGCCAGAGACAAAGATGCGGTTTCCGCGTGTATGATGGTAGCCGAGACAGCTGCTTACTATGCTTCGCGTGGGATGTCTCTGCTGGATGCGCTGGATGAAATTTACAGAGGATTTGGCTATTGGGCGGAGAGTCAGAAGGCCTTTAGTTTCCAGGGAGAGGCCGGCGCAGAAAAAATGAAGGTGCTGATGTCCCGGTTTAGAACGGAGAAGGAGGCCTTATTATCGGGCGAGACGGTTCTTCGTTTTACGGATTATATGCAGGGCCCTGCCGTCACCGGTCTGCCAGTTTCAGATGTGCTCTATTATGAAATGCAAGACAGCTGGCTTTGTATTCGTCCCTCCGGTACAGAACCGAAAATTAAGCTGTATTTTGGTGCCCGGGGTGTTTCCGGAGAACTTGCTGAACAGAAAATGAACGAGCTGAGAAACAAGATGATTGAAATGATAGAAGGACAGCCATGAAAAATTTTGTACACCTGCATTTGCATAGTGAATACAGTCTGCTAGACGGCGCCTGCCGGATCAAACCTCTGATACAGGCCTGCAAGGAGCTGGGAATGGAAGCGCTGGCTATTACAGACCACGGGGTTATGAATGGTGTTGTAGAATTTTACGAGGAATGTAAAAACAACGGGATTAAACCGATTATTGGATGCGAGGTGTATACGGCCAGGAGGAGCCGATTTCAAAAGGATTCCGGGACCGATTCAGGCTACGGCCATCTGATTTTATTAGCGGAAAATGATACAGGATATCATAATCTTATTAAAATTGTTTCCCAGGCCTTTACAGAGGGCTACTACTATAAGCCCAGGGTAGACTGGGAACTGCTGCAGAAATATCACAGCGGAATTATATGCTGCTCTGCCTGTCTGGGAGGAGACGTCCCTCAGGCCATTCTTCAGGGCGACTATGAAGAGGCCAAAAAGCTTGCTTTGAAATTTCAGGAGATTTTTGGAAAGGAAAATTATTTTTTGGAGCTTCAGAGTAACGGTCTGGAGGATCAGATCAAGGTGAATCAGGCTCTTGTTCGGATGTCTCAGGAAACGGGGATTCCCCTGGTGGCCACGAACGACGTCCACTTTATTAAAAGAGAGGATGCCCGTATGCAGGATATCCTGATGTGTATTCAGACCGGTAAGAAATATGCGGATACAGACCGTATGAAATTTAATACAGATGAAGTTTATCTACGATCCCCTCAGGAAATGGAGGCGCTTTTCTCCACCATTCCCGAGGCGCTGGAAAATACTGTAAGAATTGCGGAGCGCTGTCATGTAGAAATCAAATTTGGACGGCCTATTCTGCCGAATTTTGAAATTCCGGAGGGCCTTTCCTGTGCCGATTATCTGCGTAAAATCTGTTATGAAGGGGCAGCGAGACGGTATGGGTCCGCGCTAACAGATGAGATTCGTGAACGCATTGAGTATGAGCTGGGGGTGATCACCTCCATGGGATATGCGGAGTATTACCTTATTGTATGGGATTTTATTCGATTTGCTAAGGAAAGCGGTATTGTCGTGGGGCCGGGCAGGGGATCCGGCGCAGGAAGCATTGTAGCTTATTGTATTGGCATCACCAATATTGATACAATGAAATATAATCTGGCCTTTGAGCGGTTCCTAAATCCGGAGCGTATCAGTATGCCGGACTTTGATGTGGATTTTGCCGATGAAAGGCGAAAAGAGGTTATTGAATATGTAAAAAAGAAATACGGAGAGGACAGGGTCGCTCAGATCGCGACCTTTGGTACGATGGCTGCAAGAGGTGTCATCCGGGATGTAGGCAGAGTTTTAGATATCCCCTATGGGGAAGTGGACGTCATCGCCAAAATGATTCCTTTTGCCCTAGGGATGACCATCGACAAGGCTCTGGAATTAAATCCGGACCTAAAGCTTCGTTATGAAAATGATGACACGGTGCGGGATCTAATTGATACAGGAAAAGCATTGGAAGGGATGCCGCGAAATATAGGAACACATGCCGCCGGTGTGGTTCTTACCCGGGATCCGGTTACCGACTATGTTCCGCTGGAGCTTTCCAAGGATGCGGTGGTGACTCAGTTCCCCATGTCTATTTTGGAAAAGCTGGGCCTTCTGAAGGTGGATTTCTTGGGTCTGAGGACTCTTACCGTAATACAGAATGCCAGGGAAATGATTGCAAAAAAACACGGTGTAACAGTGGATTTTGATAATATGAGCCTGGATGACAAAAAGGTATACAAAACAATATGCGACGGCCATACCTCAGGAATCTTTCAGCTGGAAAGTCCGGGAATGACCCGTTTTATGACAGAGCTTCAGCCTGATAATATTGAGGATATTATTGCCGGAATTGCACTTTACCGGCCGGGTCCCATGGATCAGATTCCCCGGTATATTGAAAATAAGAAAAACCCCCGCAAGATTACATATGCCCATCCGCTGCTGGAACCCATTTTAAATGTGACCTATGGCTGTATGATTTACCAGGAACAGGTTATGCAGATTGTAAGAGACCTGGCCGGCTATACCATGGGCCAATCCGATCTGGTAAGACGGGCGATGTCCAAAAAAAAGCATGATGTTATGCAGAAGGAAAGAGTCAATTTTGTGGCGGGCAGTGAAAAAAAAGGGGTTTCTCCTCAAGTTGCCAATGCCATCTTTGATCAGATGACTGACTTTGCCAGCTATGCCTTTAATAAAGCCCATGCCGCCTGCTATGCGGTTGTAGGGTATGAAACGGCCTGGCTTAAGACCTATTATCCGGTAGAATTTATGGCGGCTACTCTAAATAGCTTTATGGACAGTACCGATAAAATAGCCCATTACATTTCGGAGTGTAAGCAGATGGGAATTGAGATACTGCCTCCGGACATAAATGAAAGCAAGCCCAAGTTTTCTGTTATAGGCGGAAAAATCCGGTACGCACTTACTGCCCTGAAAAATGTAGGCTACGGCCCTGCCGAGGCCATTCTTCAGAATATTGATGAAAAGGGACCTTTTACGAGCTTTGGGGATTTTTGCAGCCGTATGGCGGGATCCGATGTCAATAAGCGGTGCGTGGAAAGCTTTATCAAATCCGGAGCCTTTGATCGTTTTGGACGGAAGCGTTCTCAGCTGATGTCTGTATACGAAGCTATGTTGGAGCAGGCACTGAATGCTTCCAAAAATAAAATCGAAGGGCAGTTGTCTTTGTTTGATTTAGTTTCGGAGGATTCTCCGAAAACTTACCCGGAGGAATATCCGGATATGAAGGAATATGACAACAGCCTGCTTATGAAATTTGAGAAGGAAACCATGGGGATGTATTTGTCCTCCCATCCTCTGCTGCCCTACGAGGAAAAACTTTCTCAATTGCGGACATTGGTTTCCCGGGATATTTACTCCTCCACAGAAGAAACCGGGGAAGGCTTTGAAGGGCTGCTACCTCCCACTGCTTCTGCTGTCTGGGACAATATGGAAGTAACGGTAGGCGGTATTATTACAGCGGTTCGGAGGAAAGCTACCAAAAATAATACCATGATGGCTTTTATTACCCTGGAGGATTTATACGGCAGTATGGAGCTTTTGGTATTTCCAAAGGTATACAGTGAGTATACCGGCCTGCTTACCGAGGATTCTGTGGTGGTTGTCAAAGGGCGGCTGAGTCTGCGGGAGGATGATACGCCGAAAATTTTGCCGGAGTCTGTCATGTCTGTGGAGGATACAGCAGCTGCTCTCAATGAATTCCAATGTCCCCAGGAGCTAATGCCCCGGGCAAAGGCCTTTATGAGTTATTTTACGGGCAAGATGAAGGTGATCCTGAAGGAGCCTGATACCGGCACCGTTCTGCATACCGGCTACATGAGTCAGGACAGTAAAATAATACAGGAATTCCGACAGCTGCTCCATTGTTAAATGGAAGAAATTGTGGTATCATAGATATGCTTTGATTTTAGCATGGGGTTGGTGAGCCATATGAAACAAATAAAGAGAATTGGTGTATTGACATCCGGCGGAGACGCACCCGGTATGAACGCTGCTATCAGGGCAGTGGTTCGTTCCGGTATTTACAGGGGATTTACTGTATATGGAATTAAAAAAGGCTATGAGGGGCTTTTGAGCGGTGATGTATACGAGATGAATCTGCGTTCTGTTTCTGAAATTATGAGTCGGGGCGGAACGATTCTGCAGACAGCCAGGAGCAAGGAATTTGCTACACCCGAAGGGGTAGAGCGCGGTGCCAGAATGGCAGAGGTGTTTAAGCTAGACGCCCTTGTGGTCATTGGAGGGGACGGTTCCTTCCGGGGAGCTAGAGATCTGTCCAGAGCCGGTGTTCCGGTCGTTTGCATTCCGGGAACCATTGATAACGACATAGGCTGTACTGACTATACCATTGGATTTGATACTGCCTGCAATACCGTTAAGGATGCTATTGATAAAATAAAGGATACTGCTTTTTCACATGAACGCTGTAGTGTTGTAGAGGTTATGGGAAGAGATGCAGGCTATATTGCTCTGCACTGTGCCATTGCCGATGGCGCAGAGGCCTGTATTTTACCGGAGAAGCAATTTGACATCAACGCAGATATTATACAGCCTCTGATTGGCTGCCGGAACCGGGGCAAGCATCACTATATTGTTATTATAGCAGAGGGCGTTGGCGGGACAATGGATATTGCCGAGGAAATTCATAAAATTACCGGTATTTCTACGACTACCACTATTTTGGGACATTTGCAGAGAGGCGGCAGTCCTACCGTTAAGGATCGGGTAATGGCCAGCCTTATGGCCTGCAAGGCTACAGAGGTTTTGGAAAAGGGAGGCGGCAATTGCGTAATTGCTACCGAGGGAAATGATGTTATTTCGATTGATATTGAAAAGGCACTTACAATGACAAAGCAAATTGACGAAGATATGATTGCTACAAGCAAGATGCTTTCACTGTAAGGCAGGGCTGTGTCGGGGAGGTTCAATTGGTTTTAAACATACCGAATATATTGACATTGATAAGGCTGATTCTTGTGCCTGTAATGGGTGTTTGTCTGTTTAACGAATTCTATACTGCTGGAGCTGTTATCTTTTTAGCCGCCAGCATTACGGATGTGATAGACGGCTATGTGGCCAGACATTTTGACCAGATTACGGATTTTGGAAAATTCTTTGATCCGCTGGCGGACAAACTTTTATCTGTTACCGCATTGTTCTTTCTAGCCTTTAACGGAAGGATTCATCCGGACAATATGGTGCTAAACTGGATTATTCCCACATTGGTCTTTACCAAGGAGCTGTTAATTGGGATCGGCGGTCTTATTGTATACAGAAAGAAACGTATTATCCGCGGGGCCAGCTGGTACGGCAAAGGAGCTACTGTATTCTTCTTTATTGCGATCCTGCTGCTGATGTTTGACAGGACCCTGCTGCTGGGCAGGGCTGCCATCGTCATTGCTTTTATGTGTTCTGTGTTTGCACTGATTATGTATGCCCGTGTCTATTTTACAATACAGATTTCATCTGACATTGAACAAAAGGAACGGTGATTTTCATATTTGGATATGCCGTACCGGATAAACAGGAGTTAAAGTTCCGGGAATATGAATATTTTAGAATGTATTATTGCGGCGTCTGTAAAAGCATAGGGAAACGCTATGGGAATTTACAGCGCTTTGGCCTGGTAAATGAAATGGGAATGCTGGCATTGCTGCTGGATTGTATTAGCGGCAGGACAGATTTTATGAAATATCAGGTAAACAGATGTATTGCGCATCCTGTGAAAAAATTTCCCTGGGTTACGGAATCTGTCTATACCGATTATGCGGCTGACGTGAATGTGATTTTTGCTTACTTAAAATTAAAAGACAGCTGGCAGGATGACCGAAACTTCTTTTCTGCTCTGGGCGCGCGGCTGTTTTTCCGTCGGGCCGTCAATCGGGCCGGCCAGAAAAATCCGACGGTCTATGCGTCGGTCCGCAGACAGCTTGCCGGCTTGAGTCAGGCGGAGAAGACTCTGTGTCAGTCTCTGGATGAGGCTGCAGAATTTTTTGCCCGTCTGATGGAAGATATTTTTACGGAGGCGCCGGGAATTCAGGAGGCCCTACAGAGCCCTTCTGAATATGATACAGAGGAGAAGCTTGTTTCCTTGCGGGAATTGGGGTATTATATTGGTAAATGGGTTTATCTGATTGATGCCCTCTGGGATTTAGAGGAGGACTGCAAACACCGGCATTACAATCCCATTTTACTCCGCTTCCAGTATACCCAGGAGGAAACGCTGGCACAGTTTAAGCACCGGATTCGGGAAGAGCTGGAATTTGTCATGCACGATGCGCTGGGACACTGTACGGAAGCATGGCAGGTACTTTCCCGGGATTTGCCTGATACGAGCCGGGTCCGGGATGCCAAGGGATTTATGGAAAATGTACTCTATTTGGGGATGCGAGCAAAAACAATGAAGGGATTTATAACAGATGAACCCGTATGAAGTATTGGGAATCAGTGAAAATGCTACTGATGAGGAAGTAAAAAAAGCATATAAAGAAATGGCCAAGAAATACCATCCTGACAAATATGTGGATAATCCGCTGTCAGAGCTGGCGGCGGAGAAGATTAAAGAGATCAATGTGGCCTACGATACCATTATGAAACAGCGAAAGCAGCAAAAGAGCGCTTCGTCGGGCCAGGGTGCGCATTCCTCCTACTCCGGGAGCGGTATTTACAGTGAGATCAGCGCCATGATCAGAAGCGGGAACTTAGACGGCGCAGAGGCCAGACTGAAGGAAGTTCCTCTGTCAGACAGGACCGCAGAATGGTATTTTTGTTATGGGGAAATATCCAGAATCCGAGGCTGGGTGGATAATGCGCGGACGTATTATACGACTGCTATTAATATGGACCCTTCCAATCGGGTATACAGAGCGGCGCTGAACAATTTGTACCGCAGCGCCAACAGTTATACCGGCGGCTCTGCGGCCAGAGGCTACAGTGATTCCGACCAGCTTTGCCGGGTTTGTCAGACTTTATACTGTGCCGACTGCTGCTGTGAGTGTATGGGTGGAGATTTGATCCGATGCTGTTAGAAAAATCCGGCAGGATGCTGGAATATGATAAAATAAAAGAGCAGCTGAGAAAACAGTGTCATTTCGCCGGTTCTCAAAAACTGGCGGAAGAATTGACGCCTGCCTGTGATATGGATGAAATAAAACAGAATCTGCAGGAAACTGAGGAAGCGGTATCTATGCTGCTGCGCTTTGGGAATTCTCCCATTTATCAGGTGGCAGAAATTCGACCGGCCTTAGCCAGAGCCTATGCAGGCAGTATTTTGAGCCTGAAAGAGCTGCTTTCGATAGCCCGCAGTCTCAAGACCGCTGCAGATACCAAGCGGTATATGGGAAGGCTTCCGGAGGAGGAATCCTTTTCTCTGCGAAATTACAGCAGACAGCTATATACCAACAGAACACTGGAACAGGACATTTTTAATAAGATACTGTCAGAGGATGAAATCTCGGACAGCGCATCTCCAGCCTTGGCTTCCATCCGGAAACAGATATCAGATAGACAAAATTCTATAAAGGATAAGCTAAATTCTATTTTGCAGACGCATGCCAAAGCCGTTCAGGATGCTGTGGTTACCGTAAGAGGAGAGCGTTACTGCATTCCTGTAAAGCTGGAGCATCGGGCTTCTGTTCCCGGTATTGTTCACGATACCTCTGCTTCCGGACAAACGCTTTTTATTGAGCCGACTGCTATTGTAGAAACCAATAATAAAATCCGGGAGCTGCGCGTACAGGAGGAGCAGGAAATCCAAAGGATCCTGGCCTCTCTGACAGCAGATATCAGTGAGTTTCACCAGGAAATCAGTGAAAATTACAGGTTACTGGCTTCTCTGGATTTTATCTTTGCAAAGGGTGCTCTGGCACTGCAGCAGGAGGCTGTGAAGCCAGACTTGAATACAGAGGGAAAGATTCGTATTATCAAGGGACGCCATCCTCTGCTGGATAAAAAGCAGGTTGTCCCGATTACCTTTAGTATAGGAGAAGGCTATTCTTCTCTTATTATTACCGGACCGAATACAGGAGGAAAGACCGTTGCCTTAAAAACCGTAGGGCTTTTTGCTCTGATGGTACAGTCAGGGCTTTTGATTCCTGCTGCCGCCGGCAGCGTTTTAGCAGTTTATCATGGCATTTACGCTGATATAGGCGATGAGCAAAGTATTGCGCAAAACCTTAGTACGTTTTCTGCCCATATGAAAAATATTGTAGAAATTGTTAAACAGGCGGATGAACGCTCTCTGGTTCTCTTAGACGAGCTGGGAGCAGGTACGGATCCCACGGAAGGGGCTGCTCTGGCCATGGCAATTTTAGAAAGCTTAAATTGGTCCGGGGCAACTACTGTCGCTACGACCCATTACAGTGAATTAAAAGTATTTGCCTCTACTACAGCAGGCTTTGAGAACGCCTGCTGTGAATTTGATGTAGAGACGCTTCGTCCTACTTACCGCCTTTTAATCGGCCTCCCCGGCCGGAGCAACGCCTTTGCCATTTCCGGTAAAATGGGACTGGATCCTGCATTGATTTCCCGGGCCAGAGAATTGGTCAGCGCAGAGGATCTGCGATTTGAGGATATGCTACAGAATATTGAAAGGGCCCGGGGAAAAATTGAAGCAGAACAGGAAAAAATTTCAAAACTCAAGGCGGAATCGGAGCAGCTGAGAAGCAGCGTACTTAAAGAACAGCAGGCATTGACAGAAAAAAAGGAGCAGCTGCTTTCTAAGGCACGGGAGGAGGCCAGAAAAGTAGTCCGGGAGGCAAAGGAGGAAGCGGACTCTATTTTAAAGGAGCTGCGAAAAGTCCTGTCTTCTGCAGGGGAAACCAATGATCTCAGAGAGGCGGAGCAGAGACGTACTGCGTTGAACCAGCTTCAGATGGAAACGGAAAAAGCACTCTTTGGCGGATTTGACACGAAGTCGGAAGCAGAGAGTCCCGCACCGGATACTGTCAACCCAGGAGATATTGTGAGAGTTCTTAGTATGGATCAAACTGGAGAGGTTCTGAAGGGAGCCGACAGCAGCGGTCAGGTATATGTACAGCTGGGAATTATGAAGGTTTATGTGCCTATAACGGATATTCGTCTGGAGCGTGGGAAAACAGAGGCGAAAAAAGCACGGCAGCCGCACAGCATGTCTGTCCTAAAATCCTCTTCTATACGGACAGAGCTGGATGTGAGAGGGTGTACAGTAGAGGAAGCCGCTTTACTTTTGGATAAATATCTGGATGACGCAGCAATTGCCCGCCTAAAAACCTTTTCTATTATACACGGGAAGGGAACCGGCGCGCTCAGAGCAGGAATACACAGGTATTTAAAGGAGCAAAGAACGGTACAGGCGTTCCGTCTGGGGGCCTACGGAGAAGGCGATGCAGGAGTAACCATTGTTACTTTGAAATAAATATGGGAGGAATGGATATGAGAACACGGGGAAAGACAGTTTTACTGGCTTTTTTATTGGTATTGGCAAGCACTTTCTTTTGCATATTGACAGCGGCAAGTGCAGAAGAGCCGGCAGCAGGAGATGTAAATGGAGACGGGACAGTTTCCTCTTTGGATTATCAGCTGCTGAAGCATATCTTTTTTGGAAAATCTGTTTCAGCAGACGTTCAAAGGCGTGCGGATGTTAATAATGACGGAGTTGTCACTTCTGCAGATTATATGCTGGTTAAGAGGATTTTTTCAGGCGTCCCTGTTCAAATTCCACCGGAAAGGCTTCCGGAGCAGCCTGTGCCGGAGGACAGCGGACAGCCCTTTTCCTTCCGAGTACAGACCAGCTTTTCTGATAATATGGTATTGCAGCGAAATCGTTACATAGAAGTCTACGGTACAGGAGACAGGACAGGCGGAATTGTCTACGTGAGTTTTTCCGGAGAGACCCGATATGCCGTAGTAGATGAGAACGGCGCATGGAGCGTATTTCTGAATCCCCAGAGGGCCTCTGCTGAACCTGCGGAAATGAAAGTATATACCAAAGCGCAGGGCCCGGGGGGTGGAATTCTTTTTAAGAATATCCTGTCTAAAGGGACAACATTTCATACAGTACGGCGGAAATAAAAAGCGGGAAAACACAACATGAGGTGTTCATTCCCGCTCTTTTTCTGCCCGCGTATCTATATCTTGTATTTCTCTGTCTTTGAAATGCACACCCCTAATCTATAAGGTAGTGCCGCAGCAAATCCTCCCGGCCATCTTCTTTCAGCCGTTCCACAGAAT
>CABQMV010000013.1 GCA_902465325.1 uncultured Oscillospiraceae bacterium
AAGACTTACCATATCAAAGCCCGCCGCCTGCAGTGTCATATAGGGCACAAAAGAACAGGCGTACAAAATTTTTCCTGTCATCGCCCCATCCTTTTATAGACATCGCTGAAAAATTGAACCCGCCGGTGCACAAAAGCATCTGAATAGACAGTAAAAATCAGTTTCCGATATAATTCATTCAGTCTGTCCATGGTCATATAGTTCATTTTAATAACCGGCTGAAAAATCGTATAATAATCCCAATCATAGGTCATGATCCGTTCCCTGATTTTCATTTTGTGAAAGAGTGCCGTTCCCGGATAAGGGGTAAAAACCGTAATACTCGCCCCATACAGACTGGTATCATAAATAAATTCCGCCAGTCGGGGGAAAACATCCTCGGTATCGTCTTCCCGCCCTACAATAAAGCTGCCCACCACACCGATTCCGTTGGACTGGATACGACACAGATTCTCCTTGTATCTCTTTAAATATCGATACTTAAAATTGTCTGCATCAATCCCCCGGAGACCACTTTCAGAGATTCCCTCCAAGCCGATCAGAACCTGACGCAGTCCGCTTTGATATGCCCGTTTGATGTGCCCCTCGTCGTCTCCAAAAGAAATGTCCGTATTGGCGTACCAGGTAAAATGGAAGCGGCCAAGCGCTTCCGTCAGAGCTAAAAAATGCCGGATATCACTGTAAATATTGTCATCCGTGACATAGATATTTTTTGCGTGTGGCAGTTTGTCGATTTCGTGGAGTTCCTCCACAACTTGTGTCCTAGTCTTACAGCGAAAATAACTTCCGTACAGACTTTTTACATTACAGAATTGACAGCTGTGAGAGCAGCCTCTCGCGGTCTGCAAGGGTACCAATCGCTGTTCCTCCCGGCGCAGAGCTTGATAATAGGGAACCGCTGTTTTCGTCAGATCAACGACCGATTTCTTCTGGGTGTATACTGTCCGTGCCGCATTGTTCTTAAAATCTCGCAGAAAGCGTCGAAATATTTCTTCGCCTTCCCCTATCAGCACTGTATCACAGTGATTTTTGCAGTCCTCTGGCAAAAGCGTGGCGTGTACCCCACCCATGACAACCCAGGCGCCGCTGGCCTTAAACATTTTTGCATACCAACAGGCCCTTTTGAAGTTGGGCGTAACCGTATAAATACTGACGATATCAAAAAAAGTATCCGTGGAAGGCTCTGTAAAATCCTCATCTGCAATCTGCACATCAAACTCTTCTTCAGCGGCAATGGACGCCAGCAATAAAAGCGCAGGCGTCACGATCCGCCATCTGGCCCTATCGATTTTTGTATTGAGCGCTTCCGGCCAGGTCTCATTATATATAAAATCGCCCTTGGGGCCATTCATCTTCGGCGCCAAAAAAAGAATTTTTTTCATGAGCCTTTCCGTCTGGTGAGATAGAGATTTTTAAAATATTCCATTCTCCGTGCCGACGCTTCCTCCGAATAAATGCTTTGCAGTGTATACTGAAACCCTTCTTCTAATTCTTTTACCGTCATATTCCGAGGCTGTACCACCACATTCCACAGGGTATAGTCGCCCCAGTGCTTCGTCAAAATCCTGCCCTCCCGTTCCAACTGTTCATACAATGCTGAACCAGGAAAAGGCGTAGGCACGGATATCATAGCGCCATACAGGTGATTCTCCAGGGCAAAATCAACAACCCTTTGAAAAACCGACTTGTCATCCTCGTCCAGTCCCACGATGAAAGTGCCCCAGACACCGACGCCATAGGACTGTATGATTTTGACAGCCTCTGCGTATTTTGAAAGTCTGTTGTACTTCCACTTTTCCAACTTCCGAAGGGATTCCGGTACAATACTTTCAAAACCGATTACCAGCTTTCGGCAGCCGGAGGCATACAGCAGCTTTAAGATCTCTTTGTTTTGTGCCACACCAATATCCGTGTGCGTCATCCACTGGACACCCATACCTTTCACCGCAGTCAGCAACTCAGTGGCAAACTTCCTCTTTACCAACATATTGTCATCGGTAAAATAGATGTGCGGTTGCCTCTTCAGTGATTTGATACAGGTTATTTCATTGATAATCTGACGGACACTTTTATGCCGGTACTTCGGGCCGTAAACTTTTGTAGAAGCGCAGAAGGCACAGTTGTGGGGACAGCCTCTGGAAATCTGGACGGGAATCGTTCTGTAGGCTTCCATTTTCAGTAAATCATAGCGAGGCATGGGAACTTTGGTCATATCAATTGTCCTGTCATTTTTGTAGACTCTTTTGGGGTGTCCCATGGTAAAATCCGACATAAATCGATGCCACGTAAATTCGCCCTCTCCAATAAATACTGTGTCAAAATGGGAGAGGGTCTGGCCCGGCAAATTGGTGGGATGCATGCCCCCGCAGATGGTATATACGCCGTTTTTTCTGAATCTGTCCGCCAGTTCATATGCTCTGGAGGCCTGCTGTGTCATAAAGGACATTCCTACCACGTCATAATGACGCGTAAAATCAATCGTCTCGACCTCTTCATCTATATACAGGATTTCATCAAAATAGGGTTTTGCCAAAGCGGCGATGGTCAACAGAGGAGAGTTGGGACAGGACATCAGTTCCTTTAGGGAGTCAATGTTCGCCAAGGACCGATACAGCCGCTCTGTTTTCCAGCTCTCTTTGCCCATTCCTACGCCTTTGGGTGATATCAGCGCGATTTTCATAAATCTAACCTTCAGCTAAAAAAATTATCTTCGAATATGGTTATGCCAAGCGCCTCTCTGCCCTCTTTTATAACCTGGTATGCCTCATCCACCGTCATACCGATACTGGTTTTATAGGGGTAACCCAGGGCGGCAAATCCACTGTCATCATAGCGGATTAACTGTTTGTAATCAATATCGTATAGACCGTAAAGGTCCCCGTGGTTGCACATATCTGAAATGAGTCCAAAATGAACAATATACACCCAGTAATACCACGCCTTATTCTTCTTAAGAAATTCGATGGAATCCCAGGCTTCCTCCCTGGTTTCCGTGGGAAAACCGATCAGGCAGCTCAAAATATTCTGAATGCCGGCCTTTTTCATGTTCTTCAGCACAGCCAGCATATTCTCTGGTGTGTTGCCCTTTTTCATAAAGTCCAGCATTCTCTGATTAGCAGATTCGAATCCGAAGAGTACATTTTTTAGACCACTTTTACCCAATAACCGGCAGACATCTTCCGTAAAGCCTTTGTCCAGCCGCAAATAGGCGTCGTATCTGATCTTCATATTACGCTTCAATATTATTTTTGCAAACGAAGTCAATATATCGGGATGGATCGCATCGTCGATAAACTGGAAAATATGCCGATCATACTGCCGCTCCATGATCCGAAAGTGTTCTGCCACAGTTTCTAGATTTCGAATCCTATATCCCTTGTTATTTCGGTAACTGCAAAAGGCACACTGACTCCAGTAGCAGCCTCTGGACATCTGATACGGAAGCTTTGCAAAAATATATTTATCCAGCGGCAGGTCAGAAAAATCCGGCATCGGTATCAAATCCATATTTTTGATTTTTTCCTCCGGATTTACTTTTATTTTACCGTTATCATCAATATAAATCAGATTGGGGACAGAGGAGAAACCCCTTCCATGGCCAGCGGCATAAATATACTTTTCTAAAGCAATCTCACCCATACCGTATAACATACCGTCAAAGGCCTCTCTGAACGGGACATGCTCGGCAAAATTTCTCCAGAACAGGGATATCTGTGGTCCTCCAAGCACCACCTTACAGTTTGGATTTATCCGTTTCAGCTCTCGGCCGAGAATAAGAGCATAGTAAATCTGACTGGTAAAAGGCACAGAGATTCCGATTACCGAAAAGGAGCGTTTTTGAAAATCCCTCAGAATCGTCTCTCTGATGTATCTTATAATTTTATTGGAACTGCCGGAAATGTTAACGCGGCCGTATTCCTCTTTTATTTTCTGCAGAGAATCCGGACAAAAACAGATATCAAAAATATTGGATCCTGCAATCCGCAGATAGGTGTTAATCAGCTTTTGAGCGCTCTCTGCCTTTCCGGCAAACTCTTTTTGCAAAAAAACATTTCTTGCTTTTTGAAATCTGTCCTGCACCTCGCGATAGCTGACTTTCAATCCCCGTTCGTTAAAATATCGCACAACCTTTTCCAGTCCTTCAGTAATAATCTCGTCCATGATCTCCACATTATAGTCCTTGACTGTACAAGAAATTCCACGGCTGGTCAGATATCCCTTCAGCAGCGGTAATGCCAAGTGTGGAAATTCATGCACACTGAGGGGGGGATTAATAAAACAAACATCCATCCTAACTTTTCCTCTTTAAATTCTTTTTGATATTTGACATTCTTATTTTAGCATTCTTCGATGAATAAAACTTATCATAGATCCACGCCACACCTTTGGCCAGCTCCTCCGGCGATAATTGCTTTGGTTGATAAATTACATCCCAGAATGTATACCGGCTCCAATCATAATCTATGATTCTGCGGTCCTGCGACATCTGCTGGAACAGCTCTGTCCCCGGCAGGGGCGTCAAAATGGTAAAACTTCCAGAATAGATTCCATTTTTCATGGTAAAATCCAGGGTGTTTGCAAAGACAGTATTGTCGTCGTGGTCCGTCCCAAACAGAAAAGAGCCCCAGATATAAACACCGGCCCTATGGATTTTTTCAATTAAAGCCTCATACCGCCGGGACATATTTGCCTTCCATTGGTTCTTATCCAGTAACGCCAGACTGTCCCGGGCAGCGTTTTCAAACCCAATAAACAACCATCTGCATCCGGCCCATTTCAGTCGGTTCAATATCTCAGGTTTTTCTGCCACGGAAATATCCGTCTGGGTTCCCCAAATAACATCCTCCTCAGCGATCGCCTCAAGAAGCCGCAGAGAATTTTCCTGATGAATAAACATATTGTCATCTGCAAAAAAGATAAAAGGCGTGCTGTCCACCTTTTTAATTGCACGAATTTCGCCTGCAACCTGCTCCGGGGTTTTAAACCGGTACTGTGAGCCGTATATGACAGGCAGGGTACAGTAGGCGCATGTGCGGGGACAGCCCCGGGTAGTTTGAATGCTATAAGAGCTGTACAGCGCCTTATTCACCAGCTCATACCGAGGGACAGGAGAAAGCGTCAGCGGGAAGGTCTCGGAGGCTCTATAAACGCGCTTTGGCTTGTTTCTCTCATAATCTGCCAGAAACGTCGGAAATATTAGTTCCCCCTCGCCCACCATCACTGTGTCCGCATACTGTGACGCCTCTTTCGGATAGATTGTGGCATGAATACCGCCGATTACGGTATAGCTTCCTCTGCTTCTGAATTCACGGCTGATTTCATAGGCCCGGTTTATCTGCTGCGTCATGCCGGTGATCACCACCAGGTCAAATCCAACCTCAAACGGGACCGTTTCACCGTGATCCTCGTCTATAAAATGTAATTCATAGGACGGTGGAAACAAGCCCGCTATTGTGAGCAGACTTAGATTGGGTGTTTCCCATGCGCCATAGAAACGGGAAACAATATCGTTTTTTTCCAAAAACGCTTTTAAGTATTTGTTTTTACCATATTTAGATCCTTTGGGTACGATTAGCGCTGTCTTTATCATCTTATCTTATTTCCTTTGGAGCAGTCTGATCCTGCCGGCGGAACCATCCAGCTGAACCCTGTCCCCATCCCGAAAAATCTTTGTCGCGTCATCATTAAAAACCACTACCGGTATTTGATATTCACGGGCAACCACCGCCCCATGGGACAGCATATTGCCATAGCACATCACCAGTCCCGCAGCAATTTTTAAAATAGGCGTCCAGCTGGGATGGAATGTTTTTACAATGCAAATACAGTTTTCTTGTATATCTTTGATATCACACAAATCATGTATGATTTTGACCGGGCCGCTGGCAGTTCCACTGCTGATCCCCAGAACCTTGTAACTTTTTCCTTTGTTTTTCTGGACAGAAACCACGCTTGAATCCTTCAGCATATACGGCGGGCTTTGTTTTTTCTGTTGCTCATAGTTTAGCTTTCTCTGTAAAATGATCTCCGGACTGACCGCATAATTTCTATATAATATCCCGTCCTTGATTTCATCTATTGTCATATGAAAGATATCCTGTCTGTCGTTTATTACCTTTTTTAACAGATAGTAGTCAGATAATTTTAATAATATCGCCCTGATCAGAACCCAGCTTTTATCAAAATAGTATCTCTGGTTCTCCCGTAAGCACATATACTCTCCGGTGAAAGCAACCAGTTTTTTCGGTCTGTGTTTCTCCTGCATTTTTTCTCTGTCCGCTGTAATATGGTTTTTCAGCAAATTCTGAAGCAAGCAAATCACCTTGGCAGGATCCTCTCCCCAATGCGGATCGTATAGATCATCACAGGAGACGCTTCTATGGCCGTGATCATCTATAAAGCGTCTGAACATCTGTATAAAATCCGAATCCACTCTGTTTTTATTTATTTCTGAAAGTACCGCCTGATCGCTATATTTCAGAAAAAGGCTGCAGATCTGTTTATTTGATTTGATTTTTTCTAATAAATAAATCAGTTCTCTATTGACCAACACCGTTTTGTTTTGGTGTAGGGTCTTTATATCTGTGTCAATATCAATGTGCCTTTGTCTGGCTTTCTGGTATAGCAGCTGTGCAATCCCCAAAAAGCGGAAGTGGTCTACCCCTAAAAATACACAAAAATTGTCTGTTACTTCATCCAATAAATGAAGCATTGTCTTAGGGTCCGCAACAGCATCAATTTGTTCTTTATATAACTGTATCTTTTTTTCATATGCCGGAATTCGTTTATACCAGCTCTTATAGCCCTTTCGGATGAGAAAAAACAGTTTAATTTTCTTTAAGACCGATCGGCTCCCTCTGTCCTCAAAATACTGTTTTTGATACTTCATATTCCAATAGACGCGATTATATAAAAAACAAAGGGGCTTTTCATCAGACATTTTACCCGGACGGTTGCAATAATAGCTCAGATAAACCTTTTCCTGCCAAGAGGCCAGCAGAGAAAGGTAGCATACGCTGGCAGGGTTTGCATATCTGTCCAGCAATATGCAATCTAGAGCATCCGAGTTTTTTGTCGTATAAATCATTTCATCTGTATTTCGGCCAATTGGCCTGGCCTGAAAGAGATATAGCTTCTTTCCCCGTATTCCCCATTCAAAGTCACAGGGGTATCCCAGATCATGTTCTAAACGCTCTGCCAAAGCTCTCAGTTCAGTAAGCTGCTTTTTAGACAGCAATTGATTAAAATGTATTTTTCGGTCAGGAAAGATGTACCGGACCGCTTTTCGTTTATTATTTATGATTGTTTCACTGTTACCCGCACAAGCCTCAATAATCAGCTCCCTCCCACGCGAGACGGGATTTCTGGTAAAAGCAACACCGGATCTGTCACATGCTATCATGGACTGAATCAAAACTGGCGCCGCTGTAACCGGCGCTCCGCTGCGGTATCCACCGGCCGTCTCTGCAAAATAGGAACACCATACTGTTTTTATGGCGGAAAGCATGTCCTCAAAGGATTTGATATTCAATACGCTTTTAAAAACCCCCGCATAGGACTTTCTGCAGCCGTCCTCTTCTATACCAGTAGAACGGACAATCAGCCGCCCTGTATAAGCACAGAGCTCCTTATATACTTTTGCCAACAAAGTACGGCTGAATTTATCAAAAACGGAATTTTGTATGTCTTTTATAATATCAGAGGAGTTTCTGTCATTCCCGTGTTCTCTATAAAACCGTTTAAAAAAAGCACTCGTCAGAACAAAACCGTCACAGATAGGATAGCCTAAATGATGAAGCCGGTTTAAGGTATAGGCTTTATTTCCTACTTCTTTTTTGTTCAGCGTTTTTGACGCTTTCAAATATTTGATCATATATCTTTTGTACACCCAATCCACCTGCATTTCACATTTTTATTTACCAGTCTGGAATTGGCGCTGACCGTGCAGCCAGGGCCTAATTCCAGTATTTCCGTTACACAACTTTTTGTTAGACCGTCAACAATTTTTCCCCAATGAAGAGGATGATTGACCTGAGCAGCTAAATGGTCCCGGATTGTATGTCCATCCATACTCCCAGTTCCATCATAACAGCTGTAAACAGGAGCACTTGCATCGTGCAAATCTATTTCTTCAAAAAATTTTCGAGCTTGGGCTGCAGGAGTATTGCACAGAGGACTGTGATAGGCCCGGTCAGAATGCAGATCAATGGCCCATCTGGCGCCTCTCTTTTTTAACAAGGGAATCACCGCCTCTACAGAACGTCTTTTCCCAGAAATAATATTCTGCATTTCTGAAATATAGGCGCTGACACATAGATCGTTTCCCGAAGGATCAATTTCTTTACAACAGTTCTCCAGTACCGTAATATCAATATCGACCAGTCTGTACATGCATTCTTTCTCCGGAATTTCAGTCTGGAGGAGCTGTTCCAGATGTCCGATCAGGCCCAACACCTCTGGAAAGGCAAAAACACCTGCGGCTGTACAGGCACTGAATTCTCCCTGACTGTAGCCTGCAAAGGCCATCGGTTCTCCAAAGAGTTTTTTGACAGCCAGATAAATGGAATAACAGTGGGTCACCAGAAGAATTGTCTGCCACTTGGGAAAAATATCTTGATTCAGATATCCGATCTTATAGAGGTCGGCATGGACATATTCGCTGGCCTGTTCTACAGCACGCTTCGCCTCAGAAGAACTTAAATAAAAACTGTTGTCCAAACTTTTTGTAACAGCCTCCCGGCCCGGAAAGGCATAACAGATATTATGTTGGGCCATTTTGAGGTTCCAGCCTCTGGCAGATATAATTTACAAATGTTTTAACATCCGGGAACTTTGACACCAAAAGCATTTCGTCCTCAAACTGCATATTGAGCTGGGTTTCACACATGACCACCAACCGAATAAACAAAATAGAGTCAATTCCCAATTCATCAAATGTCTGTTCAGCAGAAATCGTATCCGCCGGAATCTCCAATATTTCACTAAATATATGAATTATATTTTTTTTAATCTCTGTTCCCATATAGTCCTCTTTTCATCTCTTGAAAAATATACCGCAATCTTTCATCCGCCCTGTTTTTTTCAGTAATTCTTTTATAAACATGCAATAAACCATTCTCCAATTCTGCAGCCGTAATTTTTTTGGGCTGTATTACGACATCCCACAGCGTGTAGTCCGCCCAATTTCGACTATAAATCCGATTCTCTGCTTCTAACCTCTGTCTGAGAGCCGTTCCGGGGAGAGGCGTCGGCACCGTAATATTCGCACCGTACAGCTGATTTTCCAATATAAAATCTGCCGTATCATCAAAGATTCTACCTTCATCTTCATCCAGTCCTACAATAAAGGTTCCATATACCCTTATGCCCTCGGACTGTATTTTTTTGATTTTTTCACTGTAACGATGGATATATCTATTTTTAAAATCGCGGCTTTCAACCTGTTTGAGGCTCTTTTCAGAGACGCTTTCAAAGCCGATCACAACCCACTGACATCCCGCCTGATACATTAATTTCAACAGACTTTCATCCTCTGCAATGGAGATATCCGTCTGTGCAATCCAGCGTACATGTTTTTCGGCTAGCAGCTTCAGCAGCTGGCGGCTCTGCCGCCGCAGAACAAAGAGATTATCGTCCGCAAACAAAATCAGTTTACCCGGAAACAGATTAGATATTACTTCAATTTCATGTACAATCTGCCCGTTGGACTTTCTTCTGTATTGAGTCCCATAGACGTTGGAAGCACAGCAAAAACTGCATCTCCTGGGACAGCCTCTGGTGGTGTAGAGATTGATCACCGGATACTCATACCCTTTCAGCAGATCATATCTGGGAATAATACAACGGCGCAGATCAAATTTACCCGGCAGTGTTTCTTTGTATAGCTTTTTTACTTTACCCTGAAGATAATCCTGGATAAAAGCAGGAAATACGACCTCCCCCTCACCAGCCAGAACAACATCGAAATGCTTTCCCGCTTCTTCCGGTAAAAGAGTGGCGTGTATACCTCCGATCACAGTCAATAGGTTCTTTCTCCTATAAACTTCCGCCAATGCATAGGCCCTCTCTGCCTGCACGGTCATAGCACTGATACAAACAAAATCAAAAGATTCTTCAAAATTGACGGCCCGGTAATTTTCATCAATATAGACTGCCTCCCAGTCTTCCGGAAGATATGCGGCGATGGCAAGCAGCCCCAGGCAGGGCGCCGACCAGAAATGGCGAAAGCTATCCATAGTCGTAGTATCCCGCAAAAACTGTGACAGTTTCGGATTTTTACTGAAAAGGGTACCTCTGGGATTAATAAATGCGACTTTCATTTTTTCTGATAAAATATTTACCTATACTGTCTCCATTTTCATCGGCGCAGATTAGAACGATTCCCTGACACCTGTGAGAATTCAGCTGAACCTGACAGTATTGTTCCGCGTCTCTGTGATTTTTATCACTGTCATAAAAGGCACAGGCAGGGCCGTGAATGTCCAGATATTGTACCAATCTTGACAGAGCGGTACTCAGCATCACATTTGGAAACCTGCTGGGGTTGATCCCTTTGTAGCCGTCCCGCTTTATAATCTCAGATATTGTTTTGACAGACCGATAAGGACCGGTTTGGGTGCTAATGACCGCGCCGGTACGTTGGCTCTCAAGTTCACTAAAATCCAAATCAAATAATACAGCCGCGGTATATAATATTTTCTTTGTAAAATCATCTGTGGTTCTGTCGCCTGGCAGCGTAATGGTACGAGTTTGATATTTACACTTGTCTATTTGTACATACTTTTTTAGTGTAACGTTATTGATAATGCTAAGCCTCCCCGCAAATTAGAGCTGTGTTGGTTCCGCCGAACGCAAAAGCGTTGACCAAAATATGTTCTAGTTTTTTGTTTTTAGGTTTGTAAGTAACCGGTTTAATTTTTACCGGGTCATCAATAGTCTTTAGATTGGCAATGTACGGCAATTGCTGATATTTTAAACAGCATACTGCTGTCAACAGTCCAAACGCACCAGCGGCACCTCCGGTATGTCCGATTTTTCCTTTGGGAGCAGTCACATCGATTTCACCGAATAATTCATATAATACATCCGCTTCAATTCTGTCATTCAGCAGCGTCCCCGTGCCATGGGCGACCACAGCGTCAATTTCAGCTTTTGAAAGGTTGGCCTGTCCTAATGCCTGGAGTACAGCTCTTCTGATCTGAAGACCCTCCGGTGCGGGAGCAACTATATGATATGCGTCATTCGTCACAGATGTACCCAAAAGTCTGCAGTATGTATTGGAAGCAGTCGACGGCTGCAATACAAAAAAGGCGGCACCTTCTCCCATTGCGATTCCTTTTCTGTTTTTATCAAAAGGTTTACAGCCGGTTTCATCTACCGCGCACAATCGCCGGAATCCGTCATGTGTTATACGTGAATACACTTCCGCGCCGCCGGCGATTACATATTGATAGGTGCCCGCCCTCAACAAATCAAACCCGTAGGCAATGGCCTGCGCCCCCGCACAGCAGGCATTTGCAATTAGGATGACATGAATGTCGCTTCCCAATGCCGACGCAATTTTATCTTTAAGCTGTGACAGATAATGATACGGCAGGTTATCCCTGTATAGAAACATATCGGAAAGTCCCATCCCGGTTCCGACTACAATACAACCGTCGGGCATATTTAGCGTTACCGCGGCATCCCTTGCGGACGCTTCAATTCCTTCCTTACAAATGTCAATAAAGTAAGCTTCCGGATTATTATGATTTTTCTTTTCATACGGCAGAGCGGAACATACACTTCCGTCTATGTTAAGGTTCCTCCAATACATATCCAGTTCTGTGCCATGTTTTGATACAACGGATATGCCATTTATGTATATATCAGCCATTGGAGTCGGGGCTTAAATACTCCTTTGTAATTTTGACAACCTCAGAGACAGAAGTCATTTTCATCAATTTTTCCGGATTGATTGCAATATGGTATGTATTCTCCACTTCTGCCAGAATTTCCAGGGCTTTTAAGGAATCCATTCCATAGTCATCGAAAAAAGATGCGTTTACATCAATTTCCTCTTCCGGAATTTCTATGACTGCAGATACTATTTTTGTAATTTCTTTTTCCAAATTCATCTTATCACCTTCCTTCACAGCTCAATTATAATTCCTTTATACGATTTTCGTTATTTAAAAATATGATTTTGGGCCGGAACTTCAGATAATTTTTTTCTTTAATGTGTCGATAGGCCATAATGATTACTTTGTCACCTACACTGACAAGCCTTGCTGCGGCGCCATTGACACAAATCGCATTTTCTGCGTCCTGTCCTTTGATTACATACGTTTCAAAACGGTTTCCATTGTTGACATCAACCACGGATACTTTTTCATACTCTAATATTCCCGCGCAGACCATCAGCCCTTCATAGACCGTAATGGAACCTTCGTAATTCAGATTGGCATCTGTCACAGTAGCCCTGTGAATTTTTGCCTTCAGTATTTCAATCATAGATTTTCCTTTTGACTCCTCTTACAATAATATATTTGATAGAAATCTCCCTAGTTTTTCTGTAATAGAAATCTCCATTTTCAGTATAGATTTCAGTGCGCTGCCGTCGGCATAGTCACTGATGATCTTTACCCCTGTAAAAGGAATTTTATCTCTATTACATATACGGACTACGCCTGCACTTTCCATCTCTACACAGATAGGCCTGTATTTTTCATACAAAAATTTTTTTAGCAAGCCATTGTTCAGAAAATTGCTGCTGCTCAGTATTTTGCCCTGGGAACAGCAGGTATTCGGGACCTGAATGGAAAGCGGAGTATCGCATCTGATCTCCTCCGGGAAAGCATCCAATTGATAATCCAAAATATCACTGCCTATGACAATATCTCCGATCTTTGCCAATGGTGACACAGCTCCTGCCATGCCGGCAGAGATCACACCGGAGATATTGGAATAACAGCTTGCTATGTATTCCATACAACGCGCTGCTGTGTTTTTGCCCACGCCGCATCTGACCACAAGCCATTGGTGTTGTCCACACCAGACAGCTTCCCACTGTTCATCCAGCATCAGTCTCTGATCAACAGAGAAAAACTTTATAGTATTCCTATATTCGATTTCCAATGCACATAGGATACAGATCATTCTCGCCCTCTTCTAATTATCCACACAGTGTTCCAAGAGGTCTGTCAAATGCCTTCTATAGCAAGAACTGAAGCTATGCGGTAAATAATCTTCCTCCAATGCGTCAATATAAAAAATATAGATATTCAGACATTTTTCCATTACAAAGGCATTGATATGAAAACAGGAGTCGACCTCATTGTCAGGACTTACTGCGTTGTCAAATAAGATACGTGACAAAGTAAAATATTTATTGGGCCTCTGTACATATTCTCCTAAATAATTTAAACAGATATTTTTTTCTCTATCTTCCAGTTGTTTTTTGATATATTTTAATATGCCGTATTCGTATCCCCGGCTGCCCGTCTGCCGAATCTGCTCCCGTACCGATTGAATCTTTTCAATATAACCTTCTTCTGTCATCCGGATGTGGACAGGAAAGATGTTCGTGAACCAGCCTACGGTCCGACTGATATCCGCATCTCCCAGAATATCTCTGCCGTGTCGTTCCACATCAACCCGCATATCACTGAACTGGTACATCTCTTCTAACGCAAACGCCAGAGCAATTAGCAGGAGTTCGTCCGGTTTGGTATGGTATTTTTCATTTGCTTTTCCCGTGAACATTTCGGTATAAACCTTGTCCAAATGAAAATTGATTTTTTTCCGCTGTCCAAAGGTTTTCCCCGAAACATCCGTGGGAACAATATCTTTTCTCTCCTCACAAATCTTATACCAATAAGAGGTGTCAAAATGAGCAGCCTTTGAATACTTGGAATACGCCTCTGCGTAACAGGCACAGGATGCGGTCTTAGCGGGAAGCCTAAAATCGGAACGGTCCATATGTTCCAGCAGCTCTGCCAAGTCCTCCAGAAGGATCCGCCAGGAAACGCCGTCTATCACTAGATGATGGACAGTGATGTATAAATAACCGATATCCTTTTGGTTCGTTATATAATAGGGCCGGATCAGCAGATCCTTTTTCAGGTTAAACCGGTGATTCAGCTTTTTGTTTAATATTTTATTTAAAATCTCCGGTCTGAGACTCAGGGAGTATTTTGACTTTACAATAGATTTACAGGCCAGGTGTCTGTTATTATAAAAAAGCTGATTTGTATATCCATCATAATTTATTCTCAGAGCGTCGTGATGTCTGATCAGGACACGAAAGGCTTTATTTAGTACTTTGGCAGATACAAATTTTTTGAGCTTCAACAATACCGATTGATTATAGTATCCCTCATCCGCAAAATGCTGTTCAAAAAAGCGGGAAACAATAGGCGTTTTTTTTATTTGTCCTTTGCAGATTCCCTGTTCGTATTGTTGTTCATTTTTTATTTTTATCAATGCCGACATACTGCTGATAGTGGGATTCAACAGAATGTCCCTGACAGTAAGCTCATATCCCTTTTCCTGCAGACGAGAGGATATCTGTATCGCCTTTATGGAATCACCGCCGATGGCATAGAAATTGTCTTTGGGTAAAATATCTCTGTCCGATATTACAGAACTGATAGCCGAAATCAGCACATCTATCTGACCGTCGGAAATAGATTCCGCTATATTGCTGCCGAAATCAGGCGCAGGTAATTTGGTACTGTCGATTTTTCCGTTAATGGTCAACGGAAATTCCCGCAGGCATACATAAAACTGCGGCAGCTCATATTCTGGCAACTGTGTTTTTAGAAATTCTTTCAGCTGTTCCAGATCATAGCTACTGTTTTGTATAATGTAGGCGCATAACTGAACACTGTCTCCGCAGGCTACAGAACAGACATATGCGTTTTCAGCCATAGTGCTGTCCATAATTTTTGACGTGATTTCAGATAAATTCACCCGATTGCCCCGTATCTTCATCTCGTCACCGCAGCGCCCATAGTAGACCAACGCGCCTGCTTCATTTCTGTATGCCAAGTCGCCCGTTTTATAAATAATAGAGTCTTTTATATACGGATTATCTATAAAGCGTTTGTTTGTTTCTTCCGGCAGCATATAATATCCTGCGGAAACACTGTCTCCACCGATATAGATCTCGCCTGTCGTATCTTCTGGCACCGGCTGTAAGTCGGCATCCAGCAAATAGATCTGGGTATTCGCAATGGGTCTGCCTATGGGGACCGAGTTCTCCCTGTCCACTTCCTGATACAAATAGGTCATACAGCCGATGGTGGCCTCTGTGGGGCCATATTCATTATAGATACTGACATCTCCATGAAAATTTCTGTATAGCTTGCCGCACAGCTCCCGTTTCAAATCTTCACCGCCAATAATAAAGGTATGAATCGACGATTTATCGACAGGAACGTCAGTGAGCAGCGGGATGTGGGACGGCGTAATTTTGACAATCGTAGCCATATTTTCACGGATAACAGCAGAAAAGATATTTTTTACGCTCTGACCATCATAAATTCTGATCTCACCACCCGAAATGAATGGCAAAAAAATTGAAGTCATAGTAAAATCAAAGGCCAGCGAAGAATACAGAGCAAATACCTCTCTCTCTTTTGTTATGTAGGTATTACGCGCCCAGCAGAGGTAATTCATCAGATTTTTGTGATGGATTGGTACGCCCTTTGGCGTACCTGAGGACCCTGATGTATATAACAGATAAGCAATGTCGGACGGCGTACAGAGATTGATCTTGACAAGATTATCATTATCATGGGTCATATGACAAAGGGAAATAACCTCCACGTCGTAATTTTCCGCATCATATTCTTTCACCAGCAGGTATCGGGCTTTACTTTCTGCCAGAATCTCACGGATTCTGTTACGGGGCGTATTGAGGTCCATGGGTAAATACACGGCACCACACTTCATAATTGCCAGGATTGCGGCAACAGTATCGATATCGTGTCCTAGTATCGCGGCAACAATATCCTCCGCTTCTACTCCTGTTGAAAATAAGTGCTGTGCTATCTGATTGGATTTGATATCAAGTTCCTGATATGTGAGAGATTCCAAACCCTTTGATACAGCAATGTGCCGGGGGTATCTTTCCACATTTGACAGAAACAGATCCAGCCAGGTTTTGTTCTTCGGGTATTCTTGTTTTGTACTATTGTATTGGTAAATAACCGCCTGCTTTTCCGTTTCACCGAGTAGCATAATATCCTTTACTTGACTGGAAGCAGATTGCATCATCTGTTCCATCAGGATTGTCATCTGCTTATACATGTTGTCGATCTGTCTCTCTGAATACCGGGATAGCTGATAGTCAAAATCCAGCTGTAATTCCCCGTCTTTCCAGTGCCGAATAATGATCTGCAGGGCATATTCCTGTTCTGAATTGTAAAACTCCGTATTCTCAATTTTATAGCCATCCAATTCTTTTGGCAGCACTGTGTTATAATAGTTGATACAGACATCATAGAGCCGTTGTGCACCATTTTCACGAAAATTCAAATTTTCATACAGTAAATTATACGGATACTTTTGGTTGACAAAGCTCTTTTTCAAATCGGAAGAAACCGCTGCCAGCATTTCGTTAATTGTCTGATTTTTATCTATGAGATAACGGTACGGCATGGTATTGGTAAAATTCCCAAATATCCGCCGTTCCGTACTGCCTGTTCTGCCAAGCAGAGGATTTCCAATTACAATATCCTCTCTGCCATACTTCTTATACGAATAAAGCAAATATAAACAAGTAAAAAAGGTATGGTAGCTGATATGACTGCCGGCAATGCAGGCATCCAGCTTCTGTCGAGTCTCTTTATCAATATAATAGGTTTTTCTTTTTCCCCGCAGATTTCGCATATCTGAACGAGTCAAGAGTTCGGGAATTGGCGTAAACATTTCTTGCCAATACACCTTCATTTTATCATATCTTTCGTTTTGCTCTTTCGTGATAGCATCAAGATAGGAAGGTTTTTCGCCCGATTCCAGGATGTTGCCGCTTCTCACCGCCTCATAGTACCGGGTCACCTGTTCCGTCAATAATTTTGTAGACCAGCCGTCTGCAAGAATGTGGTGAATTTTTACAAAATATCCCTTATCCCCATCTGACAGCCTAAAAACGGCAAAATAATACAATGGCCGGTCTGTCATAGGAAAAGCAGTCTTGGCACTCTCTTCGCACCATTTCCAATAGGCTGCCTCTGGTTCGCTGCTACTTGCAAAATCAAGAGTTTCAATTTCTGGCTCGTCATCACAGATATATTGATATACATGCCCAGACTGTTCTGTAAACCGCAAACGCAGCGCAGTATGGTCATGAATAAATACCTTGAGCGCCCGCTTCAGAAGAGATAAGTCAACAGGGCCTTTGATCCGGACTGTCCCTCCAATATTAAACAGAGGGGAATCTTTATACTTTTTCTGCGTAAACCATATTCGTTTCTGTGCATTTGATAATTCATATTCGGTCATAGTACTCCTCCTTAAACAACGACGCCCCGTTCTAATTTGATCATATTGTCCGCCAAATAGAAATATCTGTCGTCATGCGAAATAACAACCACACCCTTGCCCTGTTTTTTTAGCTGGGGCAGAAGTTCCGTATAGAAATACTGCCGGAATTCCGGATCCTGCTCTGCAGCCCATTCGTCCAGCAGGATAAAGGGTTTATCGTCCAGACAACACACTACATAGGCCAGCCTTTTTCTCTGTCCGGTGGAAAGATTCAGAGAATGAAATGCGCCCTCTTCGTCCAGCTCTACCTTGTGGTCCAGCCGCAGATGATGGAGCAGCTCCCGTATTTCCCTGTCCTGTTTTGAAACATCTACGCCATACAGTTTTTTAAACAGATGAAAATCACTGTATACAGCAGTAAAACATTCGTTAAGATCCACCATATTACACTTCTCACCATTCAGTAGAATCTCCCCACTGGCCGGCGCATACAAGCCGGAAAGAATTTTCCCTAAAGTCGATTTGCCGCTGCCGTTTCCCCCGGTAATATAGGTGATTTCTCCAGTAGAAAAACGCAGATTCACCGGGCCTAGAGTAAATTCAATACTCTCCTCTTCCGTTTCCTCATCCCTCATTGTGTAACTGTACACAACATTTTCTACCTGAAGGGTTACCGGCGGTGTAACAGTAACCATTGCTTTCTGTTTGCTGTATCCAGTAGAAACCTCTTCTAAGTCCTCAATCAGTTTATTGATTCTCTTTAAATGAACCCTCAGAGAAGTAATATTGGGAATAATGCCCGTAATAGCGCCAAAAGGCCCGATCATATAAAACACCATGAACAGAGTCTCCCGAAGCTCATTGGCATTGATATCCAGTATAATCAGAGGAAAAATGAATACTACAATTCCAAAAATCAGGTTATACATCAACGAATGATAGACACCAAAATTCAAGAATTTAACGCCGGCCTCCTTAGACAGATCCGTTGACAGCCTGGAATATTTTTTGATATCTTTGTAAAACGCCAACTTTCTTAGCTTGCTCAGAACCAGTTCCTTGAAGCCATATACCAGATCGGCCATTTGGTCAAAATAGATATCCTGTATATCTCTGTGCTTTTCCCAGTATTTTGCGGAAAGGCGGCTGGTAATGAACCCCATGAGGCTGTTCAGCGCTAAAATACAGGTAGACGCCGCAAAAGCCACAACACTGTTGGACAACAGGTAGTACAGACAGAACAGAAACGTCAGCAAATTGGTGGCAAAGCCAACCACCATTCCCGGAATACCTGCTACAACCCCCACATCATTATTCAAACCGGAATAAATGCGGGCGCTCCCAATCTTTTCAATGGCCTGATAGGAGGAGTGGATAACCTTGTCAATCATGCTCATCCGCTTTTCATAGGAGATTTCATTGGTAATCAAAATCATACGGCCTTCAAACAGCTTATTTGTATACACAAAAAACAGCAAGGAAAAAATAAAATAGACCAGCAGTTCCTTGGAATATTCCAGATTTCGGTTAAAGGATTCATTAATGGTAAAAATAATCAGTGTGCTGGTCAGACCGTTAATAAGGGACAGAGGAACCAGCGCAGGATAATTTTTCTCTTTAGGCTTTAGATAATTGAACGTAATCAATACGTAAATAAAAAAGATGATACCGGCAAAGAAGCCGCAGACAGCCCCGCATAGAATACTTCTGGAACCCCATACCACAACGGCATCCCAGGGCAGCCGTTCCAGCAGAATATTAGGCAAATAGTAGATACAAAAGCCGTAAAAAATCATAATAGGGATTGCCACCAATAAGCCGGCCAGCTTTGCGCCTTTAAATTTTTCACGGATTCTTTTCTTCTGAAGTATCTCAATAACGGCAATAATACACATTACAAAGAAAAAAGCGCCTACGAGAACCGAACCAATGCAGATACAGGAGAAAGTAGTATCCATGGTCTTATAGGTATCCTGACCCAGCTTTGTAAATCCCCGGTTGTATATTGTATTAAAAAAGTTTTCTGTAATATATCCCGGTACATTAGAGTTCAGATTGGCCAATACACAGATGCCAATCTGCTTTTCATTATCAATGGTCAGGTTAGAGGAAAAGTTTGGATTAGAGCCTGCGTGGCTAATATATTCTCCCCGGATGTGGACAGACCATCCAGCAGCATAGTAAGAATCCCCGGAGGAGGCCACTGTCATATTTCCCACATGGGACCGCTCTACAGCTGTCCGGTATTTTTCCGGAATTCCAATAATTCCCATTTGGATCCCCATCCAGCGAGCCATGTCTCTGGCCGAGGAGATCACATACCCGGCCGGCGTATTGCCCCGGTATTCCGGCGCCGCGTATTCCCGAACCTGAAAAAACTCCGTTTTATATCCTGTCGCCATATTCCCTGTGGCAACCGCCTCTGCTCTGGTCATATAGGTATTGTGCAGTCCCAGGGGAATCAGGATTTCATTTTTAATAAACTCCTCGTAGCTTTCCCCGGACACAGTTTGGATAATAAGACCTAGTATATCGTAATTTATAGTGGCATAGGAATGCTGCGTTCCCGGATAAAAGGATAAATAGGTCCCTGTCAGCGTACGGACAGTTTTCTCCAGCATATCATCGGAATTCCCTTCTGGAATATAGCCAATGGTCTTAAAGGGCAGACCTGTTGTCTGGTACAGTACGTTTCCTACTGTAACAGGGACCTCCCCGTTGATTTTCTTGCCCTTATATTCTCCTTTATAATACAGCTTCAGCCAGGGAATATACTGGGTAATTTCATCTGTAAGCTTTAATTTTCCTTCCTGTTCCAGCAAAATAATACCCAAACCGGTAAACGCTTTACTCATAGAGCCCAGCTCAAACAGGGTGTCTGGCGATACGGTTTCTCCTGCAGACAGATTGGCATATCCATAGCTTTTGAATTCCACGCCGTTTTCCGATACAATTGCCGCAGAAATACCAGGTGTCCCTGTCTTTTTTACAGCAGTATCAGCCAGATTGTCTAAAGCAGCTAAAGCGTCAGAAACAGAAAGCGTCTGCTCTTCTCCAAGAGCAGGTATGCCGAAAGCAGAAAAAGCAAATAGAAATAAAATAAAAAAACATATGAATCTTCTCAAAAAGCACCTCTGTTAACTATTATTAAAAATAGCACTCTCTACAATTTCACAGACAGTGTGCAGCAGCTGCATATATCCTTCCTGTACAGCTGCTGCAGTCTGTCCTTTAAAGACCACGGTCCTGCGGCAGATGCTCCGCAGCCTGTTTTCTTTTTGATTTCCGGTAAAACCAATGGTATAAACTCCTATTTCACGAGCCGTATATGCTGCATTGACTATATTGGAAGACTGCCCGGAAGCCGATAGCAGAAACAGCACATCGCCTTTTTTCGCATAGATATAGAGCTGCTGTGCATAAATCAGAGAGTAGTCCATATCATTGGCAATTGCAGTAACATTGGCCAGACCGGATAGGGAAACAGCAGGTAAACCTTCCTGCAGTCGCCAAAGAATGCTGTGGGAAAAGGCTGTTCCCTTTGCTCTTTTCCGTTTAATCCGAAAATCCTTTATAAATTCCGCTGCAATATGATCTGCATCTGCGCAGCTGCCTCCATTTCCACATAAATACAGCCGGTTTCCTGCCTGGAATGCCTGTATGAGGATTTTGCAAATCTGCTCAATCTCTGTACGGTTAACCTCCAAAAAATCCCTGTCCTTCGTTTTTTGTATAACAAGGGAATGAAGATGGGCCAAAATCACAATATAATCTCCACATCCGATACTTCCACCTCACATCGAATATGCTCTGTCAGCGCACTCAGGGAAGCAATGCTTCGCTCTGTGAAGGCCTGCACCTCTTCAGGCGACAGTCGTCTGTTGTTCATTTTTACAAGGTCATAAATCAGCTGGCAAACCAGACCTCTGTCCCTCTTTTTTAAATAGGGAATTTGCTGGACCAGTGTACTGCTTGTATTTAAAATAATACATTCCTGAGACGCGCCTCCTGTCATGCCGGACAGAGGCAGCTCCACAGTCTGCATTCGCTGCAGTCTCTGAGCCTCTTCTGATATAATCATTAGCGCCGGTAAATTTGTATCTTTTAGTCTGGCAGTTTTGACCTGTATCTGCTGGCTGTCAACAGCCTTTTTAAATTGTTCTGTTAATTTGGAATAGTCCTGCAATTCCGGTTCCTGTATTTCCTCTGGCAATTCTGTATCAATTCGTTTAAACCGATAGGTCTTCTGTTTATACTCCAAAAATCCAATAAAGTACTGATCAATTTCATGATTAAGAAAAACAGCTTCCCGGTTAAACTGTTTAAACAACATAATGTACTGAGCCTGTACTTTTTCATCCGTAACATAATAGATGATTTGATTCTTTTTTCCGTATTCCTCCAGAGTCAAATATTTACCGCTAATGGTTTTTACCGTTAAGATATCCTTTATTTTTGTATAAAACCGGTCGTCTCGGAGACAGCCGTATTTTATAAAGGGAGCGATGTCCTCCCAGCATCCATTAAATTTTTCTGTTTCAGTGCGGTACAGCCCTGTCAGCCGGTCTGCAACTTTTTTGACAATGTGATCAGATATTTTTTGAACAGTCCCGTCGTTTTGCAGGAAACTTCGAGATACATTTAAAGGCATGTCTGGGCAGTCTATTATTCCCCTCAGTAAAAACAGAAATTCCGGTATTACTTCTTTTATGTTATCCGCTACAAAGACCTGATTGCTGTATAAGGAAATTTTTCCCTGGTGCTGCCCATAGGGCTCACTCTGTTTCGGGAAGTACAGAATCCCTTTTAACACAAAGGGATGACTTACATTCAAATGAATCCAGAACAGCGGTTCGTTACTATCATGAAAGGTCTCCCGGTAAAATGTCCGATATTCCTCTTCAGAACAGTCTTTCGGAAACCTGTTCCAGAGCGGATTTACATTGTTAACAGGCCTGCCCCCCTTCTCCTTCTCCCCATGAAGATAAATAGGATACGGCATAAAAGAACAGTACTTTTCCAACAGCTCCCGCAGTAGACTGGCCTTTAAAAACTCGCGGCTGTCTTCTGCTATATGTAAAATTACAGTCGTACCCGGTTCCGCTCTGGTACCTGCTTTTACACTGTACTCTGGTCCTCCGTCACACCGCCAGCATACCGGCTCAGCCTTCTCCTGACAGGATAGAGTGTGAATTTCCACTATATCAGAAACCATAAAGGCAGAATAAAAACCCAAGCCAAAATGACCAATAATCCCGCTTCCTTTTACTTCTCCGCCGTATTTTTCAAAAAATTCCTCTGCTCCGGAGTAGGCAATCTGACTAATATATTTTTTGACCTCTTCCTCTGTCATTCCCACGCCGTTATCACTTACAGCAATGGTCTTCTCTGCTGCATGAATGGTAATGTCAATGCGAAAGTCGGTTTCTGTATCACCGGATACAGTCCTTCGCTTTGAAATTGCGTCACAGGCGTTGGAGACCAGTTCTCTGATAAAAATGTCTCTGTCTGAATAAAGCCACTTTTTGATAACCGGTAAAATATTTTCGGTCTTTACTCTCAGTTTTCCTCTTCCGCTCATCTGCTGTAATCCCTTCCTTTCCTATCCTACAGACGGTGCATTGTATAATGTCTCATAATACAAATCGAATTCTGAAAAACTCATTTGCTGTCCAGAATCTGAAAGCGCTTTTTCCGGATGATTATGTACCTCTACCATGATACCGTCTGCCCCTGCCGCCAGTGCCGCCCTGGACATAGGTACCGCAATATCCTTTCTTCCCAGAGAATGACTGATGTCAACCAGCACTGGAAAATCCGCCTCCTTTTTTAAAATTGCTACAGCAGACAAATCCAGTACATTTCTGGTGCACCGGTCGTAAGACCGAATACCTCTTTCGCAGAAAATTAGATTGTAGTTTCCTCCGCGTAAAATGTATTGGGCGGCCTGTATATACTCATATACGGTAGCACACAGGCCTCTTTTCAAAATAATAGGAATGCCTGTCCTTCCCAGTTCTTTCAGTAACTCATAGTGGAACATATTCCTGGAGCCCACCTGCAAAATATCTACAGCCTCGCACATCGCCGTCAAATATTTTAAATCCACAATTTCCGATACAATTTTTACTGCGTATTTTTTTCTGATTTTTCTAAACATGGCCAGCGCTTCTGTTCCCAACCCCTGAAAGGAGTCTGGAGAAGTACGTGGTTTAAAAGCTCCCGCACGGATGACAGATATATTTTTCGATACTAAATAACCTGTTATTTCATCCAGCATACCATAGCTTTCTACTGCACAAGGACCCGCAATGAAAAATGGACAGGAAGAAACCTGCTGAAAAAACGCAGGCACTGTATTTTGCATAAAGTGCTCTCCAAAAAGCAAAGGTTCTTGGTATAACCAGCCGGAACTGAGTTTTACCATGATCTTAGTATATAATGGTCTGAAGAGGAAAAAAACTATCTGCCGCTCCAAAAAAACAGTTCTATTGTTCTTCCTCCTGCTCTTTAACACAAAAAGCGACAGATAATATTGTTAACAGAAAATAGGAATGCACAGCAATATCACTGTGCATTCCTACTGCATAAAGACTTATTGACATCGCTCTCCTGTACAAGGTCAAGTCTTTACTTCCATGAGACTGGCAGATGCAAACAGGAAATCCGCCTATATCTCTCCGTTTTGCATATTTTGTTTTGCGTCGTCTATAATCTTTGCCGCAATCTGGGAAGGAACCTCCTCATATCTGGCAAATTCTGTCTCAAAAGAGCCTCTTGCCTGGGTCATAGAACGCAGGTCTGTAGCATATTTACACATTTCTGCGGCCGGAACCTCCGCTACAATTTCCTGAATTCCGTCCTCTGCAGGTGACATTCCCAATACACGGCCCCGTCGTTTGTTGAAATCCCCCATAACATCTCCCATATACTTTTCCGGTATATACACCTTAACAGAAAGAATCGGTTCCAAAAGTACCGGAGCTGCTTCAGCCACTCCTTTCTTATAGGCAAGAGAAGCTGCGATTTTAAATGCCATTTCAGAAGAATCTACAGGATGATAGGAC
>CABQMV010000014.1 GCA_902465325.1 uncultured Oscillospiraceae bacterium
CCGCCCTCTCCAACTGGGTGAGGAAATATTCCCAGGTGAAGGTAGATGACGATACCATTCTTTCCGCACGCCACACTCAGACAGAGACTGAACGCCATCGACGCCCTGTCCGGTCAGCATTCCGTCTCCATCCTCTGCCGGGTGCAGCACCTACTACAAGCCCCTGCGGCATCAGCCCTCCCGCCGGCAGCAGGAGAATGTGGAGATTCGGAAGCGGATATTGGCACTTTACACCCGGTCCGACAAACGGCTGGGTGCGAAGAAGATGACCCTCTGTCTTGCGCGGGAGCATTGCATTATCATCAGCGGAGGTCGGGTGTACCGGCTGATGAAACAGATGAGGCTGCCCAAAATGAGCACCGTTAAGCCGCCAAAAGCGGCGGTAAGCAAAGAGGATGCTGGCATCTGCCAGAACCTTCTTTCCCAGAGATTTGACCAGAAAGGTCATCGCCTGCCGGGTCGGGAGCAAAATTGACCGGTTCCTGGCAATTGACACCCTGCGGGATGCTGTAAGGCTGCGGGGCATTTCCAAAGGTGTCATGTTCCATACGGATCGAGGATGTCAGTTTACTTCCGGGGACTTCCGCAAGGTGATCGACGAGCTGGGGATGGTCCAGTCCTTTTCCGCCAAGGGCCACCCCTATGACAACGCTGTCATGGAGTGCTTTTTCAAGTATTTGAAAAAAGAGGAACTGAACCGGCGCAGCTACCGGATCGTCGAGTAGCTCAAGCAGAGCCTGGTGTCCTATATCTCCGGCTTCTACAACGCCCGCAGACCCCACTCCCATAACCGCGGCCTGCCTCCCAATCAGGCTGAAAATACTTTTTTCAATAATTTTGCTTGTCCACTTTATGGACTATTGTCCAATTCTTATTATATCATACTTTCCTCGCTCTTTTCAGACACTCTGGCCACGTCGCCGCAAGCTGCATATCGCTTGCGGCGACTTTTTTGTAAAAAGGTCACGCTGCGCCTTTGCTGCCAATCTTTTTTTGGGGCGCGGGTTTAAATTTTCCATCTGAAATCATAAAAATATCTTTTTTGAAGGTGCGTTTTCAAGAGCCTTTGCAAATGATTAAGAACTGTTATGGGATTTCTTGAAAAGCCTTGTTATTACTGGTGTTTTCAGCACCCGACGCTTTATTGGCTTCTAACATTATTTCATAACAAATTACGGCGACAAATAGCCCCATACGAAAATACAACATCGTTGGTTCGTACTGCCACAACTTCATATTTTCTGTATAATCGCCATTATTTCTGAAAAAAATAAACTCGCTTTCGACGGTAAAATCGAGAAGCAATTTACCATTCGTGTATTTTTCAACATAAAGATTCGCATATTTAATTAGATAATACATATACATAACTCCTTTTTCTATTCTTTTGCTTTTCCACTATTGACCCACTCATCAATTTCAGATATTTTGAATTTCCACTTCTTGCCTATCTTGTGGGCGGGCATTTCTTTGGTTGCAATCCAACGCAGGGCAGTATCTCGGCTGATTCCGAGATATTTCATAATCTCGGGCATTGAATAATAGCGATCCGGTATCTCTTTCATAGTTACACCTCGTAATCTTGATGAATATATTTTATTATAAAAACACTTATTTGTAAATATACTGCATAATACTGTACGGTTATAAGTTGCAATTTTACTTGCTTTTTTAATGTACGCCTGCAATATTGTGGGCGTACATTTTAAATTTAGAAAGGCGGAATTTTGTAATACAGCAAGGAGGAATTGTAATGTTCAGAGAAGCAATGTTGAAAGACCGTTGAACAAAACAGAATTCGGCTCATAAGGCTGTGTGTGACCGAGAGAGCGCAGTTCAGCATTACGCCTGCGATTGTGCCAAGCGTGAAAGACAGAAAATGTGATACTGCGCTCCACATGTGCCGCACCTCCTTTGAATCTTGAATATGAAAAAAGCGCAAAGGGATAAAAACACCTTTGCGCCAGAGTTATATAGCAAAACGCCGCAGAAAAGATCTGCGGCGTAAATTCATAGCATTTAGTTTTGGTTGACAACTTAGGATTTATCCTTTCATTTGCTCCATTCAGTTTGTCAAAATGGCTTCCACTATCTCTGAAATTTATTCTACCGTCACATGAAAGCGACATTTCTCAGCACCTTGTAAAACTGTTTCAATCGTTTTTACTGTAATTATTTTGTCTGGCAACAACTGTTCCAGAATATACAGTACGCTTTGTCTGGAACATTCGCAGTGCGTTTTATCGCTTATCTTTCCTGATAAGACTTCAGAACAAACACATTTTGGATAACCTACTTCATAAATGTGTCCCGGCTCAATTACTTTACTAAAGAAGCCTTCTGTATCCCCATATTTTTTATATTGTTCGTCCAGACTGCACCCACATTCTTTAAACTGATTTACAGAAGCAGATAATTTCTTTTAATAGGGCCGCAGGCTATCTTTTGTCCTGAATTTCCTGACGGCTGACTGGTAAAATCATCAGGCATACTGTGAAGTACTACCGTTTTTCCAACAATCTCTTTTATATTTAAGCGGTCTGTTAATATGGCGCTCAGAGCTGTTCCGTTGTTTGAGAATATCGGCGGCAGATCTCCTGCGTGTTGAGGGTGGGGACAGCCGTCCGGATTGTAATGGGGCCCTGTGTCAGCAAAGGGGTCCTCTTCATTGCCGCGGCAAAACTTTCCCTGGTGGATGTGTAGTCCGTATATTCCGTTATGGCAGGCTTTTTCTTTTTCTCTGTCAGGCAGTCCTGATAAAGAAATTGTTACCAAAAGGCCCTGGGTTGTTTCATAAAAAAGAATATGTCCCCGTATTTCGGGAAACTGTGCGGAGCCGCGGAGTTGCGCTTGTGCTCCAGGTCTGCGCTGCAGTATTGTTTTTGCTATTTCTGTATCAGATATCATTTTGACCTCATTTTTTTATTTCCTATATAAGTATAGTATGTTTTAAAAGAGAATTGTGATTTTTGCCAACTTGTTTTTTCAAAATGTAAATTTAAAAATGGAAAATTTTTTATATTTGTCCCGCTGTAGAATATAGTTGATTTTTTATAAAATTTACTTGACAAACAGAGCTGGAGGGACTATTATAAAAACACAGTTGTTATTTTACATAGGAGGATTTATTATGGTTAGAAAGTTTTTGCCTTTAGTTATGACAGCTGCCGTTGCTGCATCTCTTTGTTTGGTACCAGCTTCCGCTGCTACATTAGAAGATTGCCTGGTGCTGAATGTAGATTTCAGTACAGGAAACTGGGAGGACAGTTCTCCTAGTGCATGCATGGTAGAGAAGGCAGATCGCGGCGATATTACATTTGAAACCGATGAAGAATTGGGCAAGACAGTTGCTAGATTTCAAGAAGCCTGTTTGCAGTACACTTTAAAGGATTATGGAGAGGTTACTTCTAATTTTACGATAGAGGCTTATGTTAATGTGGCAAAGCAGAGTGGTTTTGCTTTGATTTGCGGTACATACTGGTTTAATACCAGGTCCGGAGCGGGGATTAGTTGCGGTTCCTTTACAGACTCCGCCTCCGGGCAGACCATTGGTTTCAGAAGAGGCCTGTCATCTCTTTCCGGCACTGGTAGCGACACCATTACGGTATACGGAAATAAAGATACCAGCTTCGATCAGTGGGTACACTTGGTATATGTTCATGAGGGAAATATGGAGTATTTCTATATGAACGGAACCCCTATCGCTGCCAATGGCACGGACAGTACGGATCCGCTGCCCCAGAATGAAGGAGAAGGTTTCCGGATAGGCGCTTACAATAAAGCTCACAATTTTGATGTAAAGGATATGAAAGCTTCTTTTGTAAGAGTATACAATACAGCGGTTACTTCCGAGGAGGTTCAGAGTTTGTATGCGGACCGTAACGGAGAGGGCGGAAGTTCTAATGACAATAACAGCCCCGAGCCTACGACTCCGTCAGATCCTACTCCGGTTGCACCGAGTCCTACGAAAAAGCCTAACCAGACAGACAATGCCGCTACTTTTGATTTAGGACTTGTTTCTCTGGCGGCGGTTGCACTCTCTTCTGTTGTAGCAGTAAAGAGAAAGAGAAAATAAGAAAACTATAATTATTACCCAACCTTTTCACTCCGCCTGTTTCAGGCGGAGTGATTTTTTATTTTAACTATTGACATATAAGCATTTTGAGCATATAATAAACAAGGAAGAATATATGTGAAACCGTTGAGCGAGAGTAGTACTTTCTGAGCGGGAGCTGGTACAGAGAGCTGATTATGGTGGAATTCAGCCCAGCCGCAGAAACGAATGGACTCGTGAGGGCGACTTGAGCAGAATTTATTTCTGTTAGGGAAGACGGGAGCCTGCCGTTATAAGGGCGACTGTATTATTGTACAGAGAGAGCATTCGAAAGAATGAATTTAGGTGGTACCGCAGGCGTTGGTTTTCAGCACTTGTCCTATAATGAGGACAGGTGCTTTTATTTTTTAGATTAGAATAAGAAAGGATGATGAAAATGAGAGAAATTCCCTACAAAATTTATTTAAATGAAAATGAGATTCCAAAGCAGTGGTATAATGTGCGGGCGGATATGAAGCAGAAGCCTGCGCCGCTGTTGAATCCGGCTACTTTGGAGCCCATGGGATATGAGGATTTACGTCCAGTCTTTTGCGATGAGCTAATCCGGCAGGAGTTGGATAATGATACCGCTTATATTGATATTCCTGAGGAAATACAGGACTTTTATAAGATGTATCGGCCTTCTCCGCTGGTGCGTGCGTATTTTCTGGAAAAAGCATTGGATACACCCGCAAAAATATACTATAAATTTGAGGGAAACAATACTTCCGGAAGTCATAAATTGAATTCTGCTATTGCCCAGGCCTACTATGCTAAAAAGCAGGGCCTGAAAGGGGTAACGACAGAAACTGGAGCGGGACAGTGGGGAACCGCATTGTCTATGGCCTGTTCTTATTTTGGTCTGGACTGTAAAGTGTATATGGTAAAGGTCTCCTATGAGCAGAAGCCTTTCAGACGGGAGGTTATGCGTACTTACGGAGCCAATGTTACCCCGTCGCCTTCTGATACAACCCGCGTAGGCAGAAAAATCCTGGAGGAATTTCCCGGTACCTCAGGAAGTCTGGGCTGCGCCATTTCTGAGGCCGTTGAAGCGGCTGTATCTACAGAAGGATACCGCTATGTTTTAGGTTCTGTTTTATCACAGGTTTTACTGCATCAGTCTGTTATTGGTCTTGAGAGCAAAACTGCCATGGATAAATACGGGATCCGTCCGGATATCATTATTGGCTGTGCCGGCGGAGGTTCCAACCTGGGAGGACTGATTTCTCCGTTCATGGGTGAAAAGCTGCGGGGAGAAGCGGATTATCGGATCATTGCTGTAGAGCCGGCCTCCTGTCCCTCCTTTACCAGAGGAAAATTTGCCTATGATTTCTGCGATACGGGAATGGTTTGTCCTCTGGCTAAAATGTATACGCTGGGCTCCGGCTTTATTCCCTCGGCGAATCACGCCGGCGGTCTGCGCTACCATGGTATGAGCTCGATTTTATCACAGCTCTACCACGATGGGTTCATGGAGGCCGTATCTGTGGAACAGACCGAGGTATTCCGGGCGGCGGAAAAATTTGCCCGCTGTGAAGGAATTTTGCCTGCTCCTGAAAGCAGCCACGCTATTTTGGCGGCCATGAATGAAGCGCTGAAATGTCGGGAAACCGGGGAGTCAAAAACCATTTTGTTTGGCCTTACCGGCACCGGGTATTTCGATATGGTGGCGTACCAGAAATTTAATGACGGAGAAATGTCAGACAGTGTTCCTACCGATGCAGAATTGGAAAAATCATTTGCACAGCTGCCTGAAGTCAATTAATAAAGAGAAGATTTGCGGACCCCGAAAGCATCGCTTTCGGGGTCTTGTGTTGTCTGCTGTACTGTATTGGAATCGCTTTTTTCTGTAAAAAGAAAGCTTTTTTTGCCTTGTTCTGAATGTGAGCATATGGTAAACTATAAAAAGGGCGAAATAGACGTCTTGTGCGTTTGTTATAAGGCAAAGAGGCCTGAGCTGCCTGTGCAGGCGCTGTCATGATATTGAAATAAGGATCGGTGATTTGAATGGGAAAGAGACATTTGTCTACTTATAATGAAGGGGCGTATGCAGAATATCGAATTCCTGGGATTGTCTGTACCGGTAAAAATACGCTGCTGGCATACTGTGAAGGACGCAGCGGCGGTACGGACTGGGGGAAAATAGAAATCATTTTATGGCGAAGCCAAGCACCCGCCCAGGGGACGGACAGGAGCTGGCAGGGACCTTTTGTACTGATTCCCAGTGAGCAGGAGGAGACAGTCAACAACGCCAATATGATAGTAGACGGCGATACCATTCATTTGATCTATCATATAAATTATAGGAGAGCTTTTTATAAAAAAAGTACAGACGATGGGCTTTCCTGGACGGAGCCTAGGGAGATCACTTATGCTTTTGACGGCTTTCGTTCTAGAAAGGAGTGGTTTGTCTCTGCCTCCGGTCCCAGTCACGGAATTGTTATGCAGTCCGGGCGGCTGGTTATGCCCGTATGGGTAGGCGGCAATGCTGACGACGATAAAGCACACTGGCCTGCCTGTCCCGGTGTGATATACAGTGATGATCGGGGAGAGACCTGGAAAGCAGGCGGTCTGCTTCAAGATGAGCTGATTGGAAATTCCAGTGAGGCTGTGGTAGCAGAGCTGTCTGACGGATGCCTGATGATTAATATGAGAAACGGGAACCCGGCGAAACTTCGGGCGGTAGCTGTCAGCCAGGATGGCGGCGAAAGCTTCGGTCCGGCTTTTCTGGATCCGCAGCTGAAGGACCCTGAGTGCTCAGCGGGGATGATTGCTTACCGGAATAAGCTGTATTTTGCCAACTGTGACACTTCGGGAGATCCGGAGGATTCTCGGGTCAATCTTACGTTAAAGGTTAGCGAGGATGACGGAAGGACCTGGACTCCTGTGGTGAAAATTGAAGACAGGGCCGGATATTCAGACCTGTGCGTGGACAGAGACGGCCGCGTATACTGTTTTTATGAGTGCGAAAGACCGGAGGTACACAACGGCTCTTTTCCTCAGCTGCATTTGACGGTTTTTGACATGGAAAAACCCGCCCAATAAGATTGACAAGTAATTCACAAAGGTATATACTCTATCACGTGCGATATTCAGTAAGAAGAGGAGGTTTGGCCCTATAAGTTTGGGCAAGAGACATGGTTTATAGTTATTATCCCGGATGTACATTAAAAACAAAGGCAAAAGAGCTTGATACATACGGCAGAAAAGCTGCCGAGGCCCTGGGTATAACACTGGAAGAGCTGCCAGACTGGCAGTGCTGCGGTGCGGTATATCCCCTGGCTTCAGATGAAATTGCCACCAAACTTTCAGCGGTAAGAGCTTTGGCAAGTGCCAGAGAAAAAGGGCGGCCGCTGATAACTCTGTGCTCTGCCTGTCATCACGTTATCAAACGTGTCAACAAGGACATGCGGACCAATCAGGATATTATATTAAGAGTAAACAACTATTTGCAGCTGGAGGAAGCCTATAACGGAGAGACAGAGGTCATGCATTATCTGGAAATGCTCCGGGATAAAGTAGGCTTTGATCAGTTAAAGGCAAAAATTGTCAGCCCCTTAAAGGGCAGAAAAATTGCCGCCTATTACGGTTGTATGCTGCTGCGTCCCAGCAAGGAAATGCAGTTTGACGACCCGGAAAATCCCACGATACTGGAGGACTTTATCAGGGCAATTGGAGCGGAGCCGGTGGTATATCCTTTCCGCAACGAATGCTGCGGAGGCTATATGACCATGAACGATAAGGCCCTGGCCTGTAAAATGGCCGGTAAGGTTATTGATTCTGCTAAAGGAAAGGGTGCAGATGAAATTATAACGGCCTGTCCCCTATGTCTTTATAATTTGAAGGAGAACAGCAAAGATAAGCTGCCCGTATACTATTTTACTCAGCTTCTGGCGGAAGCTCTGGGTGTACAGTGAGAGAGGGGGTACAACAGAATGCACAGCACAGAAAAAGAAATAGCCGAAGAGGTTATCAGAATCAGCGGAATAAACCCCAGACAGTGCATGAAATGCGGAAAATGCTCGGCAACATGTCCTGCCTTTGAAGAAATGGATATCCATCCTCACGAATTTGTATCCTATATTGTAGACGGACGCGTCAATAAACTTTTGGAGTCAAGGTCTCTCTGGAGATGTCTTTCCTGCTTCGCCTGTGTGGAGCGGTGTCCCAGGAGTGTAGAGCCTGCCAGATTGATAGAAGCGGTACGAGTTTCCGTAATCAGACAGAAGGGCGCAAACTTCCTTTCACCGGACGAAATTCCGGGCAAGCTGGATCCGGAATTGCCGCAGCAGGCGATTGCCAGCGCCTTCAGAAAGTACAGCAAGTAAAGGAGTGTTCATTTTGCAGAGAATAGGAGTTTTTGTTTGTTGGTGCGGAAGCAACATAGCTGCAACCGTAGATGTAGCAAAGGTCGCCGAAGCCGTAAAGAATGAACCCGGCGTAGTTTTTGCGCAGGATTATCAGTATATGTGTTCTGAAGCGGGGCAGAGCCTGATCAAAAATGCGATTAAAGAGCATGGGTTGACGGGAATCGTGGTCTGTTCCTGTTCCCCCCGTATGCATGAGGCCACCTTTAGAAAGACAGCCCAGGCTGCCGGATTGAACTCTTATATGGTAGAAATTGCCAATATCCGTGAGCACTGCTCCTGGATCCACAAGGACCGGGACGAGGCTACAGAAAAAGCTATTATACTGGCTAAGGCCGCCATTGCCAAGGTCAGCCTGAACGCACCTCTGCAGCCGGGAGAGAGCGCTGTGACCAAGAGAGCCCTTATTATCGGCGGCGGTATTGCAGGACTGCAGTCCGCCATTGATATTGCGGATGCGGGCTATCAGGTAGACATTGTAGAGAAATCTCCTACAATTGGGGGTAAAATGGCGCAGCTGGATAAAACCTTCCCGACTTTAGACTGTGCAGCCTGTATTTTGACCCCTAAAATGGTGGAAGCGGCGCAGCATGAGAATATTACCCTCTATACCTACAGCGAAGTAGAAGAGGTTAAGGGCTTTGTGGGAAATTTTACTGTTAAAATTAGGAAAAAAGCCCGGTTTATAGATGAAAACAAGTGCACAGGCTGTGCGGTCTGTACTGAGAAATGTCCTTCCCGAAAGGCAAAAAATGAATTTAACTGCGGCCTGAATACCAGAGGAGCCGTTTATATTCCCTTTGCCCAGGCAGTGCCCAATGTGGCAGTGATTGACAGCACCAGCTGTCTGCATTTTAAGACGGGAAAATGTGGCCTCTGTGAGAAAAACTGCTCTGCGGGAGCCATCAAATTCGACCAGCAGGATGAAATAATAGAAGAAAAGTACGGCGCCATTGTCGTGGCCACCGGATATCAGATTTCCGATGTAGCCAAATACGACGAATTCCAGTATACCAAGCACCCGGATGTGGTGACTTCGCTGGAGCTGGAGCGGTTGATGAACGCCGCCGGACCTACAAAGGGAACCCTCTTACGGCCCTCTAATATGGAGCATCCCCATGATATTGTATTTATACAGTGCGTGGGATCCAGAGACAACACCTGCAGAGGAAAGACCTACTGTTCCAAGATCTGCTGTATGTACACTGCTAAGCATGCTATGCTGATCCGGGAAAAATATCCGGATGTAAATGTGCATGTGTTTTACATTGATGTGCGTACGCCCGGTAAAAACTTTGACGAATTTTACAGAAGAGCAGTAGAGCAGTACAGTGTGGATTACATAAAAGGAATGGTGGGCAAGGTCTATGAGAACGAAAAGGGCGGGCTTACCGTTCAAGCTGTGAACCTGATTTCCAACGAACGGGTGATGATTGATACGGATATGGTGGTTCTGGCAGCGGCCATAGAGCCCAGCGACGGGGTTAAGAAAATTGCGACCATGCTGACGGCAAGCATAGATACCAACAATTTCCTGACAGAGGCGCATCCTAAGCTGCGTCCTGTAGAAAGTCCTACAGCAGGCGTATTTCTTTCCGGCGTGTGCCAGGGTCCCAAGGATATTCCCGAGACCGTTTCTCAGGCCGGTGCTGCTGCGGTGAAGGTAGTGGGTCTGCTGGCCAAGAATAAGCTGGTGACAAACCCCTGTACTGCTTTCCCGGATGAGCTCATGTGTAACGGCTGCTCCTCCTGCGAGAAGGTCTGTCCTTACGGTGCAATTGATTATGTGGAAAAAGAAGTCAACGATCACGGCAAGAAGGAAATCCGGCGGTTGGCCCGGGTGAACAGCGCCCTTTGTCAGGGCTGCGGCGCCTGTACGGTTGCCTGTCCTTCCGGCGCGATGGATCTGAAAGGCTTCAGCAACAGACAAATCATGGCGGAGGTAGATGCAATATGCAAGTAAATGAGAATACAGAAGCAAAAAAAGAATTTAAGCCTCTCATTGTAGCGTTCTGCTGCAACTGGTGCAGCTATGCCGGTGCTGATCTGGCAGGTACCAGCCGTCTGTCCTATCCGGCGGACGTAAAGATTATCAGAGTTCCCTGTTCCTGCCGTGTAAATCCCATGTTTATATTAAAGGCTTTTGAGAGAGGGGCGGACGGTGTTATTATGTGTGGCTGCCATCCGGGAGACTGCCATTACAGTACAGGCAACTATTATGCCAGAAGGAGAATGACGCTGCTGTTCAGTATGCTGGATTATCTGGGTGTAGACAGAGCAAGGACCCGCGTGGAGTGGGTTTCTGCCGCAGAGGGCCAGAAGTTCTCCCTTGTTATGAACGACTTCGCAAAGAAAATCCACGAATTAGGTGAGAATGTGAAACTGGGGGATTTGAGATGCAAAAAATAACAGGATTGATGAAAAAAAGAATTTTGGAGCTGTTGGCAGACGGAACTGTTACCAGAGTTCTGGGCTGGACCCCCGGTGACTTTTTCTACGATGTGACCCCTGCCTTCTTTGAAAAGGAAGAGGAGCTGGAGCAGCTGGTCTACGACAGCTTTTGCGGTGCCAATTTGAGCAAATACTTAATTCAGGCGTGCAAAGAGCAGACAGAGGGTAAGCTTCTGGTGCTTTTAAAGCCCTGTGATACCTATAGCTTCAATCAGCTGCTGAACGAGCACAGAATTGACAGAGAGAAGCTTTATGTGCTGGGGCTGGGCTGCAAAGGTATGCTGGATATCGAGAAAATTAAGGCCAAAGGCATCAAAGGAATCACGAAGGTAATTGACAAAGGCAATACTTTAGAGATTAAAACCATATACGGAGATAAGAGCTGTGACAAAAGGGAGGTACTCCTTGAAAAGTGTCTGTCCTGTAAAGGAAAAGAGCACAAGGCCTTTGATGAAATTATTGATCCGGAGCCGGAGACAGAGCAGGAGAAGGCTGACCGGTTTGCCGGTGTGGCTCAGGTGGAGGCTATGTCTCCCCAGGAGCGGTTTGCTTTCTGGAACGGGGAGCTTTCTAAGTGTATCCGCTGCAATGCCTGCCGGAATGTATGTCCTGCCTGCAGTTGCATGAAATGTGTTTTTGATAATCCCAGATCCGGGGTTGCCAGCAAGGCTAACACAGACACCTTTGAAGAAAAAATGTTTCATATTGTCCGTGCCTTCCATGTGGCTGGCCGGTGTACAGACTGCGGAGAATGCAGCCGGGTATGTCCTCAGGGCATTCCCCTTCACCTTCTGAACCGGAAGTTTATTAAAGACATTGACGAATTCTATGGAGAATATCAGGCCGGGGAAGATCCCAACGCCCGTCCGCCCCTTGTAAACTTTACTTTTGGGGACGTAGAGCCTTCTATTGTGGAAGAGAAAGGGAATGGTGATTGATATGTATAAGATTGCGGCCGATAAATTAACCGTCCTCTTTGGCAGGATAGCCGATACAAAGACCCTATATATGCCTATCCGCCGAAACGGCCAGGTGAATTTCAGTAAGTGGTCTGAGGGGGAGGAATACTGCGCCGAAGAGCTGAAGACCGTAAAGTCTGCAAAGGATTTGTTCTTTCCTCAGAGTGAAAATATTGTAGCCTTCAAAAAAGAAGGCAAGAAAATTTCCATAGAAACGGGGACGCTGCCGGATCAGCAGTTTGTACTGTTCGGTGTAAGGGCCTGCGATGCCAAGAGCTTTGACATACTGGATAAGGTATTTTTAGCGGAGCCTGCAGACCAGTTCTATAAGGCAAGAAGAGAAAACGGTATTGTAATTACCACGGCCTGTGGCGCACCGGAGGAGACCTGTTTCTGTAAAATATTCGGAATTGACGCGGCCAATCCCGGCGGAGATATTTCTACCTGGCTGACAGACGGCCAGCTTTATTGGGAGCCTATAACGGAGAAAGGAAAGGCTCTTACTGAATCGCTGAGGGAAATTCTTGAAGAAGCGGATACAGCGGCAGTGGAGGCTCAAAAGGTTGAAATTGTACATATTACGGAGCAGCTGCCTCTGACAAAGCTGAGCCTGGAGGGCTGGAACGGAGAGGCTACCAAGGAGAAATTTGATGCGCCTCAGTGGGCGGAGCTGAGTCAGGCCTGTCTGGGATGCGGGGCCTGTACCTTTGTTTGTCCTACCTGCCAGTGCTATGATGTAAGAGATTACGATACCGGTCACGGGATTCAGCGGTTCCGGTGCTGGGATTCCTGTATGTACAGCGATTTTACCATGATGGCCCACGGGACCAACCGACCTACCCAGCTGCAGAGATTCAGACAGAGATTTATGCATAAGCTGGTATACTTTCCCGCCAATAACGATGGAGAATATTCCTGTGTAGGCTGCGGCAGGTGTGTGAGCAAGTGCCCCATCTCTATGAATATAGCCAAGGTGATAAAAGCTTTCGGAGGTGACGAAAAATGAGCGCAAATATTTCAGAAGATAAGCTGATACCGATTCAGGCTGTCATTACAGAGGTGAGAGAGGATACCCCCGATGTAAAAACCTTTACCGTAGTAGCGGCAGACGGAGGAAAGCTTTTTGATCATAGGCCCGGACAGTGCGCCATGGTTACTGTGCCGGGAGTGGGAGAGGCTATGTTTTCCATTACCTCCTCCCCCACGCAGGGAGATTTCAAGCAGTTCAGCATCAAACGCTGCGGCCTGTTGACAGAATGCCTGCATCAGCTGGAGGCTGGGCAGGAGATCGGCGTTCGGGGACCTTTCGGCAAGCCCTTTCCGGTGGATACCGAATTCAAAGGTAAGAATTTGCTTTTTATTGCCGGCGGTATTGGACTGGCGCCGCTGCACTCTGTTATTAATTATGTAAGAGCCCACCGGCAGGACTATGGAACGGTGGATATTCTCTACGGTTCCAGAAGTGCCGATGATCTGGTGGATTACGATGAGATTGTCAACGAGTGGTCCAAGGAAGAGGGCATCCATGTATATCTGACAATTGACCGACCTCAGGAGGGCTGGACGGGCAATGTGGGCTTTGTGCCTTCTTATCTGAAAGAGCTGGCCTTTTCTGCGGATAAAACTGCAATTATATGCGGCCCGCCGATCATGATCAAATTTGTACTGGCTGCCTTAATTGAAATGGGCTTTGACAAAACCCAGGTATACACTACTTTGGAGTTAAAGATGAAGTGCGGAATCGGAAAATGCGGGCGGTGCAATATCGGTACGAAGTATGTCTGCAAGGACGGTCCGGTGTTCCGCTGTGATGAAATAGACGAATTACCGAATGAATATTAATGGAGGTCACAGAGCATGGAAGAAATGGTAAATGTTTATATAATGGGCAAAAAGTATTCGGTACCGGCGAGTCTGACGATCATGACCGCCATTGAGTACGCGGGATATAAATATGTAAGGGGCTGCGGCTGCCGTAACGGCTTTTGCGGCGCCTGCGCTACGGTTTACAGAATCAAGGGGGAATTTGAGCTGAAGACCTGTCTGGCCTGCCAGACACAGGTTCAGGAGGGAATGTACATTGCAAGTATTCCCTTCTTTCCGACCAAAAAGGCAGAATATGATATTAATCAGGTGAAGCCTACGGAGCAGATTATGATGGAGCTCTATCCGGAAATCTACAGCTGTATAGGCTGCAACGCCTGTACAAAGGCCTGTCCTCAGAAATTGCCGGTTATGCAGTATATTGCTTATGCCCAGAGAGGGGAATACAAAAAATGCGCCGACGCTTCTTTTGACTGTGTAGCCTGTGGAATCTGTTCCTCCAGATGCCCTGCCGGCATTACCCATCCTCAGGTGGCGGTATTGGCTAGAAGGCTGACGGGCAAGTACATTGCTCCCGAATCCAAGCATTTGACCAAGAGGGTTGAGGAAATTGAAAAGGGTGAGCACGAGATGCTCATCGAGCAGGTTATGCAAAAGCCCATTGAAGAGCTTAAAGAGCTTTACAACCACAGGGATATTGAGAAATAAAAAAGGACGGTGACATACATGCTGACAGAAGAAATGCTGGCCTCAATAAAGAAAGTGGAAGCTACCAGAGACTCCAGGATTGGAGCAGATTTGAGAAAGATGACAGCAGAGGAGAAGGATGCTCTGCTGAAGCAATACCATCCCGACTATAAAGAAACGGGCTTTGAAACCTTACAGGTAGGCCCCAACAAGGGAGAAAAGGTACCTACGGAGCTTTGTCATTTACTCCAGGGTACAAGCCGCATTGCGGGAAAGGACATTGACCTTTCCCAGCCTGACTACGATGTAGATGTGCTGGTAATCGGCGGAGGCGGAGCAGGCTCCTCTGCTGCCATTGAAGCGGACAACGGCGGCGCGAAGGTCATGATGGTAACCAAGCTGCGTATCGGCGACGCCAATACCATGATGGCGGAAGGCGGGATTCAGGCCGCGGATAAGGAAAACGATTCTCCGGCAACCCATTATCTGGATGCTTTAGGCGGAGGACATTTCTGCAATAAGCCTGAGCTGCTGAAAAAGCTGGTATGCGATGCCCCGGGCGCTATTAAATGGCTGAATGAACTGGGGGTTATGTTTGACAAGGAGGAGGACGGTACCATGGTCACCACTCATGGCGGCGGCACCTCCAGAAAGAGAATGCATGCCTGCAAGGACTATTCCGGTGCGGAAATTATGCGGGTGCTCCGGGATGAAGTCTGGAACAGAAAGATTCCCGTTGTAGACTATACGGCGGCTATTGAGCTGATCAAGGATACGGAAGGCAAGGCCTGCGGTGCGGTGCTCCAGAACATGGAAACCGGTGAACTCTTGATCGCCGGGGCAAAGACTGTCATTATTGCAACTGGAGGCGCAGGCAGACTGCATTATCAGGGCTTTCCTACCTCCAATCACTACGGAGCCACTGCTGACGGTCTGGTTCTGGGTTACCGGGCAGGGGCAGAGCTTCTGTATGCGGATACCATTCAGTACCATCCCACCGGTGTTGCTTACCCGTCCCAGATTTTCGGGGCATTGGTTACGGAGAAGGTCCGTTCTCTGGGCGCCCTGCTGGTGAATGTAGACGGCGTAGCCTTTATGAATCCTCTGGAAACCAGAGACGTTACGGCTTCCTCCATTATCAGAGAGTGCAGCACAAACGGCAAAGGGGTGCCTACTCCCGGCGGCGGATACGGCGTATGGCTGGACACTCCTATGATTGATATGATTCACGGAGAAGGCACCATTGAAAAGAGAATTCCTGCTATGCTCCGGATGTATCTGGAATACGGCATTGACATGAGAAAGGTGCCGATTCTGGTATATCCTACTCTGCACTATCAGAACGGCGGTCTGAAGATTTCCGCCGACGGCATGACAGACATTGAGAATCTGTATGTGGCCGGAGAGGCTGTGGGAGGAATCCACGGCAGAAACCGTCTCATGGGAAATTCTCTTTTGGATATTATTGTATTCGGACGGAATGCCGGTAAGAATGCTTCTGCAAAGGCTAAGTCTGTTTCCGTTGGCAAAATGACACTTGACCATGTTGCTGCTTTTGAAAAGGAGCTTCAGGCGGCCGGCGTGGTAAGTGACTGTGTTTCTCCTAAGCTTCTGCCTACTTATACCCATGGAAGAACAAAGGAATTTTAATAGATTCAGAGCTTAGGAGGAATTGTTTTAATGGATTTGTTTGACGGAGTCATTTCTATAACCGGAATATCCTTTTTAATGCTGAGTGTATTTATTATTGCAGCAGTAGGCTATGCGCTTGGCAGGATTACTGTGAAAGGCGTGTGCCTGGGCACGGCCGGTGTGTTTATTGTAGCGCTGCTGTTCGGAGCGCTCTTCTCTGGCACCATCAGTTCTACCGTGATACAGAAGCTTTCTGACGGTACCGTGGTTGATATCAGCGGCAATGCGCTGAAAATTGTAGAGAATCTGGGCTTGATTTTGTTTGTCACTGCGGTGGGATTTATTGCGGGCCCGAACTTTTTTAAAAACCTGAAAAAGAATTTCAAGTCCTATATTGTATTGGGATTGGTTATTATTGCTGTAGGCGGCTTGTCCTGCATAGCCTGTTATTATATAGGAAGAGGCGCTGAAGCGGATTCCAAGGAATTTGTCGCTATGCTGGTAGGAATTCTGTCCGGATCACTGACCAGTACCCCGGCTTTTTCTGCGGCCAAAGCTACGGTGGCGGAACAGTACGAAAGTGCTGTTACAGTAGGTCACGGTATTGCCTATTTATTTGGTGTAATTGGTGTGGTGCTGTTTGTACAGCTGATTCCTAAGCTGATGAAGGCCAATATGGAGGAGGAACGGGCTAAAATTGCCATCGTAGATACGGGAGATAAAAAGGAGTACAAGGGCAGGCTGATCCATATGGATCCTCACGGTTTCATGGCCTTTGCTGTGGCCGCCTTAATAGGGATTTTTATGGGTGCTGTTAAAATCGGTTCTTTTTCCCTGACCACTACTGGCGGCACCCTGCTCACCGCTTTGGTTCTGGGCCATTTCGGACATATGGGTCCTGTGAATTTTACCATCAGCAAAAAGACACTGGAGATCTTCCGGGAATTTGGTCTTATGCTGTTTTTGATTGGCGCGGGGGTAGCAGGCGGTGCCAAGTTTGTGGAATATTTTAAGCCTATATATTTTATATATGGAATTATAATGACCGTATTGCCGATGATTGTGGGATTTCTTTTTGCCAAATATGTGCTGAAGCTGAATCTTCTGAACAATCTGGGCTCTATTACCGGAGGAATGACCAGTACGCCTGCTCTGGGGACTTTGATCAATGTGGCAGGTACGGACGATGTGGCCTCCGCTTATGCGGCTACGTATCCGATCTCCTTGATTGCGGTGGTTGTGGTATCCCAGCAGCTGTGCAATTGGCTGGGCTGACAGCAGGGCTTTGGTGTGATATTTTAGGTTTGGAGGAACTTTGATGATTAGAGATGTGGATGTAAAACTGTTGACAGACAACATCAAGGAGATGTGTATAGAGGCAACTCATTTTTTGACGCCTGATATGGATGCGGCGTTAAAGAAGGCTACTGAGGAGGAAGAAGCGCCTCTGGGGAAGCAGGTTCTGTGCCAGCTGCAGGAGAATTTGGAAATTGCCGGCAAAGAGATGATTCCTATCTGTCAGGATACCGGAATGGCAGTGGTATTTCTGGAAATTGGTCAGGAGGTCCATTTTGTTGGCGGAAATCTTATGGACGCTGTAAATGAGGGGGTTCGCAGAGGGTATGTAGATGGATTCCTGAGAAAGTCTGTAGTAAAGGATCCTCTGATCCGTGAAAATACGGGGGACAATACACCTGCCATTTTACACACGGAGATTGTACCCGGTGACAAGGTAAAAATTACGGTGGCTCCGAAGGGCTTCGGCAGTGAAAATAAAAGCCGTATTTTTATGCTGACTCCCGCGGATGGAATAGAAGGTGTCAAGGAGGCTGTATTGACTGCGGTAAAGGATGCAGGCCCTAACGCCTGTCCTCCCATGGTAATTGGTGTGGGTATTGGAGGTACCTTTGAAAAATGTGCGCTTTTGGCTAAAAAAGCACTGACCCGCAATGTATCTGTACGTTCTGAGATTCCCTATGTGAAGGAGCTGGAGGAAGAACTGCTGGAGAAAATCAACCGAAGCGGTATCGGTCCCGGCGGCTTAGGCGGCAAGACCACCGCTTTGGCTGTGAATATCAATACATATCCTACTCACATTGCAGGTCTGCCGGTAGCGGTAAATATTTGCTGTCATGTAAACCGACATGCAGTGCGTGAAATCTAATTGGGCAAAAATGCAAAACTTATGGTTTTGTTTTGGAAAACGCAAAACTTAATAGTTTTGCTTTGGAAATTTGAACTTCGCACCATAGGTGGAGATGCGAACTTTCTCCTTGAGAAAGAAGTTCAAATTTTATAAGGAGGAAATAGTATGGATAGAAAGATGAATGTACCGATTAGTAAGGAAGACGCCAAGAGCCTGAAGGCAGGTGATTATGTATATCTGACAGGCACCATATATTCTGCCCGTGACGCAGCGCACAAGAGGATGTCTGAGGCACTGGAAAAGGGAGAGCCGCTTCCCTTTGATATTAAGGGAAATGTCATTTACTATATGGGACCTTCTCCGGCAAGAGAGGGACGTCCCATCGGAAGCGCCGGGCCTACGACGGCAGGCAGAATGGATCCCTATACACCGGCCCTGCTGGATCTGGGAATGGGCGGTATGATTGGAAAGGGAAAAAGGACCCAGGAGGTCGTGGACGCTATTATCCGAAACGGAGCTGTTTATTTTGCGGCGGTAGGAGGCGCAGGCGCCCTGCTGTCTCAGAGGATAAAAGCTTCCGAGGTGATTGCATACGATGATTTAGGTCCTGAGGCTATCAGAAAGCTGGAAATAGAGAATTTGCCTGTTGTTGTGGTAATTGACAGCCAGGGAAATGATTTGTACAAGACGGCGATCGCCCAGTATAAAAAGGATTAAGATCTTTTCCGATATTTTAAAGACGTAAGAAGACTGTCTTTCTGCAAAAGAGAGACAGTCTTTTATTATGGCTTTGAGCTGGTTGCGTATGCGGGAGGGTTTCAAAGAGAGAACGGAAGGCGTGTTACAATAAAAAACAGGTAAAAGATAATGTATAATAAATTCAGAAAAATTGTGAGACCGACGCCGAAAAAAACGTACTTAATGGGTGAAAGCGCTTTTAGGTCAGACAGGGGAGGTGAACAGCATGGATGATCTGGGAATTATAGCACTCTATTTTGCAAGAGATGAGCAGGCAATTAAAGAAACGGATGCAAAGTACGGCAAGCTCTGCTACAGGATTGCGTATAACATTCTAAATAACTATGAGGATTCTAAAGAATGTGTAAACGATACTTATGTGGGTGTATGGAATGCCATTCCGCCCACAAGGCCCAATAACTTTATGTCCTTTGTCTGCAGGATTGCAAGAAATCTGACCCTGAAAAAATTAGCATTTATGAGGTGTGAGAAACGCTGTCTTGGTGTGTTTGTATCCCGACGGCAATCCTGCTCCCAAAGATTGCGTTTTTGCATTTGGCGGAACTGGAGGACGATTTGTTTCATTCGACCAAAAAGTTATTAGTGAAGATGAGTTTCATCTGGATATTACATGGTAACACGAGATAAAATAACTGCTTATAATAATTCAGCCGGAGCTTCAATAGAGGCTCCGGCTGAATTATGTTTGCGTTTAATTCGCTTTCGATTTCTCCGAGGGCAATAAGCACCTCATCATCATCTTTATGTTCTTCACGGATGGTTTCAAGGAATGCCCGCAAGCGCTGACGTTTCTCTTGCGATAAGTTAGCCATCGTTCTCATCCTCCTTATTTTTGCGCAATCTATTTATTAAATCTTAATATGTAATTTATTTTATTGATAATGTGTTTTTATTACATATTATTATCTATAAACTCCATAATTTCATCTATTGTAACATTGAGTGCTTTACATATTCGCCCTAAAACGTCGGTTGTAACATTATCGCCATGCGTGAGTTTATTCATCGTATAATGACTCACTCCAGCCATTTCTTCGAGATCTTTCTTCTTCAGATCTCGATCAATAAGAAGTTTCCATAGCTTTTTATAGCTTACATTCATATTCTTGACCTTGCTTGCATTTTATAAGTAAGTTGCTACTGCTTAGTATATCATATTGAGTCTGAAATTTCAAATATATGTTAGCGTTCAAAAACAAAAATAGAGTAAAACAATCCGCCAAGATGTAAAAAGTCTTGGCGGATTATTTTACTCTTGTCGCGAAGTCCATTTATAATCTTTTAGTACTTCAGCATTTTCACAAATCATTTTCCCTTGCTCGTCGACTCTCATTGAGTATCGAATTGGTTCTCCGCTGGATATATCTACATATTGTGCTTCAATGACGGAGGGCGGGAATACAACAAAAGTTGCCGGTGGCACTTGAAACTTTGCAAACAGACTATTGTATCCCTCTTGAGAGGCCATTGGCGGGATTCTGGTGGATTCAATTTCAATGGCGAATATTTGTAATAGTGATGCGTAATGCATGAACTCTTCTGAAAAACTATCTTGTAGCGGAGCTATTGCAGCCATAAGTTCCACAAAATCATCATCCGTATAATTCGTATGATTGATCGGATCTAACGCGAATTTATCACCGACACGTATTTTCTGCTTTTCGAGTTCTGCAAACATATCGCAAACAAGCGCTTTCAGAAATTCTGATTCCTTTTTATCCTTTTTGAATTCTTTGATCGCAAATGCAACCCTTGGCGATAAATTTGGCGTACCTCTAATAAGTGTATCTCTTAATATTGCAAACTTCAGTGCAGTGGCTAGGAATAAACATAGACCTTCCACTTTTCCTTTTCCAATTGATATTTCTGAACTTCTTGCCAAACACTCTAAAGTTATAGATACTTCCTCTGGAATAAATACATCGGTTTGAATAATATTCCATATTGCTGCCGAAAGGTCAGAATACTCATATGGCGATATTACTTCAGGAATTATTTTTATGAAACGCTCTACGGCAATATCAATTGCTTTGTCTCTTGAAAATGTCTCTACTATACCTTTCACTACTGGACGTTCTCCAGTTCTCATTTTTGAAAGCGCCGTCTTATCAAATGAACTTCTGTCGCGCCCAAGCAATTCCACTTCTTCCTCTTTCGTCATAGCCGCCGACAAAAGAATGTATCTATCTACATTTTCACGAGTAGGCTTAACAATTCCGTCAGTTTCTAGCAGAGTATTAAAAAAGCCACTGCAAAATTTTACAAATTCGCTTTCAAATGAAATGTAATTCAGCTCTTGCACCCCATAAAACCACCTTTCGTTTCATGTCAACTCAAATGCCAACTCTATGTCAACCTCATAGTCAGCTACATTTAGATTTGCCTGCAATATAATATTAGAGTGTATTTGAAGCCGTGCGACTTATGCTTATTTGCACCAATTTATGATTTTGCTCGAATAAGACAAATTTGAAGAAATGGCGCAAAAATAGAAAACCACCTATCTGTGACGAAAAATATGCGGCTCTATGAGATAAGAAGATCTATCATAAGAGTAAAAACTGGTGCAGAAATAAAGAAAAACCCCCGAGAAATCGGAGGCTTTTCTCACGCCGCACCGCTATCAGTGTGACGTCATAATATGTGTAAGGACTATAAAAAAGATATTTTCGGCCGTTTTGCGTATGACTTCGAACTCTCACAAAATATCTTGAGCTTTCTAATTTAGTGTGTGGTGGTGAGCCACCGTCAGTCGATCAGTGGCTGTACCACCTTGAGACCGCCTACAAAAATCACCGTGATCTGTTCTTTGGAATCTACCGTTATGCATTCGAGCAGTTGTCTTACGATCTGCTCATCGTATTCCATCGGGCGGTTTTTCAGTCCGTCCAGGATGGTGTATATATCGTCGAGTCGGGTTTTGGTTTGCTCTCTTTTGAGCTGACCGTCTTGGATGGCGGCGAGCTGCTGTTGCAGTGCGACCTTTTCATCCATGAGCCGTTTGGCTTTTTCTTCATCGAAGGCATCCACCGTTTCGGTGGATATTTTTGATAGCATTGCTTTGAATTCTGCATCGATCTCTGCGATTCGGATTTGCAGTTCCATGCTGTTGTCCTCGGTCGGCTCGTTTTCCAAGGCCATACCGATGTGTACTTTCAGAGTCTGCAGCACACCGAGGTTTTGCTGTGCCGTTTCCATGATGGCTCTCATGACGGCTCGTTGCAGGATGCTTTCCTCTACAGTCGGTGAGTTGTGGCAGTATTTCTTGCCAAAGTCAAGCCGATTGATACATCTCCACACAATCTTCTTTTGCCCTTTTACCGTCCATGTGCATCTGCGGTACGGTGTCTTGCATTCTCCGCAGACGAGCAGTTCGGTCATGGCGTATTTGCTTGAGTATTTGCCTTGCTCGGTTTTCGTGCCGACCTTTTTGGTCTTGGGCTTTCCGGCACGTCTTGCGAGTTCCTCTTGGACTCTGCCGAAGGTGACTGCATCGATGATGGCAGGATGGTTGTTCTCGATGTAGTATTTCGGGCGCTCGCCGTTGTTGACCATGACCTTTTTGGATAGGCAGTCTTTGATGTAGGTCTTGTTGATGACCGCATCGCCCTTGTATTTCTCATTGGAGAGGATGGACTGGATTGTGGTCATCGACCATACTGCTTTTCCTTTGGGGCTTGGGATTTGCATATCTTCGAGCTTTTGGGCGATACCGCCGAGGCTGTCGCCTGCGAGGAAGCGTTCATATATAAATCTTACGGTTTCCGCTTCTTCGGGATCGATTTCGGGTTTGCCGTCAGCTCCTTTTCGATAGCCGAGGAAGTTCTTGTAGTGGAACGGCACGTTGCCTTCCTTTGCGCTCCGTGCCTTGCCCCATTTCACGTTGGCGCTGATATTCTCGGATTCGCTCTGTGCGATGCATCCGTAGATGGTAATATAAAACTCTGCGCCGGGTTGGTTAGTGTAGATTCCTTGTTCCTCGAAGTACACCACCACGCCCAGGTCGTTGAGCATTCGGACGAACTTGAGGCAGTCCACGGTGTTTCTTGCGAAGCGGGCGATGGACTTAACGATGATCATGTCGATCTTGCCTTGCTTGCATCGGCGGATCATTCGGTTGAACTCATCACGCTTTTTGTAGCTCGTTCCGGTGATACCCTTGTCGGCGTAGATGCCTTCGAGTATCCATCCCGACTCGGCGTTGATGCGGTCGGTGTAGTGCTTGACCTGCGTTTCGTAGCTATGGAGCTGCTCCTCTTGCTTTGTGGACACTCGGCAGTAGGCTGCCACTCGCAAGGCTCGGTATGTTGTTTTTACGGTTTCGTGGATCGGGATGGTTGGTTCTATGACTCTTACCACTCTCGGTGGGCTGACCGTATCATTGTTACATACCTCCCATACGGATTCCTTGTTCATTGTCGAGTACGTCGCTGATGGAGTAATCCGGCTCCATGCAGACGAAGCCGGAGGATACGAACAGACCGTTCAGCTCGGAGGCGATATGGTCGCCCAGCATATCGTAGTCGATAAAATCCACCACGGTGTCGGGTACTGCGTATTCGGGATCGTGTTCCACGAAATGCTTTCCCACGTCCTCGTTATCCTCGGCTTCTTCTATCAGCGTGAAGAGACCGAGGCTGTTTGCGAGAGCTGCGATGGATTTGGCATCCTCGATTCCGGCGTATTCCGCTACGGCGGTCAGCTTAGTGCTGTGCCTTTCGCTGCATTTCTTCTTGATATATGGTCATTTTCGTTACCTCCGTTATTCTTGTGATAATAAAAAATCGGAGGACAGATCCTGTACCTCCGTAATGTTTGTCAGA
>CABQMV010000015.1 GCA_902465325.1 uncultured Oscillospiraceae bacterium
GGCATCAGGCTAATGCTATATGTGCCCGCCAACGCGCCGCAGGGCAGTGAAGCAGTTGCTTACGGATTTGGCTGCAGTGAAAAGGACAGCGGCTATACAGGGGATTGGCTCATCACGGACAAATTTACAGAAAGGTGGTGCCAATTCTATACCGAGCTTTCCTGCCGCTACAAAGAACGCATCAGCGGATGGTGGATAGACGGCTTTTACGAGTGGAGCGGCTGCTGTAATGATACAGCACAGAAATATGCCAAAGCCTTGAAAAGCGGCAATAAAAAGGCAATTATTGCTTTCAACGGCGGGGCAAATTCATATTTTTATCCTTCCGAATATGACGATTATTTAGCGGGAGAATGGAACCAATTGAATCATCCCGTATGCGAAAACAGATGGATAAACGGGGTTCAATGGCATGAGCTCTCCTATATCGGAAGCGTCTGGGGAGGCGGCACACTGCAGTACACTGCAGATGAGATTTCATCACATATTCATCGCATCGGCGCCAATGGCGGCGTTATTTCCATTGATTTACCTATGGAGGAAAATTATACCCGCATCCGAAAAGACGCGCTGCAGCTGATGAAGGAAGTAAGAAAAGCTGTCAGAAAATAACAAAGGTCTATATATGCGCTCTTTTACTCTGCGCAAAAGCACGCTCAAACTATTTCCCGGGAAATAGTTTGAGCTATTATAGAGAGTACTTTGCAGTAATACTGCCATCCATTTTTTTCCAATTAAATACCGCTCCGTCAAAAGTCATATACCCGTGATCACTTTCTCCCTTTGGAATGGATACGGAGCCTGGATTCATATAGACAAAGCTCTCATACTCTGTACATTTTGGTATATGAGTATGTCCGTTCAGCAAAATATCCCCCTTTTGCAGCGGCGGTAAGCTGCTTTCATTATACACATGCCCGTGAGTAGCGTAAATCAGCCGGTCTCCTGCCGAAATCAGGCAGAATTCTGCCATGATGGGAAATTCAAGCACCATCTGATCCACCTCTGAATCACAGTTGCCTCTCACACAGAAAATTTTCTCCCGAAAAGGATTCAGAAGGGAAATGACCCCCTTGGGACTGTACTCTCTGGGCAGTTCATTTCTGGGACCGTGATAAAGGAGATCCCCCAGCAAAAGCAGCCGGTCTGCCTGTTCCCGTTCGTAAGCCTCCAGCATTTTTTTACAAAAATATTCCGATCCATGTATATCAGATGCAATCATAAACTTCATTGTTCGCCTCTCCCGCTTTCAATTCATTTTATTTCATGCCAATTTTACCACACGATTTAAGAAAACTCAAAAGTCCCTGTCCCTTCTCCAGTACAGAAACAGAAAAGGGGCCTCTTGACTTCACATATTGATCTTATTAAACTAGTAAAAAACAATCAGAAAGGCAGTATCACGATTATGCTTCACACGATTTTATTTGACCTGGACAATACCCTTCTGGATTTTAACAAAGCGGAAAGAATTGCCCTGACTAAGACGCTCAGGCAGCTGGGAATTGAACCCACAGAAGATATTGTAAAGCGGTACAGTCAGATTAATCTGGCCCAGTGGAAGCTGCTTGAACAGGGAAAGCTCACCCGTTCTCAGGTAAAATGCCGCCGGTATCAGCTGCTGTTTGATGAAATGGGCGTAGCCTGTTCCCCGGAAAAAGCGGCAAAAATTTATGAAGGACTGCTTGGAATTGGACACTATTATATAGACGGTGCCCAAGAGCTGCTGACGCAGCTTGTAAAGGAGCACCGTCTGTACCTGGTTACCAACGGAACTGCCTGCGTACAGCGAAATCGGATACAGAGTGCAGAGCTGGCAAAATACTTTCAGGATATTTTTATTTCAGAAGAAATCGGATACAACAAACCGTCTCTCCAGTATTTCACCTATTGCTTTGAGCACATCCCCGGATTTCAGAGGGAAGAAGCCGTTATTGTAGGGGACAGTCTGTCCTCCGATATTCAGGGCGGAAAAAATGCGGGAATTAAAACCGTGTGGTTTAATCCGGCACATCAGATAAATACCACGCCGTTTACCCCAGATGCAGAAATAGACAGTCTGAAAAAGCTGCCTTTGTATTTACAGTAAATATCTGCTCCTGTGCCATATCTGACGAGATCAGAGGGCTTTTACATAAAAAAGGGGGAAATGGCATGAAAGCCATTTCCCCCTTTCTATATAAGCTGCTGCAGCTTATATTGCTTCAAACCTCCATCTGCTGTTCATAATAATTTTTAACAGCCAGAATAAACTGCTGCTCCTGCCATACAATATCTTCATAGTAAATTTGGAGCCGCATAACAGACCGTTCCTCCTTCTCCTGCTCCAGCTTATGTAAAATCTCATACAGCTTCTGCCACGCAGCTGCAATGCGTTCTGTACGCCCACACAGAAAATGCCCCTTGGGAAAATGCTGCTCACAGTAGCCGGAAACTCTTTTCTTTACCAGCCAGATCTGCCTGGCAATTCTGGGAAAATCAAAAAAGCATTTTTCTGATTTGTAAAAACTGATATATTTATGGTAAACATGATCTATCCACTGCAAAAATTTTTGATACCGGCTTATGACGTACAAAACATATCCAAAACCATATATGGGATTTTTTCCATTATGTTGATCCGTTTTTCCGAAACAGTAATATACAGATTCCCAGGCCGGTGTATCTGATGAAAAAAGTAGCCTTAGCTGAGTTGTAGAAAGAGAATCTAAATAATAACCAGTCTCATTTATATAGTCATGCCGAAGTACTGCAAATTTCTTTTTTTCTGAACTCTCCGGAAGGACAACAATATGGTGTTTTTTATGAACTCTTCCAAATGTATATCTTTGTTCCGCATCATAAAAGCAGTCAAGAGGCGCCATAATAACATGGCCCAAGCTTAAATCCTGTATCATATTCTCTATAAGCTCCTGTTTTTTCTGCCTAACCTGCAGAGCAAGTCCCGCGTCACTAAGTAAAAAAGCTAAATCCTTAGAGGTGATTGCGTTCCCCAAAATAAAATCAGGACGATCTAGATAGAAGTCAAATTGATTAAGCAGACAAAACGCCGGGATATAGGTTTCTTCACCAAAGTAACGGAGTATCTGTAAGATAGACTGTGAATAGCATTCACAAAATAAAGCTTCGGAATTTGGTTCATTGCAGCGCACCAGATCAGGCATCGGCTAAGGCCTCCTTTTCTTTCCTTTTATTTTTTTCCTCTTGCCAAACATACCGGAGCGCCAGAACCGAAAGATACCCGCTGCAGAGATTGACAATAAAATCTAAAGTGTTCTGCCTTTTCTCAGCCAAGCGGCAGGATTCTTTCAATGAATTGACCGCACTGAATCCACCTGCTCCCCCATAATCAATATCGGTAAAATGAAAATGGACCGAGGATCGATCTGCATCTCCCAAAAAAAGAGAAGTCTGCCCTTTTAAGGGATTGGCAAAGTGTACAGAAACTCCACAATACTGTTCTAGATGGTATTTTACTATCATTTCGATCAGCGTCTCCTTAGGAGAATCCCCGTACCCACGCTTTTCATACCCTATAATTTCATAGCCGTATGTCTTTTGGTTTGTCAGCAGCAAAGCACCAAAAGACTCCACATATATAATTTCCGGAGCAACCGTGCAGCTCTGCAGAGGAGAATACTCCTCTGCAGAGCTGACAATCCCTTCACAGAATAAACCATTGTGCAGTGCCATATAGGCCAGGCCAATGGCATCCAGAGAAGCGGAAATTCCATTAAAAACGTTATAAACCGGCCCTGTTATCTGATGGGCAATACCGGCTCTGCAGGCAGGGGCATTCAGTACCGTATTGGGAAACAGACCTGGCTTCGCATACAAAGCGCCATTCACAACACAGGTTTTGTCAAAATCATGGACACTCTTCAGCGGGCCGAACCGGGAACCAAAATAAATGGGAAAATGACAAAAGTTCTCCTGCCGGCGCCGCTTCCGCAGCAGATCAATACCAGTAATACACATTCTGCTTATTTTATCTGCATAGGAGTCCTGCGCAGCCTGCAGGCACGCCTCTTCTATTACAAGACAGTCAGGGTGATGGGACAGCTTGTCTCCCGAGAAATATACAAGATCGGATATATACACATTTTTATTCATATAAGCCCTTATTCTCCTATTAAAACACTGCTTGTCTGACCGCCAAAAGCAAATGCGTTGGAAAGGATCCGCTGCAGCTTTGCCGGCCTCGGGATATTGGGTACACAATCCAGGTCGCATTCCTCATCCTTTTCTTTAAAATTGGCAGTAGGTAAAATAATATGCCTTTGAAGCATTAAAAAAGAGGCAATCAATTCCAGTGCCCCCGCCGCTCCCATTGAATGGCCCAAAACAGATTTAATGGCGCTGACAGGAATTCTTTTGACGTCGGAAAATACCGTGCGGATGGCTAACGCCTCCGCTCTGTCGTTGGCCTTTGTACCGGTTCCATGTGCTGATATACAGTCTACAGCCTCCGGATCTACGCCTCCGTCCTCCAAAGCCTTTTGCATAGCCAGTAATTCCCCCTGCGCTTCAGGATGGGGGGCCGTCATATGATAGGCTGTACTGGCCAACCCTGTCCCCATCACACATCCGTAGGATTTTTGTTTTGCCCTTATGCCTTCCTTTTCCAAAATTAATATACCGCATCCCTCTCCGATCACGAGACCAGATCGCTTTTTATCAAAGGGCCGGCATAAATCAGGAGACAGGGAGAGCAGGCGCTGAAAACCTGAAAAAGCCACCCGGGAAAACACATCCACGCCGCCAGCAATCACAACGTCTGCATAATTCCAGTCAATTAACTGCTTTGCTACTGAAACTGCATAATTACCGGCTGCACACGCGGCAGGAATCAAATAGGCATATCCTCTTGAGCCAGTTACCTGGGCTACTGCTCTGACAATATGAAAAGGATCATATTTTAAACACTCTTTCTTTGAACAGGAAAGGTTCTTTTCATACAGATTTTCTGTAATTTGTTCTTCGACCTCAATCTCACCCATGGTAGTGCCCATGACTACAGCAATGCGAGCAGGATCTATTTGATTAAAGGTTATACCGGAATCCTCCGCTGCCTGCTGGGCGGTAAATGCCGCATAAGCAGCCGCATGGCCGTAATGCTCCAGAATTTCATCCGGGACACTCTGCTTCCAATGAGAATCATATATTTTAGAACCAATTTTAATTCTGTAATTTACATCAGAAACAAAGTTCGCAATGGGACCGTATGTAATCCGGCAGTGAAACAGTGTGTTCCAAAATTCTGACAAATTCCACCCGGCTGCAGACAAAACTCCCATTCCTGAGACAATAACACGATTCATCTCTGCCCCCGTTTCTTAACGAAGTCCCTTTCCCGTTTCCAAAAGCTCTTCCACTTTATCCAATCGCTCCCAGGGCAGATCCAAATTCTTTCTGCCAAAATGTCCGTAGCTTGCCAGCGGTCTGTAAATTGGCTTTCTCAACTGAAACCGGTCCATCAGGGCTGCCGGTCTTAAATCAAAGCAACGACAAATAAGCTCCCGCATTTTTTTGTCCTCTATCTCCCCGGAGCCAAAGGTATCCACCTGGACAGATACTGGCTCTGACACCCCTATGGCATAGGCAATCTGGACTTCACAAACAGAGGCCAGCTTTGCCGCAACAATATTTTTTGCTACATACCTGGCGGCGTAGGCGCCGGTCCTGTCGACCTTTGTAGGATCCTTTCCGGAAAAAGCACCGCCGCCGTGCCGTCCCATCCCTCCATAGGTATCCACTATGATTTTTCGGCCAGTCAGTCCTGTATCTGCACAGGGGCCTCCCTTTACAAAACGCCCGGTAGGATTTATAAGGATTTTTGTGTTTTTATCAAACAGACTCTCCGGTAATACCGGCTTGATCACCAGCTGCATCAGATCCTTCTGAATTTCTGTCTGAGGCTGATCCGGCAGATGCTGGGCAGAGACCACAACCGTATCAATATGAACCGGTGCGCCTCCTTCGTACCGCACAGTAACCATAGATTTTCCATCTGGACCCAGATAGCGCAGAGCTCCTATTTTTCTGACATAGCTTAGCCGCTCGCACAATTTATGAGAAAAATAAATAGGGGCCGGCATATACTCATCTGTATCGCTGCAGGCAAAACCAAACATCATTCCCTGATCCCCTGCTCCTACTGCCTTATAAAGACTGCCGTCCTCCTCCCATTTCTTATACAGTTCCGCAGAACGGTATACCCCTCGGGCAATGTCTTCCGACTGTTTATCAATAGACAGTACCACGGCACAGGTTTCACAGTCAAAGCCAAAGCGGTGGTCCCGGTATCCAATCTCCTTCACAGTATTTCTGACAATCCCCGGTATATCAACGGCGGCGTTTGATGAAATTTCCCCCATAATATGGACAATACCAGTGGTAACTGCTGTTTCACATGCAACCTTTGAATAAGGATCCTTCTCTATATATGCATCCAGTATTGCATCTGAAATACAGTCGCACATTTTATCAGGATGCCCTTCCGTTACCGACTCTGACGTAAATAAATAATCTTTTATCATATTGATTCTCCTTCTGTTTTGCTGTCTATAGGCTGTGAACCCGGGGAGGGCTGGACAGACAGATTATTGAAATAAGCATAGAGGTCACACTCCGTAATAAATTGCAATTCAAAATTGCTATATTTTTCAAGGTAACAGACCGACAAGGCATAGCCGCTGAAGGCGGTACTATAAAATCGGAAAGATTGCTTTACCGGTTCGCCGGTATACTCCAGCTCGCAACGCTCATTAAATGAAAAGGAGTTCAGGGGAATTTTAAGACCTTTTCCCACTGCTTTGATATAACTTTCTTTCAGTGTCCATAGCCTATAAAATTCCCGGATTTGTTTTTCGGGTTCAGAGAGCCTTTGTAAAAATCGGTACTCTCTGTCTGTAAAAAAGCGTTTTGCAATGGTCAAATCTATTTTTTTAATTTGTTCAATATCAATCCCAATTGGACATTTACTAGAAGCCAATACCACATAGGAAGCAGAGTGAGATAGGTTAAAATGGAACTGCTTTGCATTTACTACTTCAGGCTTGCCATACAGGTATACGCTAAACAGATAGCAGAAAACGGAATTTTTGCCACCTCAATGGCCTCCCGTCCGATCAAAAGTCCGCTGAGCAAGCTGCGTTTCTTATCCTCCGTATTTTTGTACGCCAGAATTCTGGACTGTCTTTCCTCTGAGACATACTTCATATATCGCCAGGGAAAGCCGTTCTCCTCTAGTTTAACAACTGTGATTGCTACCATGTATGCTGTATTATATAAAGCTTTCCTCCATGATTTCCGCCTGATACAAATCAGACATTACCGGTAGAATTCGGATTCCCAAATCCACCATATAAGGTTTTTTATCAATGGAAAATTCTACTTTGGCCCGACCCTTGCGTTTATCAATCTTTTTGATAATTCCTTCTTTTCCCCATAGAGGCCCGTTCATAATCTGTACTCTGTCATTGATATAAAAGGCTTCTGAAATATCAATCAGTCCGTCATCATCTGTTAAATTCAATATTCGATGCATTTCCTCCGGACCAACGGTATAAAAATAGTCATAATCCCGCAGAATCTTATATACCCTGGGACGCCCTTTTATTCTGATATAAAAATCCAGAATCTGATCAGTCTCTATTAAAATATAGCCTGGAAACAGGTTTCTGATTACTTCTCTCCGAACGCCCTGCTTTCTTTCATAGATTTTCCGTTTGGGAACCAGAAGCTGATAATCAATATCGCTGAACATACTGTGAAATGCATCGTCTATGTAATAGCACACTTCATCTTCATATCCGGTTTCTACAAAAATAACATGCCAGTTCATTCTGTACCTCCACATAAAATCTATGACAGCAGCTGGCAGATTACACGCTCTGTAATCTGCCAGTTTTCTACTCTAGTTTAATACATCATACCCGGATTCTGAGCCGGCGCCGCCGCACAGCTGTTGGGCTCCGCCTCCTTCTCATCCGCTACCAAAACCTCTGTAGTCAAAATCATTTCCGCTACGGAAGCCGCATTCTGCAGAGCCGATCGGGTTACCTTGGCCGGGTCTACAATCCCCGCAGCCACCATATCACAGAACTTTTCGTTATAAGCATCAAATCCAAAATTCTTCACTTTTGTTTTTCTGATCCGATCCACAATAACAGAAGGCTCCATGCCAGCATTCTCTACAATCTGTCTTACCGGCTCTTCCAATGCTTTGATTACAATATAAACCCCGGTCTTTTCATCGCCTTTATACTGAGAAAGTGTTTTCTTTACGGCCAGGGAGGCAGCCAGCAGAGCAGAACCGCCGCCTGCCACAATTCCTTCCTCGACAGCCGCCTTGGTAGCCGCCAGCGCATCCTCGATTCTCAGCTTTTTCTCCTTCATTTCTACTTCCGTAGAAGCACCCACCTTGATGACCGCTACACCGCCGGACAGCTTAGCCAACCGCTCCTGAAGCTTCTCTTTGTCATAATCTGAGGTAGATAGTTCAATCTCTGTCTTGATCTGTGAGATCCTGGCGTCAATTTCTTCCTTATTGCCGCTTCCCCCTACAATAATGGTATTTTCTTTCTGAACCTTTACCTGGGAAGCTCTGCCAAGCTGCTGGATCGACACACTTTTCAAATCGTATCCCAATTCTTCAGAAATAACTTCTCCGCCTGTCAGCACCGCAATATCTGCCAGCATCTCCTTGCGCCGGTCTCCAAAGCCAGGCGCCTTTACCGCTACACAGGTAAAGGTTCCTCTCATATTATTTACCGCCAGAGTAGCCAGAGCCTCCCCTTCAATATCCTCTGCAATAATCAAAAGCTTTTTGCCTGACTGCACGACCTCCTCCAGCAGAGGTAAAATTTCCTGGATAACAGAAATCTTTTTATCTGTAATCAAAATGTAGGCGTCGTCAATAACTGCCTCCATTTTGTCATGATCTGTAACCATATACGGCGAAACATAGCCCCGGTCAAACTGCATACCCTCTACCACATCGCAATAGGTCTCGGCGGTCTTTGACTCCTCCACAGTAATGACCCCATCCTTTGTTACTTTCTCCATTGCATCAGAAATCAGTTCTCCAACACTCTGATCGCCGGCAGAAATAGCAGCTACTGTGGCAATATCGGAGGACGAGGATACAGACCTCGCATGCTCTGATATATAAGCAACCGCTGTATCTACAGCGCTTTTAATCCCCTTCTTAATAAATACAGGATTGGCCCCTGCGCTGATATTTTTCATACCGTGGCGGACCATAGCCTGGGCCAGCAGCGTAGCAGTAGTAGTGCCGTCCCCTGCCACATCATTTGTTTTTGTGGCAACCTCTTTTACAAGCTGGGCTCCCATGTTTTCAAAGGCATCGGCCAGGTCTATTTCCTTTGCGATGGTCACTCCGTCATTTGTGATCAGAGGAGTACCGTATTTCTTATCCAATACAACATTGCGACCCTTAGGCCCCAGCGTAATCTTTACCGTATCTGCCAGCGTATCCAGTCCGGCCTTTAGTGCCTTTCTGGCATCCTCTCCATATAAAATTTCTTTTGCCATAGTCGATTTCCTTTCTCTTACTCACACAAGATCGCGCATATATCTTCCAGCGATATAATTTTATACTCTTCATTTTCAAGCTTTACAGCGGTTCCGGAACCTGGCTGAATGACCAGTTTGTCGCCTTTTTTAAATATGTACTCATCGTCCTTATACAAATCCGGTACTGCTACGACTTCTACCGTATTAGCTTCCTCCTTTGCGCTCCCTGTCAACAGGATGCCGCTCTTGGTGGTTTCCTGCTTCTCCACATTTTTTACGAGCAAATGACTCTTCAACGGTTTTACTTTCATCTTTACCTCCTGATTTAATTAAAATAACTCAGCTACCGCGAATGACTTAGCTTACAAATCAATTTTAATAATTCACAGACCGTTTCTGTCTGAGATTCATTAAACTGAGCCAGTACATATTTCACCTCCTCTGACAGCGCCTTTGATTTGCTTCCCGACAATATATATTCGCAGGTAACCGATAATCCTTTTGCAATCCGGTGCAGAGTGTCTGCAGAAAAGCCCTTTTGTCCTGTCTCAATCTCATAAAGAAATTTTGGTGAAATGTCTACCATTTCCGAAAATTGTTCTCGCGTAAAGCGTTGGGTTTCTCTCAGTTCTCTAATTCTTAGTCCGGCTTTTTCATAAAAATCATTCATCATTTTCAACTCCTTCGTTATCCTAATCGTTTTTGAAAGAAATCAAAACTCCCCACTGCGCCAAATTCCACTACTCTTAGCGCCAAAAATGAATTAAGCATTAAATAGGTTTTATTTGTAATCTATTGAAAGGGAAATTACAATAAGCTGTTTACAAAAAGATACATTTATTCAAAATTATTGTAATTTCAGCAATTTTTATTTCTATTTATTAAAATTTAATTTTCTTTATTCACATATTCTTTTCCGCTTCAAAGCAGTTAAGTCCGTTTTAAATGCAAAAAAGAGCATGACAAAACAGCTCAAAAGCTATATTTGTCATGCTCCTAACTCGACTGTCCTCATTCCTGCCACATATGGATATGGCGGATACAGGCTCTTTTCCGGTTTACTTGAAACAAAGAACTGTTTACTGTCCGGCGGCTGGTGCTATGTACAAAACATTATTTTTATTCACAGATGGAAACGAGAAAACGGGATCCACATCGATGACATTTCACTACCACATGTTCCATTGCCTTTCCATGGATCTGCAAAATACGGACAGCAGAGCCCTTTGGTTTGTCACATAAACGGTTTCTGCAGTTTGGACATTTTACAAAATCATATTGATCATCCATATGTTCAGGAACCATGCTGATTTGTATCACCTGTTTTCCCCCTCCAACGTAGGCTTGGCACAGAGCATAGCTCCCTTTAGCTTACCACTCAAGAAGAGACCGCTCTTTTGCCTGCAACAATTATACACGAACATAAATTTTATTGCAAGTATATTTTTACGAATTTATGTTCGTCATTTTATAACAAAAGAGAGTTCGCCTTCTGCACACATAAATCTCCCTGCATACATCTGGCAGCTTACAAAATAAAACGGCCCCTTGATGCCGGTTAGTCTGCCGCAGGCTGTGACCCGAATACCCGGAACAACAAGTTTTCTGAATTTGGTGTTATGAATCCCCACTAAATACGGGAGCTGATCCGTCTCCTGGCCCAGAAGCAGGCCGCAGCTGCTCTGCGCCATGATTTCACATAATATCACCCCCGGAACAATAGGTTTCTCTGGAAAATGTCCCCGAAAAAACCATTCCTCTCCCGTAAAAAAGTAGCTTCCCTCCACTTCTGTGTCGTTCAGTATCTTAATTTGATCCACCAGAAGCATGTCCTCTCGGTGAGGAATTCTTTTTTTAATTTCACTTCTATTCAGGATTGTCACAGCTGCAGCTCCATAATATGTCTCAAACTGTTTACACAGCAGTCCGCATTTCCCTGTCCGTATAAAATTTTATATCCGACGCCGGCGCGTTTTGCAGCCAAAATATCGCTTTCTTTATCTCCAATCATAATTGATTTCTCCATCGCTATACAGTATTGCTCTCTCGCTTTTATAAGCATTCCGGGATTGGGCTTTCTATCGTAGTTTTGACTGTCACAGGAAGTACAGCAATAGATATGCTGTATGAAAATACCCTTTTCTTTTAAAGAAATCAGCATATAACGGTGAATTTCCTCCAGATCATACAAGGTAAAATATCCTCTTGCAATCCCGGACTGGTTTGTTACAATAATAAGAAGGTATCCTCGCTTCTGAAAATATGTCAGTACAGGAACAATTCCCTCCTGAAAAACAAACTCCTCTCTCCTGAACACATACCCCTTATCAATGTTAATAATACCGTCCCGGTCTAAAAAAACAGCCTTATTCAAAATATTTTCTCAGCTTCCGGGAAGATGCTAATTTGCAGTCTCCAATAATTTTCACTGTAATATGGTGCTCCTCTACACAGTTCTTTTCGGGAAAACATTTTTGATGTGCATCCGCTCCCCTGGCAAAAACGTCAGGCTTCAGCAGACACAGACAATTCTCAAAGGTAGGTTCCTCAAAGCAAAAGACATAGTCTACACAACGCAAAGCGGCAAGGACCTCCATCCTCTGCTCCGCGCTGAATACGGGCAGTCTCCCCTTATTCTCATAGACGGATCTGTCAGAGTTGACCCCTACAAACAAAAGCGTGCCGCACTGTTTCGCGCCCTGCAGATATGCTAGATGTCCCACATGAAAGATGTCAAAGCAGCCACAGGCGGCCACAAGAATCTTTTCTCTGTTTCTGCTCCGTAAGGCCGGCAGCTCTGTCTGCCGTATGATGCCGTCCATCCATTCAAGGCATTTCATGCGTGCCAACACACATCTTTTTTTTAAGCGGCGACACGCCTCTGAAAATAGAAACCATATAGTCTGCGCTGACAGTTCCCTGGCAGTACAGGCCTTTCTCCGTCAAAAAATACCCATTATCCTCTTCCTTTATATAGCCCTGCTGTAAATGGCGCTCCAGCAGATCAGGAAATACTTGAAAAAGCGGTTTCCCAAAAACAGAATAAAATGCCTTTTTAGACACATATCCTTTTCGGAAGCCCATAATCGCAGCCCGTTCCATTCGCTGCTCCGCTGTTATCTTGGGACTGATTCTGCTGATTGGAAGCCTTTGCCTGCCGATTTTCTCTATATAGTGCGCCACAGAAGGCTCATTTTGATAACAGTATCCATTCAGATACCCATAGCTGGACACACCAAAGGATAAATTGTTTCCATACCCATCATAGGTCAAATCCCAGAATTTTACACCTTGATCCGGTCTCCCGTACTCCTGGGTACTCTGTAAGAGATAACCGTTTCTCAGTAAACAACGGTGTGCTTCTAAAAACATGGTATATAAGGTTTTATCCGACGGCAGGGAACCTGCCTGACCCTGTTCAATGGCCTTATACAATTTTGTGTAGGAAAATACGGTGAGTTTATAAACCGATATATGTCCCAAATTCAAGGTAAGAGCTTTTGCTATATCAGCAAGAAAATGAGAGACATGAGTTTGGGGAAATCCGTAAATCAAATCAATAGACACATCTGAAAAGCCAATGCGGTTTGCCAGTGCCAGCCACTCCACAAGCTCAGCGTCGTCGCCCTGCATATGCATTTTTTTACGCAGTACACGGTCAAAGGTCTGCACCCCTGTGCTGATCCGCGTAATCCCCAGGTCCTTTAACAAACTCAGCTTCGACGGACCTGCATTCGCCGGATTGCACTCTATCGTCCACTCACAGCCTTCTGTTTCAAAGCAGTCCCTTACAGCAGACACAATCCTGTACAGCTGAGGCTCTGTTAATACCGTAGGCGTTCCGCCTCCGATAAAAACCGATTCTATCCGCTGCCGGGCAAGTTTTTTATGAGCTCCGTACATGCGAATTTCCTGAACCAGCGCTTCCACATACTGCTCAATAAAAGTTCTGTCCTTGGGGGCCAAAATTCTGTTGTAAATACAAAAATCGCACAGGCTGCTGCAAAAAGGGATATGAATATACAGTGGCACTGGCCCGGATTCTGTTTCCTGACTGCCAAATATCTTATCCTCAATATCAATATTTTCTTTTTCACTGAACAGCGGATAATTCATAACCGCCACATCATACCGGTTATAGTTCATAGTCCTCCACAGATTGAAAAATAACAGCCTGGGCCATATTGCCGCCGGCACACATGACAGACAGACCAAATACGGTATGCCTTCTGCCCATTTCATAGAGCAGTGTTGTATACATTCTCATTCCCGTTGCCCCAATAGGATATCCCAAGGCTAAATTGCCGCCGTTCACATTCACTGTTTCCGGGTCCAGCTGTAAAGCCTCAATCGTATACAAAGCCTGTGCTGCAAAGGACTCATTGATTTCAAAAAGTCCAATATCCTCTATATTCAGATGTGCCTTTCTTAGAACAGCAGTCACACATTCCGCCATAGCAGTTCCTACTGCCTCCTGTCTCACCCCGATGGACTGAACGGCACGAACTACTGCCATAGGCTTTATACCGTGCTTTACCGCTTCATCATAGTCCATAAGCAGCATAGAAACTGCACAGTCACACATAGTCGCCGCATTATACTGCGTAACCGTACCGTCGTCTACAAACATTGGAGGCGCCTCCTGAATTTGCGCTTTGCTTCTTGGGTATAAAAGCAGCTCGTCCTCATAAATGGCGTGCATATCCGCAGCAGTACCGTAACAGATAGAAATGAGCTCCTGCTGAAAACAGCCTGCCTTTCTGGCCTCCTGTGCCTTCATAATACTCCTATAAGTAAATTCATCCTGCTGTCTCCGGGTAATCTGGTATTTTCTGGCCAGCATCTCACTAATATAGGCCATATCATTTTCCTCTATATTCGTCTCAATCTCACTGTATAGCGGAAGCTTCTTTTTCAATAATCGTTTGATGTTACGCTTCATAAAATGTAAGGTATAAGGAGAGTTGCTGACTTTCTCCACCCCTCCAACTAGTACAGTTTTTGCGGTATTGCAAAGTATTTTATGAAAAGCAAGGGCAAAGGCTTCATCAGAGGCCGCACAGGTTTTACTCACAGTGACACAGCTGATTTCCACCGGTAAGCCGGCTTTTAAAAGCGCCTTTCTGCACAAGTTATCCCGTTCAACCGGAAAGGCGGAGCCCACAATCGCCTCATCAATCAAAGCAGCAGCTTCGGCTGCTACTGCCTGAAAGGTCTTTGACAGCAATTCTGTTTCTTCTATATAATTCAGCTCCCCGGGAATTTTTCCCACAGGCGTTCTCCTGCCGGCTATGACTGCAGCACGTTTCACAGCTTGGAGCGCTCCCAGCATTCCTGAATATCAGACAGTGAAACGGCATATGTTTTATCCTGCTGACAGGCAACAGCCGCCGCATAATTGGAAAAAACAAGTGCAGACTCCATAGGAATCCCGTTAGCCGCACATACTGCCAGCGCGGAGAGCATGGAGTCCCCTGCGCCGCAGGAATTGATAATTCCCTCGCTGACAGCCGGTAGATCTGTATACTGATTCTCTGCATTTAAAAAAGCCGCACCCTTCTGTCCCATTGTAATCAAAAGATTTTGTATCTCATGGGTATTTTTAAAGGAAAGCATTGCATCAGACAGCTGCATATCTGAATTGGGTTCCGTTATTGCAGTAAAATCCTCTGCTTTTATTTTCAGCAAATACACGCCGTTAAAGTCACACATTTTTTTTGCGTCAAACAAAACCTTAATTTTTTTCAGTGCGCACAGTGTTTTAATTTTTTTTAACAGCCCTTCGCTCAGGCAGCCCTTATGGTAGTTAGAAATAACAAGAACCTTGATGCCCTCAATATTATACTTCAGTTTATTGTATAACTGCGTTTCCGTTGAACTGATGATTTCCCTTGTATCATCATTGTCAATTCTAAAAAGCACCTTTTGCTGGGACATATATCTGATTTTATGGCAAATAGACCGCGGGCGTTCTACATTAAAAAATTTACTTTCCAAGCCTTTTGCCTGGAGAATACTCCTGAAACGGCCGGAGTTTTCATCCTCTCCTACTACTGTGTATAAATCAGGCGGATTCCACATTTCCTTGATATTGAGCGCTACATTTCCCGCACCGCCTAAATACATAAATCGTTTCTCCGGTAAAAAAACCGGATATGCCGCTTCTTTTACCGCACCTGTCACATACTCGTCTAATATGGCGTCTCCTACTACTGCGATCCGGCCCTCTGCCGTCCCTTTTCCGCATTCCAAGTTCAAAAACAATTCTTCCATCATACACCTCACAAATAATTTAATAGTTCCCGGACTGTATTGACTGTCAAGACAGACGCGGAATTTGTTTTTTTCTCTCTGTTAAGCCACACAGCCTGCATTCCAACAGCCGCCGCTCCTTCAACATCCTCCCGTAAGGAATCTCCTACCATCAATATCCTTTCCGCAGGTAAATCCGCCAAAGCCATTTTAAAAATTTCTTTCCCAGGCTTATTGCACTGGGCATCCTCGGAAGAAATCACAAAATCAAGTCTAAAATCCTGCTGAGACAGAGACTTTTGCAGTACCTGATTATCCGCATTGGTCACCAGTCCCACCAAATACCTCTTTCTCAATACCTGCAAGGTTTTCCTCACCTCAGAGTAAGCCTTGGGAGCAGTAAACAAGTTTGCCACATATGCCTGGAAGGCTTTCAGACAAGGCTCTGTCTGAAACCGTTTACACGCTTTCAGATAACTTTTTGACAGAATCTCCATTCCTGTTAAAAAGCGGGAACTGCACAGATAGGCAGACTGCTGCTTTACAAAGTAAAAATAAAATTGCTCCAGAGAAACAGAAAAAGACCGAGCTTGCAAAGCAGACCGAAACCACTCCTTTATTTCCAGAAACGGAGCGCCCACATCTACCAGCGTACCGTAGTAGTCAAAACATATTTTCTCCACATGAAAGTAAGCCACTCAAATCTCCTCAACCTGCGCCCCTTTGCCAGAAGCAATTTTCTCTATCATAAATGAGTCTATGTCCTGGCAAAACAAGCTGACGCGCTACTTAGCCCTACTTATTGCGCTAAATTTTTTTAAGCCAAAAATGAATCTGCCGTCCAAAAAATTCACTCTGTTTTTGGTCAGTACAATCCTGAAATACCATTTGATCCGAATGGAATGTTTTTGACATACCGTCAATCCGCCGCAGCAGCCGCTGCATAATATTTCTGTCCTTATCAGAAAGCTGCTGCATATACAGCTGTCCCGGTAAGGATACAGTCATAACAGGTTTGCAGGGCTCCAGATAGTGCTGCAGCAGCTCCAAAAATCTTCTGCACTCCTGCCGATAAACAGTAGCCTGCGCCCAGGAGGTAATAAATACAAAGACAGGCACTGCGCAAAGCAGCAGTTTGTTTTTCCGGATAAAGTCTGTCATCTCCCATGCCGGCTTTCCGATAAAAATAGGAGTTCCCAAAATATAAAAATCGTACTGCTGTATAAAATCCATATCTTTATGAATTTTATACAGCAGCACCTCCGAACAAGCAATTTCCCGGGCAATCCACTGACTGACCCTTTCTGTAGAGCCGTATTTGGATGAATAAAGCAAAAGTCCCTTCATACTACCTGCCTGAAATAATTGATCACTGCGCCCAGCCGTTCCTGCGAATTAATTTTTCTTATCAGCTCTGCGTACCGGTCCATAAACACCTTTCGGGAAATTCCCGGAAGGTCATATACCAGAGTAAACCCGTCGTACAGACTCCAATCCTTAGAAAGGGCCTGCTTTTTCTGAAGGGTATCATAAAAGTCCGTACCCGGAAACGGTGTGGCAATGGTTACATTCGTACCGTATACTGCCGTTTTTAATATAAAACGGTAGAGTTCATCAAAAGTGCTTTCATCGTCATACTCCAAGCCCAGTACAAAACTGCCTACAATTCCGATTTTTTCCCGCTGTATTACATCAATTGCCGTTTCATATTCCTTTACCTTGGACTCCTTAAAGCCGGAAGGATTCACTGCTTTCAAATTTTTGGAATTCAGACTTTCAAACCCAATCAGCAGCTTCCGACACCCTGAAGAATACAGACGGTCTACTACAGCGGTCTTTGTGTACACAGAAATATCCGTAAACGCGTACCAGCTTACTTTTATCTCTTCCAGAATATCCATAATTTTTAAAGCATATTGGGTATTTATAAAAAAATTATCATCTGTAAAAAAAACAAACGGATTTGCATAGAGTTTTTTTATCTGCTGCAATTCTGTTCTGGCCTGCTCCAGACTTTTCCTCCTGATATGCCTTCCGTGAACGCGGGAGGACAGACAGAAAGCGCACTGATGAGGACAGCCTCTGGATAATTGAATCGGAATACTGGTATAGGGATATTTCAGGGCCAATGAATACAGAGGAAGCGGCGTCTGCCTTAAATCCGGCTTTTCCTCTGCGGAAAGAACGATCCCCGAGGAAGCCGCGTGAAATCTGTGGATAACAGGTTCTGCCTCTCCAACAAAAATACAATCTGCATAGGGGCGCGCCTCCTGCGGCAGCATAGTTACATGCGGCCCTCCCAAAGCCACTTTGGTTCCATGCTGTCTGAATATTTGGGCCAGCCCATAGGCTTCCCTAGCCTGAGAAGTTGTGGGCGACATAAATACGTAATCATAATTCCAGCGTCTGACGCGCTCATAATTCATGTCAATATAGGATATTTTAAACCGGTCTTTCACCATAGCGCCTACCGTCAGCAGTCCTAAATGAGGGGTGTTCCAAAGACGGGCACGGGATTGAAATTCGTATAAGGAGCTGTCATTGGGGGAAACATCGGAACCAAAGCTCCGTCTCAGTGCCAGCAGCAGCAATTCAGGCATGAGAAACGACTTCCTTTGCAATCTTGATTTCATAAATCCCGCTTTTAACAGTATCAGAAAAGTACAGGGTGTTATGAGAAGCCAAAGCCAGCGCTCCTACATGACAGAGTTTCTCGAATCCATACCGCTGCCATTGATCCCGATCTAAAAGAATTTCAACAAGATTTCTGCGGCAATGATACAAATAAATTCTTCTGTTTTCACTGAAATAAAGGTCTCCCTCTGCATCTGCCGCTACAGCAATAGGATACAGCGACCCTCTCAGGAGAACATGTTGTTTTTTTTCAGAGTAATTATATGCAATTAATCTGCGGTTCCCGGCATCTGTAATATATAAACAAGTATGGGACCCATAAATCCCATAGGGCTTCTTACACACTGTCGGCAGCACAGACAGGCGGCCGCCGGCATCAATTTTACAGACTTTGTTATTTAGGAAGTCGGTAAAATAAAGATTTCCAAAAGGATCTCCCGTTATACTCCCTGGCAGGCGGAGTTCCGGCTGGAGCCCATATCTCCATCTGATTTTTTCCCATACAGACTGTTTGAAAACAAAAAGACTGTTATACTCTGCGTCTGTAATATATAGCTGTCCGTTCATACGGGTAATAGCCAACGGCTTCTGCAGACAGCCCTCGTCACATTTACGGCTTATCTCCTGCACACGGGGAGACTCCGGCAAACACCATACGACACGCCCGTGCTGCATATCTGTAATGTACAGCCGTTTCTCCTCCTGACAATAGCAGAGTCCCGCAGGGCTGCAAATTCCCTCCGCTTTGCCAAGCAGAAGACGTACCGTTAAAATACGGCTCACGGCAGACAGCTTCTTACCAAATCAGCAAAAGAAGAAATATCCTTTATTTTATCCATATTTAAATCACTGTCATCAATTTCAATATCAAACTCCTCTTCAATTTCAACTAAAATAGACAGCGCCAGAATGGAATCAATTCCCAAGGACAGCAGCGGCGTACGATACGTAAGACTGTCTATTTTAGACTGGTCCTTCATGCGGGATACAATGATCTTTTTCACTTTTTCTTCAATTATAAAATCCTTTTCCATGATATTAACCCTCCATTTTTACAGTACAAACCCGGTTATTTGCACCGTCTAATATATATAAAATATTTTTATATACCGCCAACCCATTGGGATTCGCCAGTCTGCAGGTGCGAACATCGGTATCCTCCGGCCAGCCGGAGTCCGTGCCACCTGCTAAAGTAAAAATTTTATTTTCCCTTAGAGAAACAATCCGGATGCAGTGATTGCCAGATTCGGCAATAAAAAGGTTTTCTCCAGCTGCACATACAGCCGACGGACGGTTTAGCGCCGCAGAATCCGGACTGCCTCCGTCTCCGCTGTAACCTGCCTGCCCATTGCCTGCGGCAGTAGAAACCATATGCGTCTTTAGACTGATCCCACGGATTTTATGGTTGTCATAATCTGCCAGATAAAGAGTTTCCCCTTCCGAATCAATACCAATATTGTATATCTCATTAAAGCTTGCTTCTGCCGCCTTTCCTCCGTCGCCTGTACAGCCAAAAACACCGCTGCCGGCAAAGGTTGTAATCCGCCCTGCCGAATCGATCTTTCGGATAACATTATTGGCAATATCATTGATATATAAATTTTTTCTTTTGTCTGCGGCAATTCCCCCGGGCTTATTGAGCCTTGCCCTGCGGGCACTGCCTCCGTCTCCGCTGTAGCCTGCCTGTCCCGACCCGCAGACTGTCGTTATAATGAAAGTTTTTAAATCCACACACCGCACAGCATCGTTGCCCGTATCGGTAATGTATAAATACTGACCGCTGATACAAAGTCCGGTAGGCTTATTGAGCTTTGCCCTGCGGGCATCCCCTCCGTCTCCCCAATACCCAAAAAAACCGCAGCCCGCCGCAACTTTGACAGTTCTTCCGTCATAAAATAGAATCTGATGATTATTCTGGTCCGCGATATACAGATTTCCGTATTTATCACAGGCAATTGCCTGAGGCTCCCACAGCCGGCAGTCCAGTCCGGACACAATACCTGTTATATATCCCACTTCCCCCCAGGACCCTACAGCCGTCTGTATTGTAAGGAAAGGCGCAAATAAAACCCGGTTTTCCCTAGTATTTTTCTGTTCGTCATATACAACTACACAGTTTCTGCGCCTGGCTTTTGCACAGAACAGTGCAGTAACCCCTTGCCTGCAGACCTGCTTCAACGTCTCTCCTTTTTGGCTAGAGGCAATACCGGCGCTGAAGGTAATCCGAAGGGATTTATAATCCCGTCCTAAAAATGAAGCAAACCGCTGCTTTCGGAAATTTTTCAAAAATTTACAGAGCCGGACATTGGCTTCGGAAAGGGAGATATCCTTCAAAAAAACAATAAATTCATCACTGTTTTTGCGGCTGAATACCTTTTCGTTTTTAAATTCCCAGCAGATATAGGATTTGATATTTTCATAAATGGTGCGGCACTGCCAGTTTGAAAATTTCATGCAGTACCGTATAAAAAAATCAATATCAATTAGTACCAGACTGTAAGGGCCCTCAGGCTCTCCTAGGTTTCTTTTTACCTTTCTCAGCAGCTGTTCCATAATCGCCTCCTATTCTATTTCACTTTATTCCTCTGTCATTCAAATCCCCTGTAAAAGCGCTGTTCATTCTCATCCAGCTCCTTGGTGCCAAAGAAGCCAAGATAACGCTGTATTTTCCGATTCAGTTTTGCGGACACCCACGGGGTATTTGTCCTGTCGTAGGTAAAATCCGCCCATCCCTCCAATGAACTGGGATACCGCATCCCATATTTCTGGGCAGTCGTATACAATGGAGTACCCAGATAAGGGGAAAAAACAAATAAAAGAATTTCCGCATTTTTATGGATTGATTTAATTTTCTCAATGAGCCGAACGGTATTTTCCGTATCGGCCTCCGGCTGCCAGGGAAAGCCTACCATAAAAGACAAAGACGGAAGAATATCGTATTCCCTGCACCGTCTGACCAGCTCTAACACCTCTTGATTGGTGTGATTTTTATTGATTTTCGCCAGTACCTCTTCATCACCGGATTCTACCCCTACAATCACCCGATAAAATCCGCTTTGCTTCAGCAGCTCAAGATCTTTTTCAGTAAACCGGAGAAATTGTCTGACAACCACTGTTCCGTCCCATTTTACCTTTACAGCATTTTCTGTAAACAGAGAAGCGATCTTTTGCGCTCTTTTTTTGTTTACAAAAAAATTATTGTCAAAGAAATGGACGGCATCGATCTTGTACTGTTGTTTTAGCCATAGAATATCTCTGCTGACACAGTCCGCCGGCAATCCATGCCATTTTGTCTGAAAAACAGCATGGATAGAACAAAACTGACATGCGTACATACAGCCTCTGCTGGATTCATATCCTAAAATTTTACGGTTGCCCCAGCCTGTGTGGATATACCGCTGCATGGGAACATATCCATAACCCTGAATAATATTTTCCGGCAGCTGCAGATCATGAAAAGAAATCTGAAAAGACTTGTGTACTGCACCTGTTTGATCCTTAAAATAGAGATTTGGTATATCTGTGAGCGCTCCGCCTTTTTGTATGCAATCGGCCAATTTCGCAATAATTTGTTCTCCCTGTCCTACAATAACCATATCTACCAGCTCATGGCGTATGGTTTCCTCAGGCATCAGACTGGGATGCCAGCCTCCCCATACAATTTGTATGTTGGGGCTGCAGCGCCGGACCAGCTCGGCAAATTTCAATCCGTTTACAATCTGATAACTGGTGGTAGCGCTGATGCCCACCAAAAAAGTATTTTCTAACTTTTTGGCCAGTTCAGATTCTGTAAAGCAATCAATACGGGCATCTATAATTTCCACAGGGTACCGGTTATGCAGCTGTGCCGCCAGTGTAATGACAGACAGAGGCAAATCTGTATACAGGGTCTGATCTCCTTTGTCTCTTGAAAAAGAAGGATAATACAGCACGATTTTATTCATGGCGCTCCTCCTGCAAAAAGCCGGCTGCCATTTTTACAATTACCCGGCTGATCCCAAAAAAATCAACTTCATTTTTTAATATCTGAGACTGCAGGTGAATGACATCACTAAAAACGGTCAGAATAAAAGCAAAGGCATCCAGCTCTCGCTGAGGCAAAGAAAAATCGCCAAGCTCCTGAAGAATAGTAATAAATTCCAAACTATAGTAGCGGTAGATCTCCTTCAGACGGCCTTGAATATAGGAATCCTTTCTGTCCTTGATAATTTTCCACATATCTACATAGGCAGATAAAGCCTGCGGAAAGTCTTTTGTTCCCATGGCATAGCCCTCAATCAGCAGCGCCCGCTTTTCCTCTGCCGAGGCTTTGCCTGTGATTCGCCTCTTGAGCTGCTCTACCCATACGCGGCCGGTGTATTCTATGGTGTCTAATACCAGCTCCTGTTCCCCCCGAGGAAACAGCGCAGCCAAGTTATCTTGCCTCAAGCCGGTTCTGTTTGCAAGATAGGGAAAGGTTAAGGCTTCTGCCCCGCAGAGCAGCATAATACTGGCCGCTATTTTAAGTATTTTATCTTTCTTCATTCTCTACTAACCATTTTTTAAAAAATTCCCTGACCTTCTCGTCATATGCTTTCCCCAGCAAAACCCGGTTTGTCATGTGATGGGATCTATCCACCGATATGAATTCTACTCTGTCAGATTTTATCTGATCATAAGCGTATACTGCATTTTTATATGAAATAATATTGTCCTTCTTACTGTGAAACATCAGA
>CABQMV010000016.1 GCA_902465325.1 uncultured Oscillospiraceae bacterium
GTGTGGGGTACAGATTAAAGTTAGAGAAAGCCTTCTGCGCCAGCAGAATACGGCAACCGGTTCGGGCTGCGACTTGAGACAGAACCTGACCGTTGCGGCGCAGCTGTCCCTGGTGCAGCACATAAGCCGGTGTGGGGATGTGGCTGAGCGCCTCCGGATTTGTCAGCCCCTGGAAAGGGGGCGTGTTTTTTGTGTACATTGTCATTCTACCAAAACCGGGTTCCTGTCTATCTGAGAGGGGAGGCCGTAGCTGGCCAATGACTCCAGAAAAGGATCCGGATCAAACTCTTCCACTGTGTGTACGCCGGCGGTGTTCCATTTTCCCGTAAGCAGCATCAGTGCCCCGCACATAGCCGGCACGCCGGTCGTATATGAAATTGCCTGGGAGCCTACTTCCCGATAGCATTCCTGATGGTCACAGACATTATAAATATAAAAGGTTTTGCTCTTTCCATCCTTTTTACCGGTAAAAATACAGCCAATATTGGTTTTTCCCTTGGTTCTCTGACCCAGGCTGGCTGGATCCGGCAGCAGGGCCTTGAGGAACTGTATGGGAACGATGTCCTTCCCCTCGTAGCGGATAGGGGTTGTGGAAAGCATTCCTACGTTTTCAAGACAGCGCATATGGTCCAGATAGCTCTGTCCAAAGGTCATGAAAAAGCGTATTCGTTTGACCTCAGGAAAATGAAGGGCCAGAGACTCAATTTCTTCATGGTGAAGCAAATACATATCCTTTCGGCCAACCTGGTCAAATTGATATTCCCGCTTTATTGTCATAGGCGGTATTTCTATCCAGTGCCCGTCCTGCCAGTAGCTGCCGGGGGCGGAAACCTCCCGCAGATTAATTTCAGGATTAAAATTGGTAGCAAAGGGATATCCGTGGTCTCCCCCGTTGCAGTCTAGAATGTCAATGGTATCAATGGCATCAAATTCATGCTTTTTTGCATAGGCGCAGTACGCCTGGGTTACTCCGGGGTCAAATCCGCAGCCTAACAGAGCCATAAGACCGGCCTCCCGGAATTTTTCCTGGTAGGCGTATTGCCAGGAGTAGTCAAAATAGGCGGAGAAGCCTGCTTCTTTACAGCGCTTTTCGTAAATTTCCCGCCAGGCAGGATCATCGGTATTTTCCGGTTCATAGTTAGCGGTATCCATATAGTTGACTCCGCAGGCCAGACAGGCGTCCATAATTGTCAGATCCTGATAGGGCAGGGCAATATTCATAACCAGGTCCGGCTGATAGCTGCGGATCAGGGCTGTGAGCTGCTGCAGATCGTCGGCGTCTACCTGTGCAGTGGTTATTTTAGTGGCTGTTGTAGGTGCCAGCTTGGCGGCCAGTGCGTCGCATTTTTCTTTTGTGCGGCTGGCAAGACAGAGTTCAGTGAAAACCTGACTGTTCTGACAACACTTTTGGATGGCAACAGAAGCAACTCCTCCGCAGCCGATAACAAGGACTTTACTCATAATTCTCTTCTCCTTTCAGTTTTGGCCTGCTGACTTTGCAGCAGCGCCAGCAGTAGCTCCCGCAGGACTTTACAGGCGGTAGCCGTGGACATGCCGCTGGCATCCAGGGCAGGGGCCAGTTCACTGACGTCAGCGCCTATTACATGGCACTGTGCAGCGGTTCTGATGGCGGAAAGCAACTGCGCAAAGCTGACTCCGCCGGCCTCCGGTGTGCCTGTGCCGGGAAAAATCCCGGAGTCAAGGCAATCCAGATCAATGGTAAGATAGACAGGCGTATTTTTGCTCTTCAGCTCTGCTGCCGTTTCTGCCAGACCGTCAAAACAGAACGGATGCATCCTTGTATGAAGCTGGGCAAATTGAAATTCCTCTCTGTCGCCGCTTCGGATACAGAATTGATGGATCCGTCCGTCGCCTAATAAATCGTGACAGCGCCTCATGACGCAGGCGTGGCTGAGACGCGCGCCCAAATAGTCCTGCCGCAGGTCTGCGTGAGCGTCAAAATGTAGTATGTGCAGGTCCGGGTACTTTTTTACGGCAACCTGTATACTGCCTAGAGTAACCAAATGCTCGCCTCCTAAAAGCAGGGGCATTTTACCGTCTGAGAGAATAATTTTGGTGCGTTCGGAAATCTTTGCCAGAGCGGCTTCTGGATTTCCAAAACAAAGTTCTAGATCCCCGCTGTCAAATATCTGGTAATCCGTTAAATCTGTATTCTGATAAGGACTGTAGGTTTCCAGCCCAAAACTTTCGTGCCGCATGGCCGAGGGACCGAATCTTGCGCCGGGCCGAAAAGAGGTGGTTGAGTCAAAGGGTGCACCGAACAGCACAATCTGTGCATCTTCATAAGCGGCCTCACAGCCGATAAAGGTTTCTACATTTCTGTCCAATGTCAATGGGCTTCTACCTCCTTTAACATATTTTCCAGAAAGGCCGGCAGGGCAAAGGCGCCGCTGTGCAGCCGTGTGGTATAGTATCGGGTGTGCAGCTTCAGCTGATTCCAGGCATTGCTGTCTAAATGGTCAATGGGGTGATATTTTTTACTGGCAAAGCCAAACAGCCAGTAGCCGGCGGCATAGGTGGGAATGTGGGCCTGGTATACCTTACAAATAGGGAAGGTACGGGCAATGCGCTTATGGCTGCGTTTCATAGCCTCGGCATCGTGAGCGTAAAAGGGACTTCCCTGCTGGTTGACCATAATGCCGTCCGGTTTCAGCGCTTTATAGCAATTGCCGTAGAATTCCAGCGTAAACAGTCCTTCTGAGGGACCGAAGGGATCGGTGGAGTCTACAATAATCAGATCATACTCCGCTTCGCAGCGGCGGATAAAGCGCAGAGCGTTCTCAAAGTACATTTTTACCCGGCTGTCATCCAGACGGCAGGCATTTCCCGGCAAAAATTCCCGGCAAGCCTCTACCACCATAGGGTCCATTTCTACAAGATCAATACGCCGTACCCGATCGTAGCGGGTAAGCTCCCGAACTACGCCGCCGTCTCCGGCACCGATAATCAGAATATCCTGAATCTCCTGGTGTACAGCCATGGGAACGTGCGTAATCATTTCATCGTAAATAAATTCGTCGCGCTCGGTGAGCATTACATTGCCGTCCAATGCCAGCACCCGCCCGAATTCAGGGCTTTCAAAAATATCAATGCGCTGGTAGTTGCTTTGCTGGGAATACAGCATCTTTTCTACACGGATAGAATGCTTCACATCGGGGGTATGAAATTCGCTGAACCACATTTCCATTGTTTTTCTCCTATTTCAGTACATTTAACTGTAAAATATCCGGATCCTCCGGCCCTGTCATATTGCAGCCCTTGCTCTTGGCATATGAGATATAGTCCAATATTTTGCCTGTGATTCGTTCGCCGGGGGCCAGAATGGGGATGCCGGGGGGATAGCACATAACAAATTCACTGCATACCCGGCCCTCTGTACTGCGCAGGGGCAAACTCACCTTTTCTGCATAGAAGGCTTCCTGCGGACTGGTAACCACTTCTGGGTCAATGTACTCCTGGTTCAGAAGTCCGGTGCCGTCTGTCTGATAGCGGCGGCGGATTTCCGATAGGGCGCTGACCAGCCGTTCCAGCTCCTGGGGCCGGTCTCCCATTGAGAGATATGCCAGAATGTTGCCGATATCGCCGAATTCAATCTGGATATCGTATTCATCTCTCAGAATATCGTATACTTCAATACCGGCCAGGCCGATATCCAATGTGTGAACCGACAGCTTGGTAATATCAAAGTCAAATACGGAATCCCCGTTTACCAGCTCTCTGCCAAAGGCGTAATACCCGCCGATGGCGTTGATTTCTGCTCTGGCGTATTCTGCCATTTCAGCCACCTGACGAAAAACGGTGCGGCCTCTCAGGGCCAGATTACGCCGGGAAATATCCAGACTGCTCATCAGCAGATAGCTGCCGGAGGTGGTTTGAGTCAGATTGATAATCTGCCGTATATAGCCGGCGTGAACCTGGGGTCCCGCCAACGGAAGACTGGATTGCGTAAGGCTTCCGCCGCTTTTGTGCATGGAAACGGCCGCCATATCTGCTCCTGCTGCCATAGCCGAGACAGGCAGGTCTTCCCCGAAATAGAAATGGGTTCCGTGCGCTTCATCGGCCAGACAGAGCATTCCCGCCTGGTGCGCCATGCGGACAATATCTTTCAGATCAGAACAGATGCCGTAGTAGGTAGGATTGTTTACCAAAACGGCTACCGCCTTTGGATGCTCCTGGATTGCTTTTTGAACCTGCTCTCGCTTCATTCCCAGGGAGATTCCCAGCCGCTGGTCTACCTGGGGGTTTACATAAACCGGTATAGCGCCGCAGAGCACCAGTGCGTTTATTACACTGCGATGCACATTTCTGGGCAAAATGATTTCATCGCCTCTTTTGCAGGCTGTCAGCACCATGCTCTGAACGGCGCTGGTGGTGCCCCCTACCATTAAAAAAGCATGGGCGGCGCCGAATGCCTCTGCTGCCAGAGCCTCTGCCTCCTGGATGACGGAGATGGGGTGGCAGAGATTGTCCAGAGGTTTCATGCTGTTTACATCCACATCCACGCATTTCTGCCCTAAAAAGGCAGACAGCTCAGGATTGCCGCGGCCTCTTTTATGTCCGGGAACATCAAAGGGCACCACACGCATCTGGCGAAACTTCTCCAAGGCCTCATAGATGGGTGCACGGTTCTGGTCCTGTTTTCTATTATTTGAAGTCATATTTTTCACTCCCGCCTCGGTTCTGTAAACAAAAAACACAAGCCGCAGAAAGCGCAGCCTGTGTTTCAGCCGAAACAGGATTGCCCGGTTCTGGTGCGTACTCAACGCCTTCCCAAAAGGGCATATTCGTGAACTGTTTTTTCAGAGTCTATATAGCAATCATACTTTTACTACTCTTATTGACCGTTCCACAAGCTTTGTTTCTCGCATATGATTATGAAAGAACCAACTTATAAAATTTGAGTTTCTAACTCAATCAATAATGCAGCAATCCTGCTGCCAAGCGGCATTGGACCCGGCTGTCCGTATGGCCTTGACTTCGTGCTGAAGTGGTCCAGAATAATTGCTTTGAAAAGACTCTGCTGTTGTTATCCTGACACAGTTTTCTTATCCTTTTCAAATCCTTGTAAGGATAACATACTTTCCATCGGGTGTCAATCTATTTCGGAAATCCGATGCAGAAAGGCGAAATATGATGGATTCTGTTTTTTGGGGGGCTCCTTGTGCAAGCCTGTAATCAATGATATAATTGAAAACAACGAATGTGCCATAGAACGGAAAGGGTGTTTTTTATGTTGAAAGTAAGGGAAATTGCAGAGATTTTAGAGGCTGAAATCCTGACAGGAGAAGAAAATCTGGATATGGAAATCTATTCCGGCTGCGGTGCGGATTTGATGAGCGACGTCATGGCTTTTGTGAAAGAAAGTGTGATCCTGTGCACGGGTCTTGTGAATCCGCAGGTAATCAGAACTGCCGAGATGATGGATATCAATGTGATCTGCTTTGTCCGGGGGAAGATGCCGGGAGAGCAAATCCTGGACCTGGCCAGGGAAAAGGGCATCACGGTGCTGGCCACAAAGAATCCCTTGTTTATTGCCTGCGGAAAGCTGTACAGCGCGGGGATTGTGGGGAGAGGTGTATGGAATTGAGTGAGGTGTCGGTAAAATTACACTATGACATAGATGCAGAGGATTTTTCAGGCGCGGGCGAAGCCTCCAGCAGTGTAAAGAAAACCATGAAGACGCTGGGAATCAGTCCGGATGTCATAAAACGGGTGGCCATCGCCATGTATGAGGCGGAGATCAATGCTGTCATTCATGCGGACGGGGGATGGGCGGACGTAAGTATTTCACCGGAGCAGGTGGAAATTGTCATCTCTGACAGGGGCCCCGGGATTCCCAACATTGATCAGGCTATGCAGGAGGGGTGGTCTACTGCCTCTGAGACAGTGCGGGAGCTGGGCTTCGGCGCAGGGATGGGGCTGCCGAATATGAAGCGCTACACAGACGAGATGAAAGTGGAAAGCGTTGTTGGAGAAGGGACTACGGTGACCCTCATAGTAAATATAAGGTAGGGGGAAGCGATGAAACCATATTTTCACTCTGTTGTACTGGAAGAAAAACTGTGCATGGGCTGTACTACCTGTATTAAAAAATGTCCTACGGAGGCAATTCGGGTTCAGAAAGGAAAAGCGAAAATTCTGAATGAAAAGTGCATTGACTGCGGAGAATGCATCCGTACCTGTCCTTATCGGGCCAAGGTAGCCCAGACAGACGGCTGGGAGATTCTGGGAGACTATCCGTATACCATTGCTTTGCCGGCGCCCACCCTGTATGCGCAATTTGACTTGAAATACAGCCGCCGCCATATCATAGCCGCTTTGAAGCTGCTGGGTTTTGACTCGGTATATGAAGTGGCCAGAGGGGCGGAGATTGTTACGGAGGCCAGCAACCAGTACCTGCAGGCTCACCAGGAAGGGAGACCTTTTATTTCGTCGGCCTGTCCAGCTGTAGTCCGGCTGATTCAGGTGCGTTTTCCCAGCCTGCTGCCTCGGCTGCTGCCAGTGAAATCTCCCATGGAGGTAGCGGCAGCCAATGCCAGACGGGAATTCTGCCGGGCCAATCAAGTGGATCCGGAGGAGGTAGGCGTGTTTTTTATTTCTCCCTGTGCGGCCAAAATGACTAGCGTACAGGCTCCCATTGAACTGTCAAAATCCAATGTGAGCGGTGTGCTGTCCATTAAGACGGTCTATTTTAAGCTGCTCAGACAGCTTGCAAAGACAACGGATTCTGAGGAGATTCTGCAGGCGGGCTATCAGGGAGTTCGGTGGGCTGCTTCCGGAGGAGAGGCCATTGCCCTGAAGACAAAAAACGTCCTGTATGTGGACGGGATCCAGAATGTGGTACATATTTTTGACGAGCTGGAAAATGATAAACTGAATGATGTGGATTTTATAGAAGCTTCTGCCTGTACCGGGGGGTGCCTGGGGGGACCGCTTACCGTTGAGAATCTGTATGTGGCCAAGACGCGAAACCGCAGGTACAGTGAAAGCTGCCCGCAGCTGCTGAAGGAAATCAGCCAGAAGGAAATGGAGAATATCGGGTTTGAAGCGTATCCGAAGCATCGGGATGTGACGGCGCTGGATCCGGACATTACCAAAGCCATGCAGAAGCTGCAGCAGATGAATGAGATCTATGAACAGCTTCCTGCTCTTGACTGCGGCGCCTGCGGCTCTCCCAGCTGCCGATGCCTGGCAGAGGATGTGGTCAGGGGAAAGGCCAACCTGGAGGACTGCATTTTTATCCTGCGGCAGAGGGTCAGATCTCTGGCCAGAGAAATGATGGAGCTGGAGGGACTTATGCCTCCGGTTATGGATAAACAAGAGACAGGAGAGGAATTGGAAAATGACAGTAAATAAACTTGCAGCGTTTTTGAAAGGCCGGGTACTCGCCGGAAACGGAGAACGGGAGGTAACAGGTGTGTATGCCTGCGATTTGCTCAGTTGGGTTATATCCCATGCGGAACCGGGGGATTTGTGGGTTACCGTGATGAATAATGTTAACATTCTGGCGGTGGCTTCCCTGACGGATGTGGCCTGTATTGTGATTTCCGAGGGGAGTCCTGTGGATCCGGAACTGATCAGGAGAGCGGAGGAACAGGAGATTTGTCTCGTTGCCTGCGAGATGGGGACGGCTCCTGTTGTATGGAAAACGGCAGCTTTGCTTGGTAAACAGTAATGAAATGCAGGATACGGACGGACTTACATATCCACTCAGCCCTGTCACCTTGCGGCGATGAATTTATGACACCTGGAAACATTGTGGGAATGGGGGTAGTCAACGGGCTGGATGCTTTGGCGGTAACCGATCACAATAGCAGCTATAATGTGCCTGCGGCTATAGAAATTGCTGAGGAGTACGGGATTCTTCTGGTGCCTGGAATGGAACTGGAGACATCGGAAGAGATCCATATCGTCTGTCTGTTTCCCGGCTACAGGGAACTGGAGGCTTTTCAGGGGGATGTCTGCCGATCCTATTCGCCCAGAGAAAACCGTACAGATATTTTTGGCTGCCAGAGAATATACAACGGCAGAGATGAAATCACGGGGGAATGGAAGCCTATGCTGTTGCAGCCTACCGGCATTTCCATCGAAACGGTGTTTCAGCTGGCTGACGGGTATGGAGGAATTGCCTATCCGGCCCATGTAGACCGGGATTCCTATTCTGTGCTTTCCAGTTTTGGTATGCTGCCCTACGGGTACCCCCACCGCTTTGTAGAGATTTCCTGCCAGTGCTGTCCGGAGCAGCTGCGCAGACAGTATCCCCAGCTGGAGGCTTATCAGCTGCTGCGGGCTTCCGATGCCCATTATCCGGATCAGATTCAAGAGGAAGGGACGGTGCTGACGGTACAGGAGAAAAGTGCTGCGGGAATTATAGAAGCTCTGAAGAATGGCGGAATATCGGTTGAAAAATAGGGCAATCAATGATATAATTCAAAAATACATGTTGAATACATAAATATCAGGAGGTTTAATTTGCAATGGGTAACGAATGCGGATGCTGCAGTGACGAAAAGTATAGTCAGTTACTGGCAGTAATTGAAAAGAATAAGGAGATACCCGGTTCTCTTATTCAGACCATGCACGAGGCACAGGAAATATTTGGATACCTTCCTATTGAAGTGCAGAAATTTATATCGGAACACACAGGTGTGCCGTTGGCGGAAATATATGGGGTAGCCACCTTTTACACGCAGTTTACAATGAAACCCAAGGGACAGTATAAAATATCTGTCTGTCTTGGTACGGCCTGCTATGTAAAGGGCGCAGATCTTTTGCTGAATGAATTAAAGAAAGAGCTGGATTTGGACGTAGGCTCCTGTACGGAAGACGGCAGATTTTCTCTGGATGCCTGCCGGTGCATTGGCGCCTGCGGTTTGGCTCCTGTGTTTACCATCAATGACGATGTATACGGACGGCTGGTTCCGGAGGATATTCCGGGAATCGTTGCGAAATACCGTTAAAACAGTAAAAACAGAATTTTATGCTGAGAGAAATATCCCTCCATATATTAGATCTGGCCCAGAATTCCATAAAAGCCCGGGCTTCTCATATACAGATTTTCCTGTGCGCTCAAAAGTGTACCGGCCTGCTCTGTGTGAAAATTGAGGATGACGGCTGCGGTATGAGCCAGGCGTTTCTGGACAGTGTGGAGGATCCTTTCACCACCAGCCGGACTACCAGAAAGGTTGGTATGGGAATTCCCTTTTTCAAGCTTGCCTGTGTGCAGAGCGGCGGAGAGTTCCGGATCCGTTCTCAGGAAGGAAAGGGAACCTGTCTGGAAGGAACGATGGCGCTGAACAGTATAGACAGACTTCCTCTGGGAAATTTGGGACAAACGGTACGGTTCCTCATTATGGAGAGTCCGGAGCTGCGCTATACCGTATCTCTTTCTGCAGAGGGCAGAGAGGCTGTTATTGACACAGATCGCCTGAAGGAGGAGCTGGGAGAGGTACCGATTGATACGCATGAAATTTTGGAATGGATTGAGGCGTTTATAAACGAGCACGTTGTAAATATATTCGGAGGTGTTTTGAATGAAATCGTTAGAGGAGCTTAGAGCGTTAAAGGAAAAAACAAAGGCGCAGATGTATCAGCGGGATCAGCAGGTAGGTCTCAGAATTGTGGTGGGCATGGCTACATGCGGTATTGCCGCCGGTGCCAGACCCGTTATGAATGCGTTTGTAGAGGAGCTGGCCAAGAGAAATATTACCAGTGCTACCGTGTCCATGACAGGCTGTATCGGTATGTGCCGTCTGGAGCCCATTGTTGAGATCATAGATCAGGATGACAATAAGGTGACCTATGTAAAAATGACGGCGGAGAAGGCGGCCCGGGTGGTTGCTGAGCATATTGTAAACGGCAATATTGTAGCGGAATATACCATTGGCGCAGTTTCAGAATAGACAGCGGATACGGTGGTTTGTATCAGAAAGAAATTGTGAAGCAAAGGCTTCACATTAGGAGTTTACTTGGTAAACTCAATTAGAAGGCAATTGTGAAGCAGAGGCTTCACCTTAAGAGTTTATTTCGTAAACTTAATAAGGAGGAATAGATATGCAGATTTATAGAGCACATGTTTTAATTTGTGCCGGTACAGGATGTACTTCGTCAGGCTCGGCCACATTGTTTACGGAATTTGAGCGTTGTATTCAAGAGGCGGGGATTGAGAATGAAATTAAGCTGGTAAAAACCGGCTGCTTTGGTCTGTGTGCGGAAGGGCCCATTGTTGTGGTATACCCGGAGGGCGCCAAGTACTGTCGGGTAACGGCAGAGGATGTTCATGAAATTGTTTCGGAGCATCTTGTAAAGGGACGTATTGTTCAGCGGCTTCTGGAGGGAGGCAGTCATCCGGAGGTTCCCTCGGATGCGGAGGAGACCGATTTCTTCAAGAAGCAGACTCGTGTTGCGCTGAGAAATTGCGGACGGATCAATCCGGAGAATATAGACGAGTACATAGCCTATGACGGATATGCAGCTCTGGGAAAGGTTTTGACGGAAATGACTCCGGAGCAGGTGATTCAGGCCATGCTGGATTCCGGACTGAGAGGCAGAGGCGGCGCCGGATTCCCCACGGGGAGGAAATGGGATTTTGCCCGGAAGAGTGTGTCAGATAAAAAGTATGTATGCTGTAATGCAGATGAAGGCGATCCCGGAGCTTTTATGGACAGAAGTGTGCTGGAGGGCGATCCCCATGTGGTGCTGGAGGCTATGGCCATAGCCGGTTATGCCATTGGATCCGACCAGGGCTATATTTATGTAAGAGCGGAATATCCCATTGCCGTTCACCGTTTGGAAATTGCCATTGCACAGGCTAGAGAATACGGCCTTTTGGGTAAGAATATTTTCGGCACTGATTTTTCTTTTGATATTGAGATTCGACTGGGCGCCGGCGCCTTTGTATGTGGAGAGGAAACGGCTCTGATGACCAGTATTGAGGGTCACAGAGGAGAGCCCTGTCCCCGTCCGCCTTTCCCCGCGGTAAAGGGATTGTTCCAGAAGCCTACGATTTTGAACAATGTTGAGACATTGGCCAATGTACCTAAGATTATATTGAATGGGCCGGAATGGTTTGCCTCTATGGGAACAGAGAAGAGCAAAGGAACGAAGGTATTCGCCGTTGGAGGCAAGATAAAAAATACCGGTCTCGTAGAGATTCCTATGGGTACCACCCTTCGGGAGATTGTGTACGATATCGGCGGCGGGATTCCCGGAGGAAAGAAATTTAAAGCTGCTCAGACAGGAGGTCCTTCCGGCGGCTGTATTCCCGCCAGTCTGATTGATACTCCTATTGACTATGACTCTCTGATTCAGATCGGCTCTATGATGGGCTCCGGCGGCTTGATTGTCATGGACGAAGATACCTGTATGGTAGACATTGCTAAATTCTTCCTGGAGTTTACCGTAGATGAATCCTGCGGAAAATGTCCTCCCTGCCGGATCGGAACAAAACGGATGCTGGAAATCCTTAATAAGATTACATCCGGAAAAGGAGAAGAGAAGGATATTGACGACCTGTACGAGCTGGCTGCGGGAATCAAAGCTTCCGCACTGTGCGGACTGGGACAGACGGCACCCAACCCGGTACTGAGCACTCTGCGGTATTTTAAAGATGAGTATATGGCCCATGTTGTGGATAAGAAGTGCCCGGCAGGCGTTTGTAAGGCGCTGCTACAGTATAAAATACAGGCAGATAAGTGTCGTGGCTGCAGTCTGTGTGCCAAGAAATGTCCTGTCAGTTGTATCCATGGAGAAATCAAGAGTCCTTTCACCATTAATCAGACCCAGTGTATTAAATGCGGAACCTGTATGGACAGCTGTAAATTTGGCGCCATCGTTAGAGAGTGACGTGTGAAGAGCTCTTTACATATATTATATATAAGGAAACGGTGATATAAAATGAAAATGGTTAACATTACAATAGACGGTGTTGCTATGGAAGTTCCGGAGGGGACAACCATTCTTGAAGCTGCCAAGCAGGCCGGAATAAAGATTCCTACGCTTTGTTTTTTGAAGGGAATCAATGAAATTGGTGCGTGCAGGATGTGCGTTGTGGAAATTGCCGGGGCCCGGGCGTTGCAGGCGGCCTGTGTCTATCCGGTAGCCGAGGGGCTGAATATAAAAACCAACTCTGCGACTGTCAGAAAAGCCAGAAAGATAACCTTAGAGCTGATTCTTTCCAACCATGAAAGGAAATGCCTGACCTGTTCCCGTTCTGAGAACTGCGAGCTTCAGAGTCTGGCCAAGGATCTGGGAATTGAAGATATTCGCTATCAGGGAGAACAGACAGACCTGCCTATTGACGATCTGTCTCCTTCCGTTGTAAGAAATCCGAATAAGTGTATTTTGTGCCGCCGATGCGTCAGTGTATGTAAAAATGTACAGACGGTAGGGGTTATTGATACCATGGGCAGAGGCTTTACCTCTGCCGTGGGCAGCGCTTTTGGCCTGTATCTGTCAGAGACTCCCTGCGTAAACTGCGGACAGTGTATTGCAGTCTGTCCGGTAGGCGCGCTGACAGAGAAAAGTGACATTCCTAAAGTGTGGGATGCCATTTCCGATCCGGAAAAGCATGTCATCTTCCAGACTGCTCCGGCTGTCCGTTTTTCCATTGGAGAAGCCTTTGGAATGCCCATAGGCTCCCGGCCTACCGGCAAGATGGTTACGGCCATTAAACGTCTGGGGGCGGATAAAGTTTTTGATACGGATACCGGTGCGGATCTGACTATTATGGAAGAGGGAACGGAGCTGTTAAACCGCCTGAACAACGGAGGCAAGCTGCCGCTGATTACTTCCTGCAGTCCGGGTTGGATCAAGTTCTGTGAACATAATTATCCGGACTTTTTAGAGAATCTGTCCACCTGTAAATCTCCCCACGAGATGTTTGGCGCCGTACTGAAAACTTACTATGCAAAGGAGCAGGGCATAGATCCTAAAAATATATTTGTTGTGTCCGTAATGCCCTGTACTGCCAAAAAATTTGAGGCGGCGAGGCCGGAGATGTCCGCTGCCGGTTATCCGGACGTAGACGTAGTACTGACCACGAGAGAACTGGCCAGAATGATAAAAGAAGCAGGTGTGGATTTTACCTCTCTGCCTGACAGTGATTTTGACGATCCCATGGGGAATGCTTCCGGCGCCGGCGTGATTTTCGGTGCTACCGGAGGTGTTATGGAGGCAGCCCTGCGCACAGTGGCGGAAATTGTGACGGGCAAGCCGCTGGAGAGTGTGGAGTTTGAGAATGTCAGAGGCGTAGAGGGAATTAAAGAGACCTCTGTTACCCTGAATGGAAAAGTGATTCGTCTGGCTGTGGCCAGCGGCCTTGGCAATGCCCGGGCGCTGCTAGATAAAATCAGAGCGGGAGAAGCAGAATACGATTTTATTGAAATCATGGCCTGCCCTGGAGGATGTGTCAACGGCGGAGGACAGATTATACAGCCCTCTAATGTTAGGAGCTGGGTGGACCTGCGTGCGGAGAGAGCTGCAGCAGCCTATGAGGAGGACAGGGCACTGCCTCTGAGAAAGTCCCATGAGAATCCTTTCATTCAGAAGCTATATGCGGAATATTATCAGGAGCCAGGCAGCCATCAGGCTCACCATGATCTGCACACTCATTATACTGCCAGAGAGAATTATTGATTTGTTTTCCCAAAAGTATCTCAACATAAAGCGGGATATCCTTCACGGAGAAATTGAAAAGCCGAATAGGATAACAAAAATGACAGTATGGTCGAAAGGCTATGCTGTCATTTGTTTTGCAAACGGACACTGCTATGCTGGAGTATGTCTATGTAGAGGGTCAACGGGCAGTATCAGTTAGGTTTTTATGGGAATGGACTGCAGCATATAACACCGAATATGTCTTTTCTCTTGGCGGCTCGGAAGAAGAATGATATTCTATCGTGAAAAACGGCGGCACATTCGATTGTGTGGTTATACCGTGGTCAGAACTTCCAAGTGAAAATATTGAATAGGCTTAAAGGCGTCGCAGCAATGCGGCGCTTTTCAAATATGGGTAGAAAAAGTCACAATTATATGCTATAATATTCTTATAGAGAATTCCCAGTGTGGTTATAGGCGAATCCGTTTACCCAAGAACTGAACGCGGACGTGGTTGTTATAACCACGGAAGGAAAGATCCTCGACGTTGTATACGGCGAATAGGGAGGTACCGCAATGAAAAAGAAGCTATGGATACCCATTGTAATGGTTGTGTTTCTGGCGATTCTTGTGATTCCAATACCGACAGGACCTTATAGGGATGGAGGTACAAGGGAATATACGGCTCTGACCTATAAGATCGTTGACTGGAACCGCTTAACCGGCGACAGCACCTACGATAAAACCAAGGTGTATTTCTTCCCGTATAATTTCAAATCTATAGACAGCCTGTGGTATTATGAAGAGGATGAAGTTGAACACTCTTTTGTTGCAACCGTCCTTGAAATCAACGGCGACTCTGTTTTGGTATAGCCCGTTGAGGACGAAGATGAACTGCGCAGCAGTGACGAAATTCGCTTTAATATAGCTGAGCTCGCTGACATGGATGCCGAAATCGGCAGCGTAGTGCAGGTAACCTATACCGGTGCTATTATGGAATCCTATCCGGCACAGATCAACGCAACAGGCTGGAAAATTTCGGACGATCTGCGGCATATGGAATATGCCGGGCAATGGCTTGATAAGACCGAGGCAACGAAGTACGACAACAACATCTTTGTCCATATCAGAATTACAAAGATATATTCCGACTGCTTCTTTGCCAGAACGGTCATTCCGATGCCCTATGAAATCAAATTGAACGGCACTCTTTCAGATGAATGGTGCGTCGGGGATCAGATTGCCTGCGATTATGAGAACGTCTATTATGATGAAAAGAACGACCGCGTGGAAGTAGATATGCTTTCCGTTGAAGCAAGCGCTTGGGAGCCGGATCCCAACGCCGTATATAAGCCGGTCATCTATCTCTATCCCGAGGAGAAAATGGAGGTTTCGGTTAATCTAATTCTAAACGGTAAACTGACCTGCACCTATCCTGCATATAACGATGGCTGGACGGTAACGGCTTCTCTTAATGGAATGCTGACCGATGCAAAGGGCCAGACATACAACTATCTTTATTGGGAAGGCGAAACCTATGCACAGTATGACCTCTCCAAAGGCTTTTGTGTGAAAGGAGAGGATACGGCGGCATTCCTTGAAGCTGCTCTTGATAAACTGGGACTTACTCGTAGAGAGGCCAATGAGTTTATCGTGTATTGGCTGCCTCTAATGGAACAGAATCCGTATAACATCATTTCCTTCCAGACCGATATCTACACCGATGCGGTACAGCTCAAAATAAATCCTGATCCAGATACGTTGATCCATGTCTTTATGGCTTGGCAGGCAGCGGACGGCTTTGTAGAACTTCCCGAACAGGAATTGACCGCACCCGAGCGCACCGGCTTTACCGTTGTGGAATGGGGCGGCACCGAGTTAAAATAAGGTGGCGGCGATATGAAGATTAAGAAACTTCTTTTATCTATATTCACTCTTGTGGCATTGATTTTGGAACTTCTCCCTAACGGTGTGGTTCTGAACTTCGCCAATCCAGAAGGTGAGCCGTGGCGCAGGACATATTCCTATTTCAGTTTAACTCCATACGGCTACGCAAACTTCGGCCCGTTCATTACCGCAATTCTGACTTGTGTTCTACTGATTCTGGCTGTCATTGGAATATTCAAATACAGCAAGGGACTTAAAATTGCCATGATGAATGTGTCCGGCTTTGCAACTGCAGTGTCTCTAATGCCGCTGATGTTCGGTACAGATTACATCACCGTAATTAGTTTTATTATTACTGTACTCCTGGCAGGAACCTTTGGTATCTGTTTTATTAGTGATAAACAATAATATGAATCATAAAGGCGTCACTTCGGCATAGTGACAGCAAGGACGGCTCCTGCTTTCCCTCACGAAGAGTGATCGCAAAGGAATAAAGATCAGATAACAAACCCAGAGGATCACCCTTTTTTCTGCCGTAACTATAGCTGTAGATTGCCCTGTGCGTCGCCTACAGACCGCATGTATGCCAATAAACGCAGAGCAACGAGGAACAACACCTGGCCCAAAGAAAAGCCGCCCGAATCAGGCGATTTGCGGGCAAGGTGCGGAATACAACTATGGGATGGATGGGGCAGCTTTTCAGGGTTTTTGACGGGTCGAAAATCAAGCCGGAGAACAACGCATTCCGATAGTGTTCATACGCGGGATAGAAGTGTACACAAAGTTTAAGAAGTATTCCCAAACCGCAGGTTATATACCCTCAATTCACCGTAAAAGAACCTCGCAGTAAAACTGAGGCACTTTTTCTTTGCTAAAAAATTTTTTAGGACAGCGGTCTGTATTCTCAACCGGTACCAATATGTGCTATACTATATCAGGAATACAGTATAAGGCTTGGATTTACACTCTGCTGCAGCGGAAGGGTTCGCAAAGTACGTGATGAATACGAAAAATAGGAAAAAAGCAGTCTATATTATATATGGCAGAACCGTTTTTGTTGTGCTGGCAATGCTGATGCAGGCGATCGTCCTTCTGCTTTGCTTTACCTGGCTGGCCAGCTATCAGGTATATCTGACGGCGGGACTTACTGTACTTTCTGCTGCTTTAATTGTTTATATTTTAAACAGTAAAAGCAATCCGGCTTTTAAATTGGCCTGGATCATTCCCATTTTAATTTTTCCGGTATTCGGAGGCCTGATTTATATCTTTTTGGAACTGCAGCCCGGTCCTCGGCATGTAAGAAAAAAGCTGAAGCAGATCCAGGAGGAGACCTGTTATCTGACGCCAAAAAACCAAGAAGCGGCGAAAAGACTGGCAAATATAGATAGACAGGCAGGAAACCTGTCAGAATATCTTTTCCGGTATGGAGGGTATCCTGTATATGAGGATACAGAGCTGGTGTATTTTCCGCAGGGAGAGGACAAATTTGCCTTTCTGCTGCGGGAACTGGAGAAGGCCCGGGAGTTTATTTTCCTGGAGTATTTTATACTGGAAGAAGGAGAAATGTGGGACGCTGTCCTGGAGGTTCTGAAGAGAAAAGCGGCAGAGGGAGTAGAAGTAAGGCTGATGTATGACGGTATGTGCTGCCTAGCTCTGCTTCCGTACTCTTATCCGTCGTACATTCGGCGGTTTGGCATTGCCTGTAAAATGTTTCAGCCTATTGCGCCGGTTCTGGATACTATGCAGAACAACAGAGATCACAGAAAGATTCTGGTAATAGACGGCAAGGTGGCCTTTACAGGGGGGATTAACTTTGCAGATGAGTATATTAACAGAAAAATTCGCTTTGGGCACTGGAAGGACACCGCCATTATGCTGAAAGGGGAGGCAGTAAAGAGTTTCACTCTGATGTTTCTGCAGATGTGGAATATAACAGAAAAGACACCGGAGAAGTATGAACGCTATATAAAAGCTCCGGAAAGCTTTGGCGCTCATAGGGAGCATTGTCCTGGCTTTGTGATTCCCTATGGGGACAGTCCCCTGGACGACGAAAATGTAGGGGAGCATCTGTACATGGATATTCTGAATACAGCCAGAAACTATGTACACATCATGACTCCTTATTTAATTATAGACAATGAAATGATAACGGCTCTGCTGTATGCTGCCAAGAGGGGCGTAGAGGTACAGATCCTGCTGCCTCATATACCGGATAAAAAGCTGGCATTTATGCTTGCCCACAGCTATTATCCCAGACTGCTGGAGGGAGGCGTAAAAATCTATGAGTATACGCCCGGCTTTATCCATGCCAAGGTATTTACTTCTGACGGAAAGGAGGCTGTGGTAGGGACTGTAAATCTGGATTACCGCAGTTTCTATCTGCACTTTGAGTGCGGCGCCTACCTGTATGGCTGCCGTGAAATTCAGCGGATTGAACAGGACTTTCAGGAGACATTGGCAAAGTGCAGGCCAATGATAATGGAGGACTATAAAAAATTAAGCCCGGTACACCGGCTTTTGGGACATATATTGAAAATATTTGCTCCATTGATGTAGAGAAAGGAAAGTATTCTATATGAAAAATACTTATATTGCCATATCGCAGCAGGATCTGGAATACAATGTGGACAGGCTGAAAGCCTGCGTGGATACTGGAATCATTGCGGTGGTAAAATGCAATGGCTATGGAATGGGCCTGGAGCTTGCCGTAAAGGTCTGGTACGACAGCGGTGTTCGCTTTTTCGCTGTATCAGAGCCACGGGAGGCCCTGCGTATCAGAGCCCTGGGCTATGATGACGTAGATATTCTGCTGCTGGCCCCTACCTGGGATAGAGATACTGCAGAGGCGCTTTGTGCGGCGAATGTCATTATGACAGTGACAAGTCCTGAATGTGCCCAGTGGCTGGCGGCAGTAGGAAAGGCAAGGGTTCATGTGAAGGTGAATGTGGGTATGGGCCGGTTTGGAATCCGCTGGACAAAAACGCAGGATATTGCAGACATTTATCAGATAGAGGGGTTATGTTATGAAGGAATTTTTGCCCATTTTCCCCAATCTTTTGCTTCAGACAGTACGGTTACCCAAAAACAGCTTGCTTCCTTTCTGGCCCTGGCAGAGGAGCTGGAGAGCAGGGGAATTGATGTGGGGATCACTCATATTGCCAATTCCTGTGCTGCGCTGAAGTTTCCTGAGACCCGGCTGGATGCAGTCCGTATTGGCTCTGCCCTTACAGGAAGACTGCCCGGGACAGTACCTTGTGAGCTGAAACGGATCGGCGTATTGCGGGCGCAGGTGGCGGACCTCTCTGAATTGGAGAAAGGGGATACCTCCGGCTATTCCATGGTCTGCAGAGTGAAGGAGCGGACCCATACAGCAGTCGTTACAGCCGGATATATGGACGGTTGGGGGGTAGAGCGCCATATTCCCGCCCTGAGCCGGCTGGATGTATTGAGAAATATGTACCATGCTTTCCGAGAGGGCAGAAGCCGTCAGAGGGTAACCTGGCAAGGCCGCTGCTTTCCGGTGTTGGGGAGGATCGGTACCCAGTACACTGTAGTGGATAAGGGAAATTCGGACTGCAAGCCGGGGGACTGGGTAGAGATTGAGATAAATATGATGCTGACGGACAGCAGCATCCCCCGTATTTTAGAGGAGTAAAGGATATAACGGACAGGAGGTAAAATGTAGTGAGCAATATCGTTGAGGTCCGGGATTTGACCAAAATGTATAAGAACGTAAAGGCAGTGGACCATTTATCTTTTGATGTGAAAGAAGGTGAAATTCTGGGTTTGCTGGGCCCAAATGGAAGCGGAAAGTCTACTACCATTAACTGCATCTTGTCTCTGCTGCGTATCAACAGCGGCAGTATTCGGATTTTTGGCAGTGAGATGAGTCCCCATGCCTATGAGCTGAAAAGTAAAATTGGCGTTGTATTTCAGGAGGTAGCTGTTTTTGAAGAGCTGACGGTCTATGAAAATATTGACTATTTCTGTGGCCTTTATATTAAAGACAAAAAAGTCAGAAGGGAATTTATTCAAGAGGCTGTTTTTCTGGTGGGCCTGGAGGAATATCAGAAGTTCCGTCCCAAACAGCTGTCAGGAGGTCTGCTCCGCAGGCTGAATATTGCCTGTGGTATTGCCCACAAGCCGAAGCTGATTATATTGGACGAACCCACTGTTGCTGTAGATCCTCAGAGCAGGAACCACATTCTAGATGGCATCAGGACTCTGCGGGACCGAGGCGCTACTGTAGTATATACCACCCATTATATGGAAGAGGTTGAAAGCATCTGCGACCGGGTCATTATTCTGGATAAGGGAAAGGTGTTGGCAGGGGGAAGCTGCGATGAGCTGAAGGGACTGGCCCGTATTGAAGAAAAGGTTACCGTTGAGATCAAAAATTTGGAGACACAGGATATAGAAAAAATTAAGCAGTCTGAAAATGTTGACGCAATTGCGTACGATGGCAGTGTGTGCGTGATTACTTACCGAAAGGGAAAAAATAACCTGGTTGCTCTGATTGAGCTTTTAAAGAAGGAGAACCTGCATTACAGTAAAATTTATTCAGAGCGGCCCACGCTGAACGATGTGTTTTTGGAGCTGACAGGGAAGGAGCTGCGGGACTGAGTGTTTATTCATCAATTCAAATACGCATTTACTGTTCTTTTTCGGGATAAAAGCCTTATTTTCTGGACATTTGCCTTTCCTCTTATCATGGCAACGTTTTTTCACCTGGCTTTTTCAGATATTGAAAACAGGGAGCAGCTGGGCACGGTCCCTATTGCTGTTGTGGAGAATGAGGATTTTATCCAAAGTGAAGTGTGGAAAGAGGCTTTTGCTGCTCTGAGCTGCGAGGCAGGAGAAGAAGGCCTGTTCCAAACACAGTATGTAAGTCTTGAAGAGGCGGAGACGCTGCTGAATCAAAAGGAGATCGCCGGATATTTCATTTTGTCTCAGGGAGAGCCAAAGGTTGTGGTATCTTCTGATGGAATAGAAGAGACCGTTCTGAAATATGCGGTGGAAGAAATTTCACAGACAGAGGAGATTGTACAGAATGTAGCAGCCTATGAAATTCAGGCCGGTGCTGCTGCTTCCGCCGGCTTTTTTGCCGAGCTGTATCAGGAAATCCTGGATATGACAGAGCAGCAGGCGCCCGGTATCAGAGAAATACCGGAAGACAATTTAAGCTATACCATGATTGAGTATTACACCCTGATTGCCATGACTTGTCTCTACGGGGGGATTTTGGGCATGGCGGCGGTCAATCAGAATCTGGCCAATATGAGCAAGAAAGGAAGGCGGGGTTCTGTCAGCCCTATCAGCAAGGGAAAAATGATTTTAGGCAGTGTATTGGCTGCTTATGTGACTTCGCTGATTGGCGTAGCGCTGCTGTTTGCCTATACCGCGTGGGTGCTGAAGGTGGATTACGGAGACCGTTTACCGCTAATTGTATTGCTAACTCTGTGCGGCTGTCTGGCGGGACTCTCACTGGGGGTGGCTGTAGCGGTATTGGTAAAAGCCAATGAAAATACGAAAACGGGCATTATTATTTCGATAACGATGGCAGGCTGTTTTCTGTCAGGAATGATGGGAATTACTATGAAATATATCATTGATAAAAATGTCCCGCTCCTCAATCGGCTCAACCCTGCTAATATGATTACAGACGGCCTGTATGCTCTTTACTATTATGATACATTAGAGCGTTTTGCCCTCAATGCGGCAAGTCTGCTCTGTTTTGCCTTGGTTATGCTCTTATTATCTGTTTCAGGACTCAGGAGGCAAACGTATGATTGTATTTAAAACCTTTTTGAAGGTGCTGAATCGGTGTAAGCTGCCAATTATTTTATATACCGTGCTGCTCATTGCTTTCTCGGGCTTTCAAATGCAGAGCAGTGAAAGTACAGGCGGCTTTACGGCTGAGAAGCCGGACATCCTTATTATCAACAGAGATGAAGCAGATACAGGGATTACAAAAAGCCTTGTGGAATATATGGAGCGCAACTGCACCCTTGCAGAGATTTCTATGGAGGAGGACGCGATCCGAGATGCTCTCTTTTACCGTGATGTGAACTGTATTCTGTACATTCCCCAACACTTTGGCTCCGACTTTCTCAGCGGCCGGCGGCCGGAGATTGAAATAAAAAGTACAGGGGATTATCAGTCTTCCTATGCAGAAATGCTGTTGTCCCGGTATCTTAAAGTTGCAGATGTCTATGCTCAGTATATAGACGAGGAAGATGTGCTTGTCCCTAAGATAGAAGAAACGCTGCGGAAGCAGGTTCCTGCGGAGGTGGATTCTGCACTGGATACAGAGCAGATGTCCCGGGCGACGGTTTACTTTAATTTCGCCAGCTATAGTCTTTTGGCGGGCTGTGTGTATGTAATTTGTCTGATTCTGTCCAGCTTTCAGGAGGAGCGCATCCGAAAGCGCACCGTAATCAGCAGCATGAATGACAGAAAATTCAACCGGCTCCTGCTGCTGTCCAACGGTTTGTTTGCTGTTGTGCTGTGGATGTTCTATCTGCTGCTGAGCTTTGTTCTGGTAGGAAAGGTTATGTTTACAGCACAGGGTCTACTGTTTGCTCTGAATTCCTTTGTCTTCATGGTATGTGCTCTGACGATGGCATTTTTTATTGGGAACCTGGTGAAAAGCAAAAACGCAGTCAACGGAATCGTCAATGTGGTTGCTCTGGGCTCCAGCTTTTTGTGCGGCGCTTTTGTACCGGTACAGTGGCTGCCTGATTCTGTTTTAAAGGCTGCACATATTCTTCCCGCCTACTGGTATATCCAGACCAATGAGTTTTTAAAAACTGCGGAAACGGTTACTCTGGAGTCTTTAAAACCGGTATTTGGCAATATGGCCGTGATCTTATTGTTTGCACTGCTGTTTGTACTGGCAGCCGGTTTTGTTTCCCGGCGCAGACGGAAGCTGGGATAGGAAAGTACAAACAAATTGGCATTTTGTAGGCAGTCAGTGTATAATATAAAAGACAGAAAACAGGAAAAGGAAGTTACGTTATGAATAAAAGAGAATTGAAGCCTTCCACCATGTTAAATCCCGTACCGGTGGTTATGGTATCTTCAGGGGACAGAGAACACTCAAATATATTTACCGCTGCCTGGACCGGCACGGTGTGTTCAGAGCCTCCCATGG
>CABQMV010000017.1 GCA_902465325.1 uncultured Oscillospiraceae bacterium
ACAAGAGCAGAGGACCAGTTCAAGCTGACGCCTGAGCTGCTGCGAGAGCATATTACGCCTCAGACTAAACTACTGGTGCTGCCTTTTCCCAACAACCCTACCGGGGCAGTAATGGGAAGAGAGGATTTAGAGGCCATTGCCCAGGTGCTCAGGGATACGGAGATTACAATACTGTCTGATGAAATCTATGCTGAGCTTACATACAGTGAAGAGCGGCATACCTCTATTGCTGAAATTGATGGGATGAAGGACCGGACTATATTGGTAAGCGGCTATTCTAAGGCATATGCTATGACTGGGTGGCGGCTGGGTTATGTGTGTGCCCACCGGGATTTTACCCAGGTGATGCTGAAGGTACATCAATATGCGCTGATGTGTGCGCCCACTACCAGTCAGTTTGCGGCTATTGAGGCTATGCGAAACGGTGATGAGGACATTGCTGCCATGCGGAGAGAATATAATTACAGGCGCAGATTGATTGTAGACGGTTTTAATGAAATCGGCATGCCCTGCTTTGAGCCTATGGGCGCTTTCTACTGCTTTCCCTGTATTCGGTCTGCTGGAATGAGTTCTGAAGAATTCTGCCGGGAGCTTTTGATGCAAGAGCGTGTAGCTCTGGTGCCGGGCGATGCCTTTGGGGAGAGCGGAGAGGGATTTGTGAGAGCTTCCTATGCCTATTCGCTGGACCACATTAAGACGGCTTTAGGCCGGATTCGTCATTTTCTGGAAAGGTAAAAGGAGTTAGAGAACATGCATACAATTCGAGTCGTTCCCTGTCTGGATGTAAAAGAAGGACGGGTAGTCAAAGGCATCAACTTTGTGAATTTTATTGATGCGGGAGATCCGGTAGAGGCGGCTGCAGCCTATGACAGGGCCGGAGCGGACGAGCTGATTTTCCTGGATATAACGGCTTCCTCTGATGCTCGAAAGACCTGTCTGGATATGGTACGGCGTGTGGCAGAGCGGGTATTTATTCCGTTTACTGTAGGAGGGGGGATCCGGACGGCAGAGGACGTGCGTCAGACTTTGCTGGCCGGCGCCGATAAGGTTGGAATCAATTCTGCGGCACTGAAAAATCCTGATATTATACAAGAATGTGCCTGCCGTTTTGGCAGTCAGTGTATTGTCGTTGCCATTGATGCAAAACGCCGTCCAGATGGATCCGGTTACGATGCTTATCTGAACGGAGGCCGGGTGAATACGGGGATTGATGCGGTTGCCTGGGCCGTAAAGGCCGCGGAACTGGGTGCAGGTGAGATCCTGTTGACCAGCATGGACTGTGATGGTACCAAGGACGGATACGATATAGAGCTGACCCGCCTTGTTGCCGACTGCGTCCACATTCCGGTGATCGCTTCGGGCGGAGCCGGTACGATGTCCCATTTCTATGATGCAGTGGCAGAGGGACGGGCAGAGGCTGTATTGGCAGCTTCTCTTTTTCATTTCAGAGAATTGGAAATCTGCGAGCTGAAGCAGTATCTGAAAAACAGAGGAATTTCTGTCAGAATATGAATTCATATAAAACCCCCGTGGCCCGGAATGGGAAACGGGGGGAAGCATAGAGTCGGATTATAAATATTTTGCGGCGATCCGTTTCACGGTAGCATTTAATGCCGGCAGCATTTCCTCCATCTCGGAGACCAGTCGGAACTGCGTCCGGGTGCGATCCAGATTCTGTCCCGGTCGGCTGGTATGGAAATAGACATCCCCATCCAGGTAATCTGTCAGAAAACGCATACCGCATTCCAGGGTCATAATAATAGCGGAAACCGCCAGATTATCCAGCTCTGCCCGGGTAAAGGTGCCGGCTACTTCACTGAGAAAGCCTTCGCAGAAAGCTTCAAACAGCTCTGGAACAAAGTGCACCTTAGTCAGATCCGGCTCGTCTTCGGCAGCGGAATTGGTGCCGAAACGGATACTGTCTCCAAAGTCATACAGGGCAGAACCGGGCATAATAGTATCTAAGTCAATTACGCAGACTGCTTCGTCTGTTTTTTCATCCATAAGTACATTGTTCAATTTCGTATCATTATGGGTTACCCGCAGAGGGATGGACCCGTCTGCCAAGCCGTCTATGATGATGCTGCAAAAAGCTTTGTGCTTTTTAACAAAATCGATTTCCGCCTGGACTGTGTGCGCCCGTCCTGCACGATCCTGGGATACAGCGTGCATTAAATTATCATATCGGTTTACTGTATCGTGAAACCGGGGAATAATTTCAAATAACTCCTGTGACGGGAAGTCTGCCAGCAGGTTCTGGAAATGTCCAAAAGCTTTCCCCGCATTTTGAAACTGAATGGGTCTTTCGATAAAATTATGGGCAATTACGCCGTCTATGTATTGGTATGTACGCCAGAAATCACCGTCTTTATCTACATATCCGTACTCTCCGCTTTGCGTAGGAATAAAGCGCAGCGTTTCCCGGTCAGGATTTCCGCCGTTTGTTTCAATCTTTTTTCTCAGATGCTCCGTTACTCTTACAATATTGGACATCAGCGCAACCGGGTCTTTAAAGACATTGGTATTTACCCGCTGCAATGCATAGCGAATAGATTGGCCGTTCTGATCTTGGTACTGCAGAATGTAGGTATTGTTAATCAGGCCTTCTGTATTGACAACAAAATCAATATACCGTCCCCTGTAATGAAACTGGCGGATAACGGATTCGTCCGGTTTAATCATATTAACTACTTCCTTTTCCTAGTATTATGCAACCGGTTTATTCTAACATATGCTCAGGTCTTTGGCAAGGGCCGCACACATAGGGTACGGTAGTTAAAGTAGTTTACCATGCCAGGTTTTGCGCCGGAGGGCTTTTTCACATTTTTCACCGTTGTATAGTCTACCTCTACGGAGGAGGAATTTCGTAAGCTGCTGTACCAGGCGGCGATCCCGGCGGCTTCTTCCATAGTATTATCAGAAACCTTTTTTCCTGCTCCGCTGGCTGTTCGGATAATTACATGGGAACCAGGTGCGTTCTTTACATGAAACCAGAGGTCAGCGCCGGAGGCTGTTTTACATGTCAGCTGATCATTCTGGCGGTTATTTTTTCCTACCCAGATTTCAAAACCGTCGGAGGATATAAATTTTAAAGGCCTTGTACCAGCCGTCTCCTTTTGCTTTTTGCCGACTTTTTTTTTCTTACGGCCTGGACCGTCAAATTTTATATATCCCTGCTCCTTCAGTTCCTGGCGGACCTCCGCAATTTCTGCTGTCAGGGTACAGGTATCCAGCATCTGGCGCACATTTTCTAAGTAGGCAATTTCCTCCTGTGTTTCCTTTTGGTGGATGCCTGCCTGTTCATAAGCGCTTTTTTGTTTCCGATACAGCCTGAAATATTTTTGTGCCTGGGCTGAGGGCGGTATGGTACTGTCCAGTGAGATTGCCGTCTGTGTAGGGGGATCGGTGTAGTAATTTATCACAGTGACAGCTTCCATTCCCGGCTCTATTTTATAGAGATTTGCCGTAAGCAGCTCTCCCTGTATACGGTATGCATCGTAGCCGGCGCTGTTTCTTTGGGTTTCTTCCTGCTCGGCTAACTTTCGGCGGCAGCGTTCCAGCGCAAGACTGATGTTTTTGGCCACATTTGCTTTTTTTTGCAGCAGCCTGTCTGCAGCATCTGCGGCGCTGTAGAATTCATCCAGCATATGATTTACTGTATGGTAGGTTTTGGTCAGCTCTCCGGTTACAACGGCAAGGCAGTGTATTTCTTTGGGGACCGGCGGCAGGTATCCGATGGCTTCCTCTGCTAAAAGCATGACCGGACGATAATTGTGAGAGGAGATATCGCTGCATACTTTTACGACCTCTGCCCTGAGAGCGGCCAGCGCTTTAGAGGAGAGGTCAGACAGCTTATGGGACTCCGGGACATCTGCGGCCTGACAGATGCTCCGGCATAGAAAAGGGCTGAAGCCGCTGATATGGTCCAGCAAATATTTATCTGTCCTTATGGTTTCCCGGGCACTTTCAGCGAAAAGGGCTTCTATCGACGCGATATCAGATGGGAGATATTTATCCTGGGAGGGAGGCGCGAGATACGGTCTGGCTGGCATAACCTCCCGGAAGCTGTTTACGGAGCTGTCAACATGCTTGATGGAATCGAGAATGACACCGCTCTGGCTGATCAGCACAAGGTTGCTGTGCTTTCCCATAATTTCAATTATGAGACGGTAAACACAGTAGTCGCCCATTTCATTGGGGTGTTCAATGTGAAAGGCTACTACCCGGTCATATCCGCTTTGCTCTATGGAGACGATCCGCCCCCCCTGAATGTATTTACGCAGCACCATACAGAAGGGAGGCGCCTGCAGAGGCGCTTCTTTTTTCTGTACGGTCAGATGCATTCTAGGGTTTGTGGGATTGGCGCTGAGCAATAGCTTGTAATGCTCTCCTCCTGCATAACAGCCTAAAATTATTTCGTCAGCTTCACTCTGTATAATTTTATCAATCCGGCTTCCTGTAAGCAGACCGGACAGTTCATATACGGCTGCGGATGCCACAATACCGTCATAAGGCATATTTTCTGTTCCTCCAAATATTTTACCTGTGTCTCCGTCATTGACTGCTGCATTTTTGGTGCATACAGCTTTCCTTCAGTACAAAATAAGAAGGACTGTCGGTTCAAAACAAGGTCTTGAATCCTTTTGTCCTTCCTATTATATAGAACAATGTACGCTTTGTCACCTGCAATTTATCGTAAGCTCTATGGACAGAGACTTTTACTGCCTAATTTCTTTCACCGCCTGGTAGACTTTCTGATACTGCTGATACAATTTGTCGTACACTGCCGCTTTTTCCGGTCTGGGATAATAGGTTTTTGACTGGCCCGGGAATTTAGAAAAGGCCTCCTCCTGGCTGTAGTACAGTCTGCAGGTGAGACCGGCCATGATAATACTGCCGATTGTCCCTGACTGAGAAATCCCGGAAACCGCTACCGGTAAATTTAAGATATCTGCCTTCATCTGCAGCCAGACATCAGAACCGGAGCCGCCTCCTGTAGCTGTGATCCTGTTTACCGGTATGCCGGCACTCCTGAGCTGATCCAGATTCAGACGCATTTCATAGGTGACGCCTTCCATAAGCCCACGGTAAAGCTCTTCGGTGGTAGTGGCCAGTGTAAGACCTAAAATGGCCCCTGTGGCCTGACTGTCCATATAAGGTGTCGCGGCCCCTGCAAAATGGGGCAGTACCAGCAGGCCGGAGGGACGATCCTCTACCAGACTGTCAAAATAGGTATAGGGATTACAGCCCTCTTCTTTTAATTTAAAGGCTACTTCTTTGCCAATGGTATCTCTGTACCATTTCAAAAGAGCACCGCCGCAGAAGGTAAAGGCGTAGGTTACATGGGTTCCCTCTCCACGGTAGGGAACAATCGCAAAGCCTCCTCTGTGCAGGATTTCTGCATGAGGCGGCAAGCCGGAAAACATCGGTGTCAGGCATTCTACGGTTCCCATCCCCAGGGCACAGTCTCCTGGATTTAAGACTGCCGCGCCAAAAGCAGCTGCTGTCTGATCATGGCCTACTGCGATAATACTGATACCAAAAGGAAGCCCCAGCTGCTGAGCTAGTTTGTTATTGATAAATCCTGCTGCCGCTCCGTTTGGGATCGGCCTTGAAAACAGCGAGGGGTCAATTCCTGCAAAGTCCAGCAGCTCGGGGCTGTAGGTCAATTTGTTGATATCAAAAGCCAATGTTCTGGCAGCCAGAGAATAGGCAATGTCTCTCTGCCCGGACAGCAGATAGGTAATATAGTCCTGCATCAGCAGAATTTTTTTTACCTGTCCCCAGCGCTTGGGCTCATTTTCTTTTATCCACATGAGCTTGGGCAGTGTGAACATGGGACTGGCCTTTATTCCTGTAATGCGGACAATTCTTTCATCGGTAAAATGTTCTCTCAGCCTCTGGCTTTCTTTTTCTCCTCGACTGTCTGTATAGAGCAGGCTGTTCATAACCGGAATGTCGTTTTCATCCAGTAAAACAGCTGTTTCACCAAAGGAAGTAATTCCAATGCCCGTCAGCTCCTGACAGGAGGGGGCAACTTCTTTGAGTACCTGAAATACACAGTCTCTTATGACCAGGGGGTCAATTTCTCCCGGTCCGCAGGAGGGCATAGGCCCGTATTCCCGATAGGCCTTTGCTTTAAAATCTCCGTTGGCCTGATAAACAGTAACTTTGCAGCCGGTGGTGCCGATGTCCAGTCCGGCCAAATACTTTCTCATGTTTGCAGTCATCTGTTAAAAACCTCCAGCGCTGTTTTGGCATTTTCTTTCATGGCCTCTTTAGCGGCAAATTCTAAGTCGTGGAAATATACGGGAAGGGGCGGCTTCCTTTCTAGATTTTCTTTTATCAGTTCCTGAACGTGTTCCCCGCCGGCTTTTCCCATATAGGTATAATAATTTACCTTGCGGATTCCTTTGCTGATGACGGTTTTGTAGTCTTCCTGACTGACACCGGAGCCTCCGTGCATAACCAGGGGCAGATTTATTTTTTCCCGTACCCTGTCCAGTACGGAAAAATCCAGCTTTGGCTTTTTCAGGTACAGACCGTGAGCGGTACCGAAGGAGCAGGCCAGGGCGTCGATCCCGGTTTCCTCCGCAAATACGGCGGCGTCGTCCGGATTGGTATAGACTTCTTTCGGTGCTTCCTGATTTTCATTTTCCGGCAGACCGGTTTCCCGCTTTCCCAGCACACCGATTTCCGCTTCCACACTGACGCCGGCCTTATGGGCGTATTCTACAACTGCTTTGGTATCTGCCGCGTTTTTTTCGTAGGGAAGCAGAGAGCCGTCAAACATTACGCCGGTAAAACCCAGATCAATGGCCTTCTTTACATAGTCCACGGTCTCTCCGTGGTCCAGGTGTACGCACACGGGAACACTGGCGTTTTGGGCGGCGCCCAGCATAGCAGGACCAATAATAGAAAGCGGGGCCAAGGGTTCATGCACCTGCGCGTGCATTAAGATTACAGGGACATTTAATTCCTTTGCCGCTTCTATTACGGCCATAATGGATGCGGTATTAGGCGTATTGAAGGAGCCGACCGCACATTTCTTTTCTTCCGCTATTTTTAAGATTTCACGAAGTGTTACTAGCATAATTAAAATCCTTTCTTTCCTCTATAATTTTACTCTGACAATTCCACAATTTCGTATTTCAGATAATTCCTGTAAGCGTCGTCTAACGCAGTTGTATGGATTCCCCTGGCAAAGGTGGTATGATGGCGGAACCCGCTGCGGCCCATCTGAATCAGTTTTTTCTGGAGGCCGGGAATTTCTGCTACTCCGCCGCAGCCAAAAAATTCTTTTTCAATAGGGTCCTCCGTGATCCTGCCCCGGTCTGTATAAACATATAGCTTTCCGTCCAATGTGGTGGCGCTAGACAGCGTAATATCCATGGGGGCGATCCTGCCCTCGTTAACGCCCCAGCCTTCATCGGGATCGTTCCCTTTGGCAAACATTTTATGGACGCCTACCGTCCCTTTTCCGGCCATGAGATCCTGTGCGATGGGCCCGCAGTGGAACAGTATGCATTTGTCCGGATGATTTCCGTAATTGTTATTCCAGTCCACACAGGCGGCGGGCCCATGGGAGGCAGCGGAAAGCGCAGTCATTGTAATGACGTTTGCTACATCCATTTCACAGGAGGCGGGGATTCCCCGGTTATTCAGTTCACTCAGCAGTACGCAGGGCGCTATGCCAAGCTGCTGGTGCATTTCGTCCCAGCAGCGAATAGAAAGTGTATCAAAGTGATAGGCCTTTCTCATGTCGTCAATCGCCACAGACATCTTTGCCAAAGTCAGGAATCGGTCCTCCGGACATTGAGAAAAATCGGTATAGCTTCTTAGAAAATGCATTCTTTCAGAAACGTCGTCTCGGGTATCCTTCATATCCTTAATCCGGGCGAAGAGTTCGCTGAGATCGTGGGATTCAAAGGTAATTCCATATTTCTGCAGGGTCAGCTCGTCGTACCGCACAGTTTTAAAGGCCGTGGTTCTGGCTCCGATGCCGCCGACAGTAAAGCGCCGAAGCTTTTTCACAATAGAGCAGGTCTCGGCAAAGTCCTTTAAATTCTGCTGAAATTCGCTGCTGGACGGATGAACTACATGGGGAGGATATACGGAATACGAAATTCCGTACTGATTAAACATGTCCTCGATGCTTAGCTTGCCGCAGAAGGCATCCCGTCTGGAATCAAAGTCCATTTTACCTATTTCATCGGGATAGGCCTGTATCAAAATAGGGACGCCTGCATCCCGGCAGGCGGGAACTGCTCCGTTTTCGTCGCCGAAATTAGGCAGGCAAAGGATCGCTCCATCGTAGCGGCCCTGATTTTCTTTCAGGAATTTGGCGTACTGTAAGCCTTCGTCCCGGGTTTCGATGGCTCCGTTTTTCGTAGCAGACGGATCCATGGCGATATAACCGTAGCCGGCCTGCTTCAGGGCCTGTATCATATCCTCCCTGGCTCCTGCGATCAGACGCTCGGGGAAAAAGCCCCGGTTGGCAAAATAAAGTGCAAAGGTAAGTTGATTCATTTATATGCCTCCAAGCAATTTTAATCTTTCTTTCACCAATTTTATATCATTTACCTTGGGAATGCAAAGCAATCCCGGCTATACTTAAAAATATAACTTTTTAAAAATTCTTTAAAAAATTTAGGCGTACAGACTTGGGTTTAAATAAAAGGAGCCCCTTTTCCCTCTGCATATTTACCGGTATTTGACAATATTTATTTCAGGGGTATACTGTTTACTATGCCAACTAAATCAATTGGCTGTTTTGAAGCGAGGAGGTATCGTGTTGACACAAAGACAGGCAAGGGAGCTCTTTGACCTGTTTCGGCAGATCGGAAGGCTGGTGCATGTTACCAATCAGGAAACTTCTCTTACAAAGGCAGAGTTTTTTCTGCTGAACGAGCTGTACGACGGCAAGACGGCCAATGTAACTTCACTGGCTGATAAACTGGGCGTTTCCAAGACAACGGCTTCTAAGCTCATCCGCAGTGCGGAAAAAAAGCAGTATGTAGGCAGGGTTACAGATCCAAAGGACAAAAGAATTACATATATACAGCTTACTGCCCGCGGCAAAGAATTGGCCAGAAGGTGTATTGTATTCAACAAAAAGCGCCTTGCAGAGATAGTTGGCAGGATCGGGGAAGCGGATACAAGAGAGTTGATACGCATCCTGACACAGATTGTAAAAAAAGGAGAGAAAGAATGAAGCTGATTGTAAAATATGTCAAACCGTTTCTGTTTGCTGTATTACTGAGTTTGGTGCTGCTGTTCGGCCAGGCAGTAAGTGATTTGATGCTTCCCAATCTTATGAGTGATATCGTCAATACAGGAATACAGATGGGCGGTATTGAAGAGGTCTGTCCAGATGAAATCAGCCAGGACGGATTGGCTCTGCTGAAATTATTTATGAGTCCGGAGCAGCAGAAGACAGTGGAACAGGCGTATACTGCCGTTGAGGAAGGGCGATATAAGAGAACCGCGGACAGCGGAGAGCTCCTTGATGCGGCGGGAGAGGCGTACAGCAGCAGCTGTTATGCCATGACGCTCTATTTACAGGAGATGGCCCAGACAGAAACGGGAGCGTCGGTGGGAACGGATGAGGAAGAAGACTACCGGGATATGGATATACAGCAGCTGTATTTACTGATTCCTGTACTGCAGCAGCTTCCGGAAGGTACGCGAGAGTCCTATATAGAAATGGCTGCTGCCTCGGACGGTACCATTGCCTCCAGTACCGGCGCAGTTTTTACCCGGCTTTTTTATCAGGAGCTGGGCTGGGATGTGGAAGGCCTGCAGTCCTCTTACATCTGGAAGGAGGGAGGCAAGATGCTGGCGGTTGCCATGCTGGGCGTGGCGGCAGCCATTCTGGTGGGCCTCATTTCTTCTAAAGTGGCTGCAAAGGTAGCCCGGAAAATGCGGCGGGATGTATTTGAAAAAGTAAACTATTTTACCGGCGCCGAATTTGATAAGTTTTCCACCGCTTCTTTGATTACCAGAACAACCAACGATATCCAGCAGGTACAAATGCTGGTTACGATGGGAATGCGGCTGATGTGCTATGCTCCTATTATGGGAATCGGCGGGGTGGTTATGGCGCTTGAAAAGAGCGTTTCCATGAGCTGGATTATTGCGGTATCGGTGCTGTGTATGTTTGGTATTATTATGGTGGTTTTTGCTATGGCTATGCCCAAATTTAAGGCGCTGCAAAAGCTGATTGACAAACTGAATCTGGTAAGCCGTGAAAATCTGTCCGGTCTTATGGTTATCCGGGCTTTCGGAACAGAGCGCCATGAGGAGGAACGGTTTGACGGAGCCAACCAGACTCTTACCGGGACCCAGCGGTTTGTGCAGAGAACGATGGCATTTATGATGCCGGCTATGATGTTTATTATGAATATTACTTCTTTGGTGATCGTCTGGGTAGGGGCAAAGGCAATTGAGGCTTCCACTCTTCAAATTGGCGATATGATGGCTTTTATTCAGTACGCAATGCAGATTATCATGTCCTTTTTAATGATTGCCATGATGTTTATTATGGTTCCTCGGGCCTCTGTTTCTGCTACCCGAATCCGGGAGGTGCTGGAAACGCCTGTCTCTATTAAAGATCCGGAGCAGCCGGAGGCGCTGGGGCAGGTTTCCGGTAAGATAGAATTTAAGGACGTGGCTTTTAAATACGGCAATGCAGAGGAGAATGTCATTGAACATATTACTTTTACTGCAAATCCCGGAGAGACTACGGCTTTTATCGGTTCTACCGGTTCGGGCAAGTCTACGCTGATTAATCTGATCCCCCGATTCTATGACGTAACAGAGGGAGCGATTGAAATAGACGGTATTGATATCCGCAGTGTAAGCCAGCAGGAGCTGCGCCGAAATATCGGATATATCCCGCAGAAGGGTATCCTGTTTTCAGGGGATATTGCTTCTAATGTAAGATACGGAGCAGAGAACGCCACCGATGAAGCGGTGATGGAGGCCATTGAAGTGGCCCAGGCAAAGGATTTTGTAGAAGAAAAGGAGGAGGGTATCTATTCGCCTATTGCCCAGGGGGCATCCAATGTCTCCGGCGGACAGAAGCAAAGATTGTCTATTGCCAGGGCATTGGCTATGAAGCCGCCTATCTATATTTTTGACGACAGCTTTTCAGCCCTGGATTTTAAAACAGATGCAGCCCTGAGAAAAGCGCTGGAACGGTATACGGGAGGGGCCACTGTTTTGATTGTGGCCCAGAGAGTCAGTACCATCATGAACGCCAATCAGATCATTGTTTTAGACGGCGGCAAAATGGTGGGGAAGGGTACCCACAGCCAGCTTATGGAAAGCTGTCCGGAATACCGGGAGATTGCGCAGAGTCAGCTGGGAGGTGAGGAAAATGAGTAATGAAAGGAGAAATAGAAGAGGCCCAATGGGAGGCCATGGTCCTATGGGACCTATGATGGCTACAGAGAAAGCAAAAGATTTTAAGGGAACGGTAAAAAAGCTGCTTTCCTATCTGGCTCCCTATACCGGGAGAATCCTGGCGGTAATTTTATTTGCTGTTTTATCTACAGTTTTTACGATCCTGGGTCCTAAGATTCTGGCTGAAGCGACCAATGAGCTGGCAGACGGTATGCTGCGTGCGATTTCCGGAGGAGCGGGAGGAATTGATTTTGTCTATATAGGAAAAATTTTGCTGGTGCTGACAGGGCTTTATTTATTAAGCGCGGCGTTTTCCTATATACAGGGCTATATTATGGCAGGTGTATCCAGTAAGGTTTCCTATGACATGAGAAATGCGCTTATGCAGAAGATTAACAGACTCCCTATGAGTTATTTTAACCGAGTCAGCCACGGCGATGTACTGTCGCGTATCACGAACGATGTAGATACCTTGGGGCAGAGTATGAACCAGAGTATTACCCAGTTTATTACCTCTGTAACCTCTATCATTGGTGTGCTGATCATGATGCTGACCATCAGCTGGCAGATGACGCTAGCGGCGCTGTGCATTATTCCGGTGACGCTGGTTCTGGTTATGTTGGTTGTCAAGGCGTCTCAGAAGCACTTTATCAATCAGCAGAAATACCTGGGCGCTGTCAACGGACAGGTAGAGGAGATGTATGGGGGCCATATGGTTGTAAAGGCATTTAACGGGGAAGCAAATGCCTTGGAGCACTTTGATAGGGATAACGATAAGCTGTATAATGCAGGCTGGAAGGCACAGTTTCTGTCAGGTATGATGCAGCCTATTATGGCCTTTGTAGGCAATGCGGGCTATGTGCTGATCTGTGTGCTCGGTGCTTCTCTGGCGGCCGGAGGATCTATGACCATCGGCGGCATCCAGGCCTTTATCCAGTATATCCGGTCTTTTACTCAGCCCATTACCCAATTGGCCAGTATTTCCAATCAGATGCAGATGACCGTTGCTGCCTCTGAGCGCATTTTTGAGTTTTTAAATGAGCCGGAGGAGGAGAAATATGAGCCTGCGATTACGACTGTGCAGGCCGATATCAAAGGGGATGTAACCTTTTCTCATGTTACATTTGGCTATGAGGATACCGACGAAATTGTTATCCATGATTTCTCGGCTGCTGTCAGAGCCGGACAGAAGGTCGCTATTGTAGGTCCTACCGGTGCCGGAAAGACCACAATGGTAAAATTGCTTATGCGCTTTCATGAGCTGAAGGGCGGCGCAATCTATTTGGATGGGCACGATATTAAGGATTTTACTAGAGAGGATCTGAGAACGGAGCTGGCTATGGTGCTTCAGGATACGTGGCTTTATAACGGCACGATTATGGAAAACATCCGCTACGGCAGATTGGAAGCTACAGATGAGGAGGTCATTGCCGCCGCCAAGGCTGCGCAGGTAGATCATTTTGTACGGACGCTGCCGGAAGGATACCAGACAGAAATTAATGAAGAGGCAACCAACATTTCCCAGGGGCAGAAGCAGCTCCTGACAATAGCCAGAGCACTGCTGTCCAAGTCTAAGATTATGATTTTAGATGAAGCGACTTCCTCTGTAGATACCCGGACAGAAATTTTGATTCAAAGAGCGATGGATAATCTTATGAAGGGCCGTACCAGCTTTATTATTGCCCACAGACTTTCTACCATACGCAACGCGGACCTGATTCTCTGTATGAGAGACGGGGATATTGTAGAGCAGGGAACCCATGAAGAGCTAATGGCGATGAACGGTTTCTACGCGGGACTGTACAATAGTCAGTTTGAGAAATAGGAAAAAGGCTTTTGCTGCACTTTGAAGGAGCTGACTCAAAATTGATTTTTTGAGTCAGCTCTGTTTCTTTTCCTGAGCCTGTTTCAGCAGGAGACTTTTTTCGTTGGGCAGCCGACCGTCTATTACCATTTCCAATAGTTGATTCAGCATCCGTCCGATGGCCGGACCGGGCCGGTAGCCCAGCCTGATCAGATCCTCTCCGGATACCGCTAAGTTCTTTAAGGAAAAACAGTCTTGGGCATTCATGATCTCTATGGCTACAGTCTGGATATGATCCAGCTGCTGCTGTCGGCTTCTGTATTCCGGGGACTGTCCCATATTATCGGCCTTTTGAAGCAGAATTAAATCAAAAAAGCAGTCCGCGCCCAGCCGGTTCAATCTTCGCTTGATAAGCCGGGGCTCATTTTTCAGCGGGGTGTCATGATACCGTATAAGTGTGAGAATACGGTCCGACGTTTTTTTGTCCAGCCGCAGTCTGGGCAGAATTCGCTGGGCAATTCGGAGGCTTTCCTGGCAGTGCCCGTAGAAGTGGCCTGTGCCCTGAGAATCCAATAAAAAGGTATTGGGCTTTCCAATGTCATGGAGCAGAGCGGAGAGACGAAGTGCCGGCTCTGGCGGAATGGAAGCAGTTGTAACGGCTGTGTGCTCCCATACAGAATAAATGTGGTGGCAGTTTTTTTGATCAAAACCCACCATGGGAAGCAATTCCGGCAGCCAGACGCCCAGAATTTCCGGGTAGTCCAGCAAGACTCTTTTTACCTGGCAGCCGCAAAGCAATTTTATCAGCTCTGCACAAAACCGTTCTGCAGAGACCTTTTGCAGGCGTTCCTTTTCCGTCAGAGCGGCCTGCTCTGTTTCCCGTTCCAGAGAAAACCCAAGACAGGAGGCAAAGCGCAGTGCCCGCAGAATTCGCAGAGAATCCTCTGAAAATCGCTGTCGGGCTTCCCCCACTGCTTTTATTTGTCGCTGCTGAAGATCCCTTTGTCCGCCAAAGGGGTCTATCAGTCCTGCTGCAGGATGGTAGGCCATGGCGTTTATTGTGAAATCTCTGCGCATTAAGTCTTCTGTCAGGTCTTGGGAAAAACATACGGAATCCGGATGCCGTCCGTCGCTGTACTGGCCGTCAGCCCGATAGGTGGTTACTTCCAGAGAAAGGCTTTCTGTGAGAACTGTGACAGTACCGTGCCTGAGGCCGGTTTCTAAAACCGGATACCGAAGGAATACCTGTTTCACCTGATGTGGCAGGGCGTTGGTGGTAATATCATAATCCTGGGGCGTTTTTCCCAAATAGTGATCCCGCACGCAGCCTCCCACCAGATAAGCCTCGAAACCGGCGGCGTTCAGCTCTTCCAGTACCGTATTGACAATTTCCGGTAAAATGAACATAGACAGCCTCCCAAAGATTCTTTATAGTAATTATAGCACAGATGCGTTATAATGACGAAGTTATGAAATATAAGACGATTAAAAAAGGAAAATTTATGGACAGGCCAAACCGGTTCCTGGCTCATGTGGAAGTAGAGGGACGAATAGAGACGGTTCATGTAAAGAATACTGGCCGATGCAAAGAATTACTGATTCCGGGAGCTTCTGTTATTCTAGAGGACTGCGCTTTCAGTACCGGCAGACGTACTCGATATAGCCTTATTTCTGTGCAGAAAGGGGACCGGCTGGTAAATATAGACAGTCAGGCTCCCAATCAAATTGCCAGGGAGTATATTCCTCGGCTGTATCCTGATGTCAAACGGGTTTTGGCAGAGCAGCGGTTTGGACATTCCAGACTGGATTTTTATGCAGAGACTGGAGAGGAACGCGGAATTTGGATAGAGGTAAAGGGCGTTACCCTAGAGCAGGACGGCGCGGTGCTGTTTCCGGATGCGCCCACGGAAAGGGGAATCCGGCATCTGGAGGCTCTGATGCAGTGTTTGTCTCTGGGATATAGAGCCTGTGTGCTTTTTGTGGTGCAGTTAGAGGGAGCCCGGTGTTTCCTGCCCAATGACAGAGCCCATCCGGCGTTTGGGGAGACTTTGAGGAGGGCCGCTGAAGCGGGGGTACAGATAAGGGCTGTAGACTGCAGCGTAACACAAGATTCCATTATACCTGGGAAGGAAGTGGAGGTTTGTCTGTAAAATTTTACGGTATACAAAAGCTGACATTACTTGATTTTCCCGGTAAAGTAGCATGTACTCTTTTTACCGGCGGCTGTAACTTTCGCTGTCCTTTTTGCCACAATTCTGCTTTGGTAGAGGGGGAAGCGATGGCAGGGCAGCCTGTGCTGGAGGAGACGGAGGTCCTGTCTTTTTTGAATAAGAGAAGAGGCGTATTGGATGGGATTTGTATTACAGGGGGAGAACCTCTTCTGCAGCCGGAGATAGAGCTTTTTATACAAAAATGTAAAGCACTGGGCTATCAGGTGAAGTTGGATACCAACGGCAGCTTTCCCCAAAAATTAAAAGCTCTTGTCTGTGAGGGTCTGGTGGATTATGTAGCCATGGACGTTAAAAATGCGCCTTCCGCCTATGGAGCAACGGTGGGAATTGAGAATTTCGATATTGCCCCTGTCCGGGAAAGTATTGGTTTTTTGCAGGAGGGAAATGCTGCGTACGAATTTCGTACCACCGTAGTCCGACAGTTTCACAACACAGAGCGTATGGTTTTATTGAGCCAGTGGATACAGGGGGCTTCCCCCTATTATATACAAAATTTCAGAGATTCCGGTCGGATACTGAAACCGGGTCTTTCCGGCTTTTCCAGAGAAGAACTTGAAGCTTTTCTGCAGGCAGTACGCGGCTTTCTGCCCAAAGCGCAGCTGAGAGCAGAGGCATAGTATACGGATCTTGTATACAATATCTTGTATGCAAAAATGAAAATTGCATCAATATATTGAAAAATATGGGTTGACATTGCTCCTGGTTATGATATACTGTAATACAGTTCCAACGGAACCCAATCAGTGTGTATGAGAACAGCATAAAGGAGCATCACTATGTACAGAGTAATCAAACGTGACGGAAAGATTGTAAATTTTGATCTTTCCAAGATACAGGACGCCATTACAAAAGCCTTTGAAGCTCAGGACAAGCAGTATAACCCTGATATTATTGATATGCTTGCCCTGAAGGTAACTGCCGCCTATGAGAGCAAAGTAAAGGATTCGCTGGTAAGTGTAGAGAGTATTCAGGACAGTGTGGAGGAGGTACTGGTGCAGGCAGGCTATGCAGATGTGGCGAAATGTTATATTCTGTACAGGAAGCAGAGAGAAAAAATACGGAATATGAAATCTACCATTCTGGACTATAAGGAGCTGGTAAACAGCTATGTGAGGTCTACTGACTGGAGAGTAAAGGAAAACTCTACCGTAACCTATTCCGTAGGCGGTCTGATCCTCCACAATTCCGGGGCCATTACAGCCAATTACTGGCTCTCGGAGATCTATGACGAGGAAATTGCCAATGCCCATAAGAACGCGGATCTGCACATACATGATTTGTCTATGCTGACAGGCTATTGTGCCGGCTGGTCTTTAAAGCAGCTGATCCAGGAGGGCCTTGGCGGGATTCCCGGGAAGATTACCTCCTCTCCCGCCAGTCATTTGGCTACTTTGTGCAATCAGATGGTCAATTTTCTGGGTATTATGCAGAACGAGTGGGCAGGCGCCCAGGCCTTTTCTTCTTTTGATACGTATCTGGCTCCTTTTGTAAAGGCCGACGGCCTTTCCTATCCGGAGGTCAAAAAGTGTATTGAGTCCTTTATATACGGTGTCAATACGCCCAGCCGCTGGGGAACGCAGGCGCCGTTTTCCAATATCACGCTGGATTGGACTGTCCCCGGAGATTTGGCGGAGCTGAATGCCATTGTGGGCGGCAAAGAAATGAATTTTAAATATAAAGACTGCAAAGCGGAAATGGATATGGTAAACAAGGCCTTTATTGAAGTCATGATAGAGGGTGACGCCAACGGACGGGGCTTCCAGTATCCTATTCCTACCTACTCGATTACAGGGGATTTTGATTGGTCAGAGACGGAAAACAACCGGCTGCTGTTTGAAATGACATCAAAATACGGTACCCCCTATTTTTCAAATTACATTAACAGCGACATGGAGCCCAGCGACGTACGGAGTATGTGCTGCCGCCTGCGCCTTGATCTGAGAGAGCTCAGAAAGAAATCCGGCGGATTTTTCGGCAGCGGAGAAAGTACGGGAAGCATTGGTGTGGTTACGATTAACATGCCCCGGATTGCTTATCTTTCGCAGAATCAGGAGGAATTCTACAAAAGGCTAGATAAAATGATGGACATTGCCGCCAGATCCCTGAAGGTAAAGCGGACCATTATTACAAAGCTGATGGAGGAGGGGCTCTATCCCTACACAAAGCGGTATTTGGGAACCTTTGACAACCACTTTTCTACAATAGGTTTGGTCGGCATGAACGAGGCCTGCCTAAATGCCCCATGGGTTCACAAGGATCTGACACACAGGGCGGCGCAGGATTTTACCAGGGATGTACTGAACCATATGAGAGAGAGACTTTCTGACTATCAGGAGGAGTACGGAGATTTGTATAATCTGGAAGCGACGCCGGCGGAGTCCACATCCTACCGTCTGGCTAAACATGATGTAAAACAGTATCCGGATATCATAACTGCTTCTGAAAATGGGAATACTCCTTATTATACCAACAGCTCTCATCTGCCGGTGGGTTATACAGAAGATATATTTGAGGCGCTGGATGTGCAGGATGAGCTCCAGACCCTGTACACCTCAGGAACGGTATTTCACGCTTTTCTGGGAGAGAAACTGCCTTCCTGGCAGGCGGCTGCAGCGCTGGTAAAAAAAATTGCCGAAAACTATAAGCTGCCCTATTATACGCTGTCTCCAACTTATTCCGTCTGCCGGAATCACGGATATCTTACAGGTGAGCTCTATGAGTGCCCGGAGTGCGGAGAGAGGACAGAGGTATACAGCAGAATAACAGGCTATTACCGTCCTGTGCAGCACTGGAATGACGGGAAATCTCAGGAATTTAAGGACCGTAAGCTTTACGATATCGGATCTTCCCGCTTGGTATCTGAGGGAAGAAATCCTAGACAGGAGTCTGCTGCTCCCCGGTATTCGGCTTCCTGCGGCTGCGACCAGGAAGCTTACCCAGCTGCAGAGCGGGAATCTGCACTGCTGTTTACTACGAAAACCTGTCCGAACTGCAAGATTGCCAAGACCTTTTTAGAGCGGGCCGGCGTGGAATACAGAGCTGTTGATGCGGAAGATGAGCAGGCACTGGTACAGCAATACGGGATCAGTCAGGCGCCGACACTGGTGGTAACGTCCGGAGGCAGAGCGGAGAAATATGTCAACGCGTCAAATATAAAGCGATATAGTGAAAGCCTTGGATGATTTCTCTCTTTTGTCAGGTATTGTGAATTTTATCGGACGCCTGAACGGCGTCCGATTTTGATGAAAAACGGAGGAAAAATAGATGGAACAGGTGGATATTTTAATTGTAGGCGGCGGCTGTGCCGGTTTAACGGCGGCGGTTTACGGAGCCCGTGCCGGTAAAACAGTACTCGTATTAGAAGGCCAGTCTATAGGGGGACAGATCAGCTCTTCGCCGAAGGTGGAAAATTATCCCGGTTTTACAGAGATCAGCGGAATGGAATTTTCCGACAGGCTTTATAATCAGGCGGTTGCGCTGGGGGTGCGGTTGGATTTTGATACGGTGAAGCAGGCTTCCCTTTTATCCGATGGATCGATTCTGCTTACGGGAGAGTACGGAGAGTATCGTGGGAAATCTTTGATTGTGGCAGCCGGTGCAAAGCACAGGCACCTTGGCCTGGACAGAGAAGAGGCGCTGACAGGAAAAGGGGTTTCCTACTGTGCGATCTGTGACGGTGCCTTTTATAAAGGAAAGGCGGCCGCTGTAGTAGGCGGAGGCAGCAGCGCTCTACAGAGTGCGGAGCTTTTGTGCGGCTATTGCAGCAAGGTATATCTTATTCACAGGAGAGATTGTTTCCGGGGAGAGGAGCAGCTGGTAAAAAGGCTGAAGCAGAAGCAGAATATAGAATTTGTGCTGAATTCAAATGTTGTGCAGCTATTGGGCCAGGAGAAGCTGGAAGGCATTGTTGCAGCGGACAAGAACAGCAGGACCCAGCGGGTATTGGAGGTCAGCGGCCTTTTTATCGCTGTAGGACAGGAGCCGCAGAACGGGGTCTTTCAAGAGCTTGTGGATTTGGATGAATACGGGTATATTTTGGCGGGAGAGGACTGTGTTACGAAAACAGCGGGTGTTTTTGCCGCTGGAGACTGCCGTACAAAGCAGGTGCGCCAGTTGACTACTGCGGCGGCAGATGGGTCTGTAGCGGCGTTGGCGGCGGTACAATTCTGTCAGTAAGAGAAAAGCTCGGGTTGCTTTTATGATAGCCATTTTGATGAGTAAAATAGGAATTGATTTTTTATAATTATATGGTATAATAAGCAAGGTGTCGGGCTTTTGGGGCATTAGCGCAGTTGGGAGCGCATCACACTGGCAGTGTGGGGGTCGTGGGTTCGAATCCCATATGCTCCACCATAATAGGAACATAAAAAAGATATGTTCGGCAAAAAGCCCGTGGTTACGGGCTTTTTTGCTGCCTAAATGCCGGGATTTCAAGATGCATATTCGTAGATATAAAACGGCCATTTTTGCTTTGCGTAGAGATTTGAACTCCCGTACAACTGAATAACTGCTGAATTGGCAGGCAAGTCAGAGAAAACTTGCCTGCCGTTTTTGTTATCTATCTGCCCGAAGTTTTGCAAAAGACTTCGGGCTTTTTTCATTGCGTAAGCAACAAGGTTCCGGGGTACCCGCCCGCAATCTTTGATTGCGCAGGCGGGTCGGGTTCTTATTTCACGAAAAGGAGATGACACAATGTATTTTACCGATACTCCCGCCCTCAACAGCATTGAGGCGATCATGAAAAAACTGCCCTATGGCACACAGAAAGGCGGCGGTCGATTTCGAAGCCCATACAAATACACCAAGAAAGACTGTGATTGCCGCCTCTGTCTGTACCACAGAAAAAAGGGTGGCTGCTCACTTCCGGTTTGCCCTGTACTGGACATCCGTTTGGAATGCGGCGCTGTCACTTTAAAGGAAGCCGTTTTATCCGCATTTCAGGATGTGCCGCACACGCCGTTTCAGCGGCGGCTCGCCAAACTATACAAGCGAAAGGATGATCTCCCCATGATTTTTCAAAACGAAACCCACAAGCGAATTTTTGAAGCTGAGCGCACAAAACTCCGCAAGCCGGATAATCGGGTGCTTGCCGCCCTGTATCTGCTGACGGCGGAGCATTCCCTATGGATCAGCGCAAAGCATCATATCGGCAAGGACGGCAAAGTGGATTTGCAGAGCGTCCGCCTTGGAAACATTTCCACGGATGGGTATGCCCTGTGGAAAGCGGTCAAGGAATTGCAGACTGCCGAAAGGCAGATATCCCAGTGTGAGCTGTCCGACAGCGAGGTGATCTCGGACAGAGCCTTCCGCCTTATCGTACAGGCTATGACCGCAGCCCGGTTTGGCGCTGCGGTATTGACAGAACAGGAGGTGCGCCATGCTTAACGCGCTCATTACAAGCGGAGAGAAAACGGCAATTCTAACGCTGCCAAGTGACAGCTTCACGCTGCAATACGAGCTGGCACAGATCGGTATCCGTAAGCGGCTTACAGAGATTCCAATCAATGATGACGAGGAACAGGATATTCAGATCAAGCTTTTTGCCGATTCGGATATCGGAAACAACTTGGCTGTGCTGTTCAATCCTACCCACACGCTGGAGGACGCCAACTTGTGCGCACACATGGTAGAAAATGCGCAGCCGGAGCTTCAGGAGGAAATCGAGCAGAATATTCTGATCGGGCAATATACCTCCCCACAAGCGCTCATGGAGGATATCCGCTCCATGAGCGATGGGCTGATAGCCGTGACTGTCAATTACTACTGCCCCCTGCAAATCCACATGACCGATGAGGAATACGGAGATTGGGTTGAGGTGGACAACGGCTATGCACTGACGAATGAGGATGCCGTCCGGGAACTGCTGCAACAGGAGCAGGCCCGCGACCTCAACAATATGGCGCATTATTTTGACGGCAGCGAATCTGCAAGGGCAAAGCTCATATCCGCCGTGTGGGATGTGGAAGAAGCGGACGGTGAGCTGTTCGGCGTGATACGCACCGGACTGCGGGAAGCCTTCTCCCCGGTCGAAGAACGGGAATGGATTGATGAACTGATCGGTCAGGCGGCGGACGGCTTCGGAGAAGGGCTGGAACAAAGAGAAATCCACACCGATGACGGCGATCTGTATGTGTCTTTCTGGAACGACGGAGATGATTACTTTATGGAAAACGAATCGGATTTTCGGCAGCGAATGACCGACAGTCCGCATTTCGGAAATATACAAATGGAATGAAGGGAGAATGTGAAATGAACAGATTGGAAGCGGAACGGCGCTTTGTCCAGCGAATGAAGGACAACTATCCGCCCGGCACAAGGATTCTGCTCCTGCAAATGGGAGATGATCCCCATCCGATTGAAGCAGGGACAAGAGGTACCGTGGTAGGTGTGGACGATATCGGAACGCTGCATTGCCATTTTGATAATGGCAGACAGCTTGGTATTGTCCCCGGAGAGGACACCTTCCGTAAGCTGACGGAGGAAGAACTGGCAGAGGAACAGGAAATGGCCGATTCACAGGATTTTGGAATGAAGATGCAGTGAAGAAAGGATGATACAAGGCCGGGGCGTGATACCCTGTGGCGATCCGAATACTTGATATGTTCTGCGGAATGAGCGCGTTCCGCACCGCCGCCGAACAGCTCGGCGGTTTTTCTTTTGTGGGCTACTGCGACAACGATCCCACTGCTGTCGCAGCCTACCGCACCCTATACCAAACGGAAGGAGAATATTTTTGCGATGACGCAAGAGCAGTCAATACCGATGAAATCCCTGATTTCGATCTTCTTGTCGGCGGTTTCCCCTGCGTCGCTTTCAGCGCAGCCGGAGCAAGAAAGGCTTTCGACGATCCACGGGG
>CABQMV010000018.1 GCA_902465325.1 uncultured Oscillospiraceae bacterium
GCGGACGGGTTTGTGTCCGAGCTGCCGAAAACCGACGCAGCTTTCCCGCGCGAAGATCATCTTGGGGACAGCGATGTCAAGAATTACATCGTGTCGCTGGACGGCGAGGGTGTTCTGAAATGGCACGGGAAATATCTTGAAAAGAAAGGCCGCCCGAAAGCCCATGTGATCGAGGTGCTGACGGAAAAGGTGTCCGACCGTTATCTTACCTATCTGCGGAGCTTCGGAATCTCATATCTCTTTGCCGGCAAGAAAACCATCGACTGCGCCCTACTTTTGCAAAAGCTCAAAGCCCTTTTCGGGATCGACCGCGTTCTGCTGGCCGGAGGCGGCGTGACAAATCAGGCTTTCGCTGCGGCTGGGCTGATCGACGAACTCAGCATCGTTTTAGCGCCCACGGCGGACGGCGACAGCGGCTCCGCTTCTCTGTTTGAAACGGGCGGATTCTCTACCGCAGCGCCCGCCGCGTATTCCCTGAAAGCGGTCGAGCAGATCGAAAACGATACGCTTTGGCTTCGGTATACGGCAAAAAAATAAGGAGGACAACATGAAATACAGAACTTTGGGCAGAGATTTGACCGTATCAGCGATAAGCCTCGGCTGTATGGGCATGACCCATGCTTTTGGCGCACCGTCCGACACTAATTGACGAGGTAGAGCAAAAAATTGCAAAGTCACCTAAAAAGTTTTTTTGCTTTGGCTATTGGAGTTTAAAAGCAAAGCTTCTTGCTCAAAAAGGAATTTCTTGGACTTCGCCGGAAATACTTAATCCTGATCGTTTATTTGAATATGATTTTGATTCCTGCTATTAAATAAAAAATTGAAATATCAGGCTTGAGTTTATTTATTGGAATTCAAGCCTGATTGATCATATCCTAATTAGTTCTATTTAATAAATAAATTTTTTGGCCGTTTATAATGTTTTTTAAATATTGCTTGGGATAAATTTTTTTGTTATATCAGCCCCCAGCATAGCAAGCTTATTTTCGATATTGGTATATCCTCTTGCAATATATCCATTGTCTAATATGTTGCTGATTCCAGTTGCGCCAAGAGCCGCTATAATTAATGCGGCACCGCCTCTCAGATCTCCAGATACAACATCACATCCTTGTAGACAACTCTGTCCTCGTATAATAAAGCAGTTTTGATATTTTTTTATATTGGCCCCCATTTTTATCAATTCATTTATATGAGAGGTACGGTTTTTGAAAATGCTTTCAATTATATAGTTGGTTCCCTGAACTGTGCATAAAAAGGACATAAGGGGGGCTTGAAGATCAGTGGGAACCCCGGGATAGGGAAGCGTGGTTATACACTCATTTATAGAGGGCCTTTTTTTAAATTTGAAGGTGATTTCATTATCAGTAAGACTGTCCCCAGTTCCATTAATTAATCTTAGTAAGGCACCTAATTCTCTGCAGTTTGTGTTTTTTAATTTTATTGATCCACCGCACACTGCGCAAGCTAAAATGTATGTTCCTCCTTCAATACGATCAGGGATAATAGTATGACTGCAATCAATAGAATGAGCGTCTTTTAATTGATTGTAATTTTTAGCAAATATGGTAATGTGAGAGGTTCCGGCCCCTGTAATATTAGCTCCTATTTTATTTAGATATTGTTGTAAATCAATAATTTCAGGTTCTCGTGCAGCATTATATAAATCTACTTTGCGTCCTGAAAATGCTGAGTAGAGTAAAATATTTTCCGTAGCGCCAACACTGGGGAAACGTAATATAATCTTGTTGTTATCATAAAAAGATTTACATTTAGCATGTAAAAGTGCAAGTCTGTCTTGCAAAAGACTGTCCCCCTCTAGGCCATCTACAGGGAAGCTGTTTTCGGAAGGGTGGTCGGTACAAATAAATTCCGCGCCTAGGTCTTTAAACGCCATTAAATGTATGTCAATTGGTCTAGTGCCAATTGCGCATCCACCTGAATGCGTGAGACAGTTGTCACAGAGCTCAGGATTAAAGTGCCGCTTACAGACGCAGCCGCGCAAGTACTTTGTTGATTTCGTACGTTCTAATTCCCAAAATCCTTCCAATTTGAGTTTTTGCAATTCCGTTTATTTGTATCAGCCTGTCCAAGAGCGGTAAAATAATAAATTCTGGTAGGACGTCCACCTTCATTCCATATCTGTACTTTGGATAAATGCTTTTAATAGTAGAAATAATTGTAAAGTCAGAAACCCGCTCAGGCCATTTACACACCATGTGCTGAGTTTTTTTCTGATCAGGAAGCCTCATCCAATCCTGAAAATCCATATCAGATATAATTGAGCGTAAAAAGACAGTGTCCAAAAAGGGCAAATGTTTCCCATTGTAATAGTTAGCAGAACTCCACCCATAGTCATAAAAATCCTTGGAAATTTTTGCTTTTACTGGATTATTGTGAATATATTTTACAACCTGAGCAAAATACATTTGATCTTCAATGGCTTTGCTTGTAAAACGAGACTCAAAAACAGGTCCGGAGCGGCCATGTCGACGATTATAGTAATTAGCGTATGCGCAGCTGACCCTTTGCATAAGATTAGAAATTCCAACAGGACTTTCCTGTATAAGCAAATGTGCATGGTTGTCCAAAATGCAAAAGGCATATAAGCAGCCCTTTCTGGGATCTTTGCCATAGTCTTCTCCGGAAATAAAATTTCGGCCGAGAATGTTCAGAAAAGCGTTTTTGCTGTGGCAGTCGCCAAATATTTTCTCCCGATTAATTCCCCGTATCATAACATGATAAAAGCCGCTTTCGCTGTAAATTCTAGGAATTCGAGCCATCTTTTCCTCCTAACCTGTGTGCGGCAAGTGCTTCACGGTAAAATATACTTTCCTCTGCGGGCTGCAGACCGTGATTTTCTGCAAACATTAAATACAGGCAATATCTTGCCCGGGTGATCCCCACGTAAAACAGTCTTCTTTCTTCCTCAAGAAGTGCTCCTGCAGCGGCACTCTTTCCAGGAAATTCATCCTTATTTAAATCAATTAAATATACGGCATCATACTCAAGCCCTTTTGCAGAGTGAATTGTTGATAAAAATATGTCCTTCTTTTGAAAGTCAGTTCCCTGGTATTTTCCTGTCTCACATGCTTTGGTCAACTTCTGAAGCAGTGTGCGAACTTCATTTAGGCTGCGGCACAGATTAAATGCGGCATAAAGAAAATCTACCGTCGTTTTAATTGCCTCGTCATTTTGCCTGGTTAAATTTTCTTTCCTTTTGCAAAGCACAGTAAAATTATGATTTACCACTTGTTTATATAAAGCAGGTGCTTTGCAGCCTGTGTATCCTTGTTTGAGACATTCTGCAAAAAACAGATTTATATAGTCCATATAGCCTCCCAGGTCTCCTCCGGAAATTTGAAAGGATATATTACAGCAAATCAATACTAAGGCGATCACAAAGGAACTGGTGTTATTTCTATATAAAACGCCACAGCTTTCCCACTTGCTGTTACATATGGAATCTGTAATGAATTTTGCCTGAAAGAGCGAATTTTTAGCATGCAGAAAATAAATTTTTCCAGTATGCGTGTTCTGAGCCCTCAACTCTTTTGGAAATCGGAGGCGGTTGCGGATAATGACTCTTGAGGCTAAATTAACTATTTCCGGAGCACAGCGAAAATTATCATTTAAAATGTATTTCTGGCAGTTTTTCATTTCCTGCTCAAATTTCATTATGTTTTTGGGATTTGCTCCCCGGAATCCGTAAATACTTTGGTCATCGTCTGCCACAATGACAATATTATGGTGGGGGGCAAGTAATTTAATAATTTCAAATTGAGGCACGGTAAGGTCCTGGGCCTCATCTACCTGTATAAAGTCATACCGATTTCCCCAAGCTTCCCGCTGTTCTTTTTGATGTTGTAAAGTATCCAGCGCATGGCGGATCATGTCATCAAAATCAATTATATTATGTTCTTGTTTATAGTTAATGTAAAGAGAATTAATTTTCTCAAAGTTTTTTATTGGCAGCTCGCTCTTTTCTGTTTTGCTGTCAGAAGCTAGATTTTGTACGCGGCTTATGCAGCTTATCAATTTTTCCATGTCCTGCGGTTGGGGTTCTGTGCCGTTTATCTGCTGATATATTTTGTGTAAAATTGTATGTTTGGTATAGGGACAGTCTTTGCTTTCCAGTAAAAGAGGACTTTTACCGTGCTGCCAACCTTTTTGAAGGATAGAATATGATAAACTATGAACCGTAGCAAAATGGACATCAGGGATTCTTTGCCCCATTGCATTTATGAATCTTGTTTCCATTTCTAAGGCTGCGGCTTTGCTAAAAGTAAGATTCACAATTTTGGCAGAAGGAAATTGCTCCAGCAGCTGCTGCAGCCGTTTGATTACGACAAGTGTTTTGCCACTGCCCGGGCCGGCTAGGACCAAAGCGGGGGATTGTGTATGAGTAATAACTTGTCTTTGTTCTTTGCTTACAGTCATAGGGCGCACCTCCTGCTTTGTAGTGGCTATTATGGTAACATGAATAAAAATAAATGAGAAGTTTTTGCTGCATAAAAGTTCCGACACGGTTTGACAAATTTAGACAGTCGCAGACAAACGGGGGCTGTGTTGCAAAATTCTTATAAAGGTGATATATTTTACCCTGTGTATTTCACTAAAGATAAGGAGGCTGCCATGAAGAAAAAAAGAGCCGTCAGAGTTGCTGTCATTGTTGTATTGGCTATCCTGTGCTTTGTGGGCTTCCTGCTTTCTCCGATATTTAGGATTCAGGCCATAACTGTAAACGGGTGTACTTACTATTCGGAGGAGGAAATTACAGAAGCGCTTCAAGAGGTTTCTAATAAAAATTATTTTACCGTGCTATTTTCCGATGTACCCTTTGCACATATAGACTATCTATTTAAGGGGCGGCTGTATACTCAAGAACAGAATTTGGTAACGGAAAAGCCCTATATTAAAACGGCAAAAATAACCTATCAATTCCCAGATCGGCTAGAAGTTTTAGTAACGGAGCGCAGCCCCTCTTTCCTTACAAAATTTGAAGGAGAATATCTTTTGGTTGATAATGAAGGATATGTTCTAGAGGTCTTTTCTGAAGAAAAGAAGCCTTTGTATCCTATTGTAGAGGGCCTTGATTTAAACGGGTATAAAATGGGAGGTTCTCTGAGGACGCAGGGTTCTCGGGAGACCCTTGAATTGGCTATCAAAATTTGCAGTTTGATGGAGCAAGCCCAATTTCTAGAAGGATATATTGATATTATTGATCTTTCTGATCCGGAAGGAATTTGGATGTATGCCAGTCCTTCTCTTGCTGTAAAATTGGGGGACAGCTCGGATATCGCGATGAAGCTTTCTATTTTAAAAGGGATTTTTCAGTCTGGATATAATGGGGATTCTAATGGCGTTATTGATTTTACCAGTGGGAAAAATCCTATTTTTCAGAAAAATGAAACAAACGTAGAGGATAACAGCTAAGGAGGAGTAATTATTATGATACCAATTTTAGGTGTGATTATTGGACTGCTGATAGGCGTTTTTATACCGTACAGCTTACCATCCGGTTATTCAATTTATGTGGCGGTTGGGATTTTAGCAGCTTTAGATACTGTGTTTGGCGGTACGGTTGCGTCTTTACGCGGCGTTTTTGATCTCAGATTGTTTTTGACAGGCTTGCTTGGAAATTTAGTGATTGCCATGGCGTTGTCTTTTATTGGCGAACAGCTGGGCTTGCCTTTATACTATGCAGCTTTGTTTGCCTTTGGGAACAGACTCTTTAATAATTTTGGTGTTTTGAGACGTTTGCTTATAGATAAATATTCTAAAAAAAGTAGATCAACGACGAAGATTAATTAAATATAGTAGTAGATATTTTTTTCGAAATGTAGTAGAATACATAAGAGAATCAAAGAGAATTAAAGTTTTCAAAGGTGGGTTGGTTAAGATTGAGTAAGAATATAGCTGTTCTGGACATTGGTACTACAGGCGTCCGCATACTGGCAGCCAAGGTTAATGAAGGCGGATTGCCCCATATTGTTGCTAAAGTAGCCATTCCGTGCAGAGGACTGAAAAAGTATAATATATATGACAGAGAAATTTTAGTAAGAGCCATTGGACAGGCTGTGCTGCGTATTCAGGAGCAGACTGGCATTGCGATTCGATCTGTATATGCATCCGTTCAGAATCATTATGTGAAATTTATGCATAATACGGATACTTTGGAGCTTTCTGATGAGGGCCGCGAGGTTACATATCATAATTTGGCGGTTTTACTGGACCGTGTAGCTTCTGTTGAAATGTATGAAGATGAAGTGTTGCTGGATGTATCTCCGTTAAAGTATATTGTAAATGAAGAGGCACAGGTTACGGACCCTATTGGTCTGAATGCCTCAACTCTTCGGGTGGATGCCGATATTATTATTGGACACGCATCTTATATTAACGATTTGAAAGATTGTATTGAAGAGGCTGGCCTTAGTGTGGATGGCTTTGTTCCCAGTGCTATTGCTATGGCCGGACTGATGCCTGAGTATTCAGAGGACGCAAAGAGTACTTTGCTGGTAGATATGGGGGGATCCGTCACAGACTATACGCTGTATTATAAGGGAAAGCCCTATGCTATCGGTGCGCTTCCCGTAGGAGGGGACAACATTTCCAGTGATTTGGCGCAGGTTTTTAATATATCTCCTAATGAGGCGGAGGCTTTAAAACGGGATTATCCTTTGGCATCTGTATCTTTGGTATCAAACAATATTGATATTGCGATTCATTCGCTTGCCAGCGGAGAGCAGGAAATTATTAAGGTTGAGCAGCCTGTTCAAGTAATGCAGGCCCGCGTAGAAGAGATTTTTTCTATGGTTGGTCAAAGCCTTGGCAAGGATAATATTAATATTGGTTCAGTAGACCGTATTGTAGTGACTGGCGATGGGATTGTTCCTTTTAAAGGGGTAGATCTTTTGTGTAAGGATATTCTGGGGGTCCAGTATTTAGAGATTGATTTCAGCCGTCTTACAGGAATGAAAAGTGTCTATACCTATGCCAGTGGAATGGTTATGTATATTTCGTCTCAGCTTCCGCTGGGAAGAAAACAATCCCAACTAGAGCGTGAGTATCAGCAGAAGGAATTGCCTCAGATTAAAAAGAAGGGAATTGCCGGGCTGACTGATAAGTTTAAAAATAAAATGAAGGATATGCTGACTGGTTTTAGGGAATAAATTGATAGAGAACCGATGAAAAGCAGAGAAGATTACATTTTTTTCTTGCAATAATTGTGAGAATGATGTATATTTTAAATATACTGTCCATAAGGAGGTACATGTCTTGAGTATTGAATTTGATAATGAACAGGGTAAAGATGCAAAAATACTGGTTATTGGTGTAGGCGGAGGCGGTAATAATGCAATTGACCGCATGATTGAGTCGGGGATGTCCGGCGTTGATTTTATAGCCATGAACACTGATAAGCACGTTTTGCTTAAATCCAAAGCGGAGACCAAGATTCAGCTGGGTGAAAAGCTGACCCGGGGGCTTGGTGCAGGCGCAAATCCTGAAATAGGGGAGAAGGCTGCAAATGAAAGCCGCGATGAAATTGCTTCTGCGCTGAAAGGGTATGATATGGTATTCATTACGGCTGGTATGGGCGGCGGTACTGGTACAGGTGCAGCGCCTATTGTTGCAGAAGTTGCAAAAGAGCTGGGCGTTCTTACCGTAGGGGTTGTAACAAAACCCTTTGTTTTTGAGGGGAGACGCAAAATGATGGCAGCTCTGAAGGGAATTGAAAAATTCAGATCCCATATTGATTCGCTGGTTATTATACCCAATGATAGAATTTTGAAAGTGGTTGATGAGAAGGTAACCATCGACAATGCGTTTAAACTTGTTGATGAGGTGCTGAGCAAGTCCGTACAGGGAATCTGTGATATTATCACGAAGATCGGTGATATGAATGTGGATTTTGCAGATGTAAAGGCAACCATGTCAAACCGCGGTATTGTTCATATGGGAGTTGGACGGGCTTCCGGGAAGAACCGTGCAGAAGAAGCGCTGCTGAAGGCAATTAACAATCCTCTCTTAGAGACAACTATTGAAAATGCAAAAGCTGTGTTAATCAATTTCTGCGGAGATAATGTGAATATGCAGGAAATGGAGACGGTTTCTAATATTGTTTATGATTCTGTAGATGTAGATGCCCAGATTATTATCGGTACTTTGAATTCTGACGATATGAATGATGAAATTCAGGTTACTGTTATTGCTGCGGGATTTGATGAGGAAGACGCTACAAAAGAGGCTTTCCCGATAAATAATTCCCGCGGGAGTATGTCAGCTGGCCATTCCAATGATCAAACAAGACCGGCAGAGCCTGCATCTAATGTCTCAAAATCGGCAGATGATATAGACATTCCTACTTTTCTTAGACCCAAAAACTAATTTTTTGCATTCTATTTAATATTCAAGTTCTTTATAGGGCAAATCCGTATCTACGGATTTGCCCCTTTTGTTTCTGTAAGAGAATGCGTTTCCTGACATATTTCGCCGTGTCAACAATATATACTAGAATCATAACAAAGCAAATGAGGTGGTTAAATGGTGGTATATATTGATGTGCTTATTTTTGATAATTTAATTCTAAATTTTTTAATACTATTTACAGTTGCAAAATTTATGCGTATAAAAAAACGAATGCTTTTCCTGGTTTTTTCCGCAGTAATTGGTACCCTTTATTCCGTTGTTATGGTATTTGTACCGGCCACGTCTGCTGTAAATTGGAATATATGCAAATTTTTATTGTCTTTGCTCATGGTAGCTGTAGCCTTTTTTCCCAAGAAACTCAGGGAATATGTAAAATACCTAATCAGTTTTTATATAACCACATTTATTTTTGCCGGCACAGCTATAGCTATTATGTTTTTATGGGGACAGAGTTATAAAGCATATAACGGCGTTTTATATTTTTCATGGACTTCTCCGATAAAATATATAGCATTAGTAGCTATAGGAGGATATTTGCTGATTAAAGGGTTTCTTTATATTATTCAAAAACGAAAAACGGTAGAAATCTCTTTAGTGGATTTATTTATTTCATTTGATGGAAAGGGGCGCTGGTTGCCAGCTCTCATAGACACAGGCAACGAACTTAAAGACCCATTGTCCGGCGCTCCTGTCGTGATCGTAGAGATTAACGAAGTAAAAGAGCTTTTGCCGGAGTCTTTGCTTAATACAATTAATGAAGACTGTTTAAATACGGAGGACAATTTGGAAAGTTTTCAGAAGGCACTTACAACTGTAGGCTGGCTAAATCGATTCCGAATGGTTCCCTTTAAATCCTTGGGCTGTAACAATGGTTTGCTTCCAGGATTAAAACCAGATTACATAGAAATTGGAATGCCTAAGGAAACCAAAGAAAAGTGCTTTTCAGAAAGCGAGGTGATTATATGTTTCTACAGACAAAAGTTATCGGAAACGGATAGTTATCATGCTTTATTGGGGACAGAGTTGGTTGGACAATGTTAAATAAAAGAAAGGAGTTTGGAATGTTTACGAAAATAAAAATATTTTACATGTTGCTTAAATGCAAGTTTTTGGCAAAACTAAAAATATTTACCCCAGGGAATATATATTATATAGGGGGAGCGGATTCGTTACCGCCGCCGCTTTCCATGGATGAAGAAAAGCTTTTGTTAGCAAGATTGAAACAAAACTCCGCGGAGGTTCGTTCTGTATTAATAGAAAGAAATTTGCGTTTGGTTGTATACATTGCTAAAAAGTTTGAGAATACCAATGTTAATGTTGAGGACCTAATCTCTATTGGGACAATTGGTTTAATTAAGGCGATTAATACCTTTATGCCTGAAAAGAATATAAAGCTAGCCACGTATGCCTCCAGATGTATTGAAAATGAAATCCTAATGTATCTAAGACGTACAGGAAAACAAAAAAGTGAAGTTTCCTTGGATGAACCGCTAAAAACAGATTGGGACGGTAATGAGCTTTTACTTTCTGATGTATTGGGTACAGACAACGATTCTATATATAGAGATATTGATGATGAGGTAGACCATGACCTGCTGAAAAAGGCACTGCAAACATTGAATATGAGAGAAAAAACAATTATGGATTTGAGGTTTGGGCTTTCTGACGCACATGAGCGAACACAAAAGGAAGTAGCCGATATGCTTGGTATTTCTCAGTCCTATATATCCAGACTGGAGAAAAGAATTTTAAACAGATTGAAGCAGGAAATGATCAAAATGTATTGATAATTTTATCCTTCCAAAATTGAATATATAGGGTTCTATGGGAAATACTCTAAATATTCAAAATTATTCTTTGGAGGGGTTGCCATGCACATTAGCAAGGTTGAGATCTGTGGCGTAAACACGGCAAAGCTACCTATATTGAGTGCAGAAAAGAAACAGGAACTTTTATTAAAAATTTCACAGGGGGACAGAGTTGCCAGAAAAGAGTTTATAAATGGTAATTTAAGATTGGTTCTCAGTGTTATTCAAAGATTTAGTAATAGGGGAGAAATGATTGACGACTTATTTCAGATAGGGTGTGTAGGCTTAATTAAAGCAGTAGATCATTTTGATTTAAGCCAAAACGTACAGTTTTCCACATATGCAGTACCTATGATCATAGGAGAAGTCAGGAGATATCTTCGTGACAATAATACTATTAGAGTGAGCAGATCATTAAGAGATACAGCCTATAAAGCACTGCAGCTAAGAGAAAGTATGTTTTACCAAAATGGAAAGGAGCCCACAACCCAGGAAATTGCAGAAAAATTGGAAATATCAGCACAGGATCTGATTTTTGCCTTGGATGCGATACAAGAGCCTATTTCACTTTTTGAGCCGGTTTTTCAGGATGGGACAGATACCTTGTGTGTTATGGATCAAATAAAAGACAAAAATAATGAAAATAGTGTATGGGAGCAGACAATGACAATTAGTGAGGCATTGAAAAAGTTGGATGACAGGGAGCAACAAATTATAAAAATGAGATTTTATGACGGCAAAACCCAAATGGAGGTAGCTGAAGAAATTGGTATCAGTCAGGCCCAAGTGTCCAGGCTGGAGAAAAACGCATTAAAACATATGCGAAAAAACGTTTGATTTACTTGTAGGAAAGGAATAAAAATGTCAAGATTAAGTTCATTTACTAAAAAAGAAGTTGTGAATGTGCTTGACGGCCGACGGTTGGGATTTTTGTGCGATGTTGAAGTAGAGCTGACGACCGGAAAAGTTGAGGCCATTGTCATCTCTGTCCCCACAAAAATTCTTCCGTCGGGCAGTAAGAGTACAGAACTAGTTATCCCTTTTAATAAAATTAAAAAGGTTGGAGAGGACATTATATTGGTTCATGTGGAGGAGCGCTTCCTAAATCATTTTTTACGGGGACAGACTTGATGATCTTATGATCGTTGATTCTATTTGAAGATATGGACTGATGTTTGACAGCGTATCATGAATATGGTAAAATATGAATGTCGTAGTTCAAGAGATAGTTTACTTTTGAGAGTGGGTTTTCCCGCTCTTTTGTTTTGGTAGCACAGCGATGGAGGTGGTAGTTTTGGCTGGCAGGAGCAGTATTGCAGAAAAAGTTCATGGGTTGGTGGAGTCCGCAATTGAGGCTTTGCATATGGACTTGATTGATACTGAGTACGTTAAAGAAGGTTCCCGGTGGTTTTTGCGGCTCTATATTGATAAGCCAGGAGGCGTTACCATTGACGACTGTCAATTGGTACATGAAGCGGTGATTGGGTTGATTGATGCAGCAGATCCCATATCCGGACCCTATACCTTTGAAGTTTCCTCTCCGGGGCTGGACCGTCCGCTAAAAACGGATAAGGATTTTATGCGAAATATCGGCCAGGACATAGAGCTTTCTCTGTATGCCCCAGATGTTCACGGGCAAAAGGCTTATACCGGTATACTGACAGGTTATGAGAATGGAATTGTGACGATTCGGCCGGATCGTTCAGAGACAGAAATCTCTTTTACTCTAAAGGAGATATCGCTGATGAGGAAAACGATTAAATTTTGAAATTTGGGAGGCAGATAGCATGAGTGCAGAGTTGTTAAATGCATTGGATCAGTTGGAGAAGGAAAAAGGCATTAGTAAAGAGGTCATTATCTGTGCCATAGAAGAGGCCTTAAATGCTTCCTATGGAAAAAATCTGGAAACTCCAGCGGATACCAGAGTAGAATATAATCGGGAAAACGGACAAATAAAGCTGTATGCCAGAAAAACGGTAGTGGAGGAAGTTACTGATGAAAACCGTCAGTTGTCTTTGGCGGAGGCCCGAACGATTGACCCTGAATTTGAACTGGATGACATTGCAGAGTTTGAAATTACACCCTCTGACTTTGGCAGATTGGCATCCCAAAAAGCAAAACAGATCATTATCCAGAAAATTCGTGAAGAAGAAAGAAATATGATATATGACCAGTATGTGACAAAGGAGAAGGACATTGTCAGCGGTACTGTTCAGCGTATTGAAAGCAGGCAGAACGGAGAAAAAATTATCTATGTAGATCTTGGCAAAATAGAAGCTGTTTTGCTTCCCTCTGAGCAGGTGCCGGATGAGACCTATAAATTTAACGAACGCATAAAGGCTTTTGTAGTGGAAGTAAAGAAAACCAGTAAAGAGCCCAAGATCTTGATTTCCCGAACCCATCCGGGCCTGATCAAGCGGCTGTTTGAATTAGAGGTTCCGGAAATACATGACGGTATTGTAGAAATTAAAGGAATTGCTCGGGAAGCAGGTTCCAGAACAAAAATGTCGGTTTTTTCAAAGGATGAAAATATTGAGCCAGTTGGTGCCTGTGTGGGACAAAAGGGAACAAGAGTTCAGGTGATTGTAGATGAGCTCAGAGGAGAACGGATTGACATTATAAAGTGGAGTGAAGATCCTGCGGAACTCATAGGCAATAGTCTGAGCCCTGCTAAGGTTGTGAGTGTAGAAATAGATGAAGAGGAGAAAAACGCTGCAGTGATTGTACCAGACCAGCAGCTTTCTCTGGCCATTGGAAAGGAAGGCCAGAATGTAAGGCTGGCGGCCAAACTTACCGGGTGGAAAATTGATATTAAGAGTGAATCTCAGGCCAGAGACAGTGTGGAGAAGGGGCTGTTCCAGGAAGCAGAACCGGCAGAGTTTTCTGAAGAAAAACCGGAGGACGCCGAAGAGAAGGTGACGGACAGTGGGGAAGCTGGTCGGCAGCAGGCAGAAGAGGAGTGAGCGCCGTCTATTTTACCTGTAACAGACTATGTGAGGAAGGTGACGTGCAAAGTGAAAAGCAAAAAAATACCGATGCGTAAATGCTTGGGCTGTCAGGAGTCTAAGCCGCAAAAAGAGCTGATACGCATAGTGAGAACGCCTGAGGGTGTAATATGCGTAGATGCTACAGGGAAAATGAATGGAAGAGGTGCTTATCTCTGTCCGAGCGTTCAATGTTTTTCAGCCGCAAAAAAATCCAGACGGCTAGAAAGTCAGTTCAAGACAGAGATCCAAAGCGAATTGTTGGAAAAGCTGAATTCCCGGATTGCGGAATTCGAAAAGAAAAACGGAGGTGACACGTATGGGAAATGAAAGAATAAAAATACATGACCTTGCCAAAAAGTTAAATACAACAGGCAAACGGATTGTAGAAAAGCTGCAGGAAATTAATATAGAAAAATCTATCATGGCATCCTTAGATCAGGAGGAGCTGAAGGCCTTTTACAATCACATAGGATATATGCCTGAAAGTGAAAAACATAGTGAGCATAGCGAGACATCCTCCGAAGGAGAGAAAAAGGAAGCTTCACCGTCTGCTGGAAAATCCAGGGCAAAAACACCGTCTTCATCAGGAAAGCCTACCGGGATTATTATGCGCAGAATTGTATATAATGAGGATTCCTCCTATAGCGATGCTCCATCTGCCTCTGAAAGAACAGAGTCCTCTAAAACAGGAAAGAAAAATTCCAGAGCGCCGAGAGCTGCTGCGTCCTCGGGGCTGCGCCAGGGATACACTGTTCGGCACACTGAATCTTATGAAGAATTAATGAAGACGGCCAGAGCGGAGAGCCCCAAACAAACAGAAAAGCCTGCCGCGCCTGCTGCGCAGAACACCAGTAAGGGCCCGGTGGTAAAACGGGTAACCAGAATCAAAGCTGGCAGTACAAAACCTGCGCGGGAAGAGGAAACAGTACATGAGAAGATATCTGAGCCGGTGCAGCAAAGTTCGTTGCCGAAGGATGAGACGTCTGTAGAAAAGAGAGCTGCAGTATCCATTGAAGTGGAAGAAAGTGTGAAAGAAACGCAGACGCAGGAAAAAATTTCTTCCACCCCAGATATAAAGGAACAGAGTACTGTGCAGAAGGAATCTTCCACACAGCCTTCTAAGTCTCCCAAGCTTTCCAAAACTTCTGAGAACCAAGAGCAGCTCCGAAACCAGGAGAATTTGCAGAACGCGCAAAAGGCCACACCTTCCAGAACTGCTTCGGCAAAAAGACCGGACAGAGGAGTCGAGGCCGGTCGTGCTCAGATCAGTCATAAAGCTCCGGCAAATGCAGCTGTTCCCGGGGTGCCAGGTACAGAGCAGAGAAAGACAGGATATTCCGGTAAGAGCTTTGAAAAGCCGGTGAAGAAAAATAATAAAAAGGATTTCAGCAGGCCTCAGAATACTCAGGGCAAGGATAAGTATAAATCTGCCAGACAGTTTGTAGGAGACAAAAAGGGTGTCAATGAAGTAATGAGTGACGATTTTACAATTGCAAACGCTGGCTTTGAGGAAAACAGGGAGTATAAACGGGGGAATAAAAAGAAGGACAACAGACGGCCGGGCAAGTACTCTAACAAAGTGGCGCCCAGTTCTCAGCATGTAATTGCGGTACTTACCAATGTAAAACTGCCTGAGGTTATGACTGTTAAACACTTTGCGGAGACAATCAAAAAGACATCTGCGGATGTTATTAAGAAGCTTATGCTCATGGGTATTATGGCCAGTCAGAACCAGGAGATTGATTTTGATACAGCTGCTGTCATTGCCAGTGAATACGGGATTACTGCCGAGAAGGAAGTGGTTGTTTCCGTTGAGGAGCTGCTGTTCGATGATGAAGAAGATTATGACCCGGAGAAGGATCCGGCAGCGGTGGAAAGACCGCCTGTTGTAGTGGTCATGGGCCATGTGGATCACGGAAAAACTTCTCTGCTGGATGCAATCAGATCTGCCAACGTAACCGAAGGAGAGGCCGGCGGAATCACCCAGCATATTGGAGCGTATATGGTTAATATCAATGGAAGAAATATTACCTTCCTGGATACGCCCGGTCATGAAGCCTTTACTGCCATGAGAGCCAGAGGCGCTCAGGTGACGGATGTGGCGATTATTGTAGTTGCCGCAGATGACGGGGTCATGCCGCAGACGGTAGAAGCCATTAACCATGCTAAAGCGGCAAATGTTTCGATTATTGTAGCCGTGAATAAGATAGATAAGCCTGGGGCCAACATTGAGCGGGTGAAGCAAGAGTTGGCGGAATATGAACTGATTCCTGAAGACTGGGGCGGAGATACTATTTTTGTTCCTGTTTCTGCGAAAAAGCATGAAAACATTGAGACGTTGCTGGAAAATGTATTGCTGTCAGCTGATATTTTACAGTTAAAGGCAAATCCGGAAAAACAGGCCAGAGGGACAATTATTGAGGCAAAGCTGGATAAAAACAAAGGTCCTGTGGCAACCTTATTGGTGCAGAGAGGTACTTTGTCTCAGGGGGATACGATTATTTCAGGAATTGCCATGGGCCGTGTAAGAACCATGACGGATGATAAAGGACGTGCCATTAAGGAAGCAGGTCCGTCTACTCCGGTGGAGATTACAGGTATGCCGGAGGTGCCAGAGGCTGGCGAGGTATTTTATGCCGTTAAGGATGAGAGACTTGCCCGTCAGCTTGTTGAGAAGCGTAAGACCCAGATGAGAGAGAAAGCTATGAAGTCTTCGGCAAAGGTTTCCCTGGATGCCCTGTTTAGTCAGATACAGGAGGGCAGTGTAAAGGAACTGAATATTGTTGTGAAGGCCGATGTGCAGGGCAGCGTAGAGGCGGTAAAGCAATCCTTGGAAAAACTCAGCAACAGAGTCTGATGTTACGCTGGCACAGGTGTCTAATGCCATTATTATCGGTTTCAATGTAAGGCCCGGCGCGGGGATTGCTGAAAGTGCAGAGGCCGCTGGTGTAGACCTGAGACTTTACCGTGTTATCTATGATGCAATTGACGATGTGAAAGCGGCTATGATTGGAATGCTGGATCCTGAATTTAAAGAAGTGATTACTGGACACGTAGAAATTCGCCAGACCTTTAAAGTTTCGGGAGTAGGCACTATTGCCGGAGGTTATGTAACAGACGGTAAAATAGTCCGTAACACAGACGTTCGCATTGTGCGCGATGGTATTGTTGTGTTTGAAGGCAAGCTGGCCTCTCTAAAGCGTTTCAAGGATGATGTGAAGGAAGTCGCACAGGGCTTTGAATGCGGACTTTCCTTTGAAAAATATAACGACATTAAAGAGGGCGATGTAGTAGAGGCCTTCACAATGGAGGAAATAGAGAGAGGATAAAATGAATAGGATTGACCGGATTTCCAGTGAAATGCAGAAGGTAATCAGTGAAATTATCAGAGATGATATCAAAGATCCCCGAGTGCCGCTGATGACAAGTATCGTCAGTGCTGCTGTTGCACGTGATCTAAAATATGCAAAAATATATGTCAGTGTATTAGGCAGTGAAGAGGAAAAAAAGAGTGCGATGGCTGCACTGCAGAATTCTGCAGGCTATATCAGGCATCAGGTAGCGGACAAAATGGATTTGCGCTGTACGCCTCAGCTGACCTTTATACTGGACGAATCCATAGAGAGGGGTTCTTATATTACTTCTCTTATAGAGGATACGATCAAGAAAGACAGGGGCCATTCTGATGTTTGATTGGTCTCCCTGTCTGTCTATGATAGCGCAGGCAGAAAAAATTGTTGTATTGCCGCATATTTCAGCAGACGGCGATGCGCTGGGGGCTTCTTTTGCTCTGGCTCTGGCCCTTACTGCCCAGGGCAAGGCTGTTTCTGTGGTATTAGAGGAGGTGCCTGAAAACCGTCTGGCGTTTATGCTGCCGTCCTTTGGCCCGCAGACAGAGATTTTTCCGGTACGGGAGGAAAGAAACTGCGATATGGCCATTGCAGTGGACTGTGCAGACCGGCTCAGGCTGGGCAAACGGGCGGATCTATTTTTTCAGGCTCCCAGACAGGTGAAAATTGATCATCATGTGGAAAAAGATCCTTTTGGACAGATAAATTATGTAAACCAGGACTGGGCCGCTGTTTGTGAAGGTATCTGGGAGCTATTGTGCCAGAGGCCCTTTCTTTTAGAATCGCATTTGCGGGATACTGGTGAAAGAAAGTCGGAGTTATACCGGGCTCTGGCTTTGTGCTTATACTGCGGCGTTGCCAGTGATACGGGAAGCTTTGCCTACTCTAATACTACGGAAAATACACATAAAATTGCAGGTGCTCTGGTGGACTTTTTAGGGGATATCTCTGAGATTCATTTTCGGCTCTTTGACAGCAGCAGCCGAGCCGCTATTGCCCTTCGTGCTGCGGCATACGGAAAGCTTCACTATGAGGCAAAGGGAAAAGCGGTTTTTTTAGAGTTGAAGCAGGAGGATTTTGAGGCTGCCGGTGCTGTCTATGCCGATGCGAATGATTTGGTTTCTGTTCTCAGAGGAATTGAAAACGTAGAGTTGGCGGTATTTGCCAGACCTAATAGAGACGGGAAGGGAATGAAGGTCAGTCTTCGTTCCAATCGGTTCTGCGATGTGGCTGCGCTTGCAGCTTCCTTTGGAGGAGGCGGTCATAAAAGAGCGGCGGGCTTTGATTTCTCGGGACCGTTTATGCAAGTAAAGGAACAGATACTGAAATACATGGAAGCAGGGAGTGACGGATTTTGTGGATGCGATTATTAATTTAAATAAACCAGAGGGAATGACCTCTTTTCAGTGCGTATCGGCGGTAAGGCGTATTCTTGGAATCAAGAAGGTCGGTCACGCTGGGACACTAGATCCAGAAGCATCCGGCGTTTTACCTATTTGTGTGGGAAGGGCTACAAAGCTTCTGGAGTTTTTTTTACTTTGTCAAAAAAGCTATCGGGCCAGTATCCTATTTGGCGTGGCAACGGATACACAGGATGTGTGGGGACAGAGTTTGGAAGTAAAGGACCCTTCTTTTTTGAGAGAGGAACGGGTACAGGCCTGTGTCCAATGCTTAACAGGAGAACAGGAACAAACTCCGCCGGCCTATTCTGCAATTAAAGTAAAGGGGATTCCCATGTACAAGAGGGCTAGGAGCGGACAGGCCTCGGAGGTTGAACTCTGTCCCCGTAAAATTTTTATATATCAGATGCAGATGTCTTCTGTGGGGGCGGTCACTGTATCTGAGAAATTTCAGGTTCCTGTTCGGGAGGCGAAACTGGATGTGACGTGCTCCCGCGGCACCTATGTCCGGACCCTCTGTTATGATATAGGCCGGCGTCTGGACTGTCCAGCCTGTATGTCAGGTTTGTGCAGGACATCCTATGGTCCGTTCCTATTGCAGGATTCGATTACTTTGGAGGAATTGGAGGATGCGGCAAGGGCCGCGGCAGAGCATAAGGAATCAGAGATATTTGTAAATGAGAAAATAGCTTTTTATGCTCCGGAATACATACTGCTTAATTTTCCCGTGATTCATATGACTCCCAAGCAGGCAAAGCGGTTTCGAAATGGCCAAGAGACTGTAATTTTTGGACAGCAGCTCTCTTTTGGAGCCGATGCGCCTCTTTGCCCTAAGCCTGACCCAGGCATAGCCTGCCTTAAACTTGGAGACCAGCTGGCCGGCGTAGTCCGTTTTTTTGTGGGGACAGACTCTGAGGAGCAGGATGCTTTGGTTGTTAAACCCTGGAAATATTTAGGAGGGGATTTTTGGGATGACTATTGTAAGAAGCTGTGACCGTTTTGTTCCTGCGCCACAGGGCTGCGGCGTAGGATTAGGCAATTTTGACGGAGTACATATCGGTCATATTGCGTTAATGGACCGTTTGACAGATGAATGCCGACGGCGGGAAATTCCGGCGATGATCTATACCTTTTCTATGCATCCAACTCATATTATCAATAAAATGAAGCCGGCACCTTTAATTATGACGGAGGAACAGCGGCTGGCTATGTTTGCGAACCAGGGGATTGATCTTGTTTATTTGGAAGATTTTACGGAGTCCTATGCCGGCATGTCTCCAAGGCAGTTTGTAGAAGATATTTTGGTAAACAAGCTGCATGTGAGACTTGTAGTGGTGGGATATGATTACACGTTTGGTTATTTAGGAAGCGGAACGGTGGACGATCTGAGTTCCTTTGGAGATGCGTACGGTTTTCATGTATCTATTTTACCCCCTGTGGAAATTAATTCGAAAAAGGTCTCCAGTACTCTCTTGAGACAATATATTTCGGAAGGAAAAATGGGGAATTTTAAACGGTATGCCGGGAGATACTATTCCATACCTGGCGAAGTTGTTGTAGGCCGTAAGGTAGGAAGACAGCTGGGCTTTCCTACCGCCAATATTTTACCGAGGAAGGGCTTTGCTTTGCCCAGCCCCGGCGTATATATAACCAATACGTATGTGGAGGGAGATCCCTGCTGTTATAAAAGTGTTACCAATATAGGCTCCAATCCTACTTTTGATGAAAAAATTCCGGTTACGATTGAAACCCATATTATTGATTATAATAAAGGATTGTACGGAGAAAAAATAGAAGTGTTCTTTTTAGAGAAACTGCGGGAAGAAATCCGTTTTGCTTCAGTAGAGGCCCTGCGAGAACAGCTTCAAAAAGACATTTCTGATACCAGAGCAAAGGGGACAGTGTTAGATGAAAATCGGTGAAAGAATAGAAGTTCGTTATATTCCGACAAACAAATTTAAAACCGGCGGTATTAATATTACTTTCTGTGATAATTTATGTGGGGACAGAGCTTATAAAAATGCGCTGATTCCTATGATTTTATGCCAGGGGACCAGGAAGCATCCAACCGCCAGAAGCATCGCCGAGACCTTTCAGCAGCTGTATGGTGCGGACTTTTCTACAAATGTAGATAAAAGAGGAGAAATCCAGATGGTTCAGTTTGTTGCGGATTTTGTGGAAGAAAAGTATGCCCAGGGGAATCAGAAGCTCTTTGAGCAGGTAGCTGAGATGCTGTTGGAAATTATAACAGACCCTCTTACAGATGTACAAGAAAAAGGCGTCTCTTTTCACAGGGAGTATTTCCTTCAGGAACGGAAAAATAATAATGATTTTATCCGAAGTCTTAAAAATGACAAAAAGCTGTATGCTATGCTCCGGTGTCAGGAAATTATGTGTCAGGGAGAAAATTATGCAGTTTATGAAATGGGAAAGCCAGAGGATGGCGATAGCCTGGATCCTGTGTCCTTATATGCCTATTACAGAGATTATTTTTTAAAGAAAACCGTTATTAAGGTCTTTGTATGTTCCCGAGAGGAACCTACATGGCTCTATGATATGCTGAAAGTTTTTTGCGGGGACAGAGTTGAGGCTTCTATAGATCCCGTGTTAGATCTAAATTTTGGTTACCGGGCGCTGCCGGACGGTGGACCGGTAAAATATGTAAGTGAGTCGAGCCAGGTATCTCAGGGCAAGCTCAATATAGGCTTTCGGACGAATGTAGAGCCGGCTTCAGATGATTTTTACGCCTTAGCCGTATGCAATGGTATATTAGGGGCGGGGCCGCACTCCAAGCTGTTTCAGAATGTAAGAGAAAAAAATAGTCTGGCATATTATGCGGCTTCACGATTAGAACGGTTTAAGGGCCTTCTTATTGCATACAGTGGAATTGAGCCTGCTAACTACGAAAAGGCTAAAAATCTGATTCTCAGTCAGCTGCAGCAAATTCAGCAGGGAAATATTCGGCAGGATGAATATGAGGATACCATTAAGATGTTTGAAAACAGTTTCCATTCCTATAAGGATACATTGTTTTCTATTATGGATTTCCATATTAATCAGATTTTGTTGGGGACAGAGCTTAGCATTGAGTCTTTTATTCATAAAATAAAAGCTGTTACTGTAGACGATGTCATTCGAGTCAGCCAGAATATTAAGCTGGATACAGTATATTTTCTTGGGGACAGAGCTGAAGACCGGGACGATATTGTAGGCCAGGCAGAGACGGGCGCAGAGCGGGAGGCATAAGATGGCGAATACAAAAAATGAATTAATAAAGAAAGTATATCCGGAGCTGGATGAGGAGATTTATGAATATGACCACTCCTCGGGCTTGCATGTACAGATCATTCCCAAACCGGGCTTCTACAAAAAATTTGCTGTTTGTTCTATAGATTTCGGTTCTGTTCATACAAAATTCCGTCTGCCGGGCAGCAAAGAAATTACCGTTGTTCCGGATGGCGTTGCCCATTTTCTGGAGCATAAGCTGTTTGAACAGCCGGATATTAATGTGATGGATCAGTACCTGGCCATGGGCGCCAGCCCCAATGCGGCGACCAGCTTTCTGTGGACGTATTACTATTTTTCCTGCACTGAAAATTTTGACGATTGTTTTCGCCTGCTCATGAAATTTGTTCAGAACCCGCATTTTACAAAGGAAAATGTAGACAAGGAAAAAGGAATTATTGCTCAGGAAATTAATATGTATCGGGATGAACCTGAATATGTAGTCAATATGAATGCTATTGGGCTCATGTACCACAACAACCCCATCCGTAAAGATATTGCAGGTACAGTAGAGAGTATACAGGAAATTACGCCTGAAATTCTGCAGCTGTGTCATCAAACCTTTTACCGGCCGAACAATATGGCAATAACGGTGGTAGGCGATTTACAGCCGGAGCGTATTATTGAGCTGGTAGAGCAGGGCTTTGAGTCGGCGGAGCCGGAAAAATCTGTTCCGGCTTTGCTTTTTGATTCGGAGCCGGAGTCAATTGTAGACCGGGAACGGATTATGGAAATGGATGTGGCGCTGCCGCTTTTTACCATGGCCTTTAAGGATAACCCCAAGCGCTGTGCTCACCAAAATCCTTTTGGAAAAGATCTGATTTATAGAGAAATCGCCGGAAACATTGCCAAGAATGCCTTGTTTGGGCGTA
>CABQMV010000019.1 GCA_902465325.1 uncultured Oscillospiraceae bacterium
CCCCTTTCCCGGCAACAAAAATGCCGCCGTAATTTCTTTCAGTACAGTTCGGATTTCTATATCCAATTCCAGTGAAGTGGCTTTATCTGCAAGCTCACCGAGCTTTTCAAGGCAAAGAAAAAGAGCATCGGGCGGAATACCTCTCGGCTCATACCCTAACGCTCTTTGCTTTACATATTCGGTTGTACTCAGCCCGCACTCTCGGGCTTTTGATTGTATTTTATCTTTTTCTTTTGCCGTGACTCGCACGGCGATTCGTATACCTTTCATATACAACATTCCTTCTTTCATTCTTTTTTGGGGGGATTGGGGGCGCTAAGCCCCCAAAGAGTAAATCTACCTTTTGGGGTGGATTTTGATTGGGACTTTGGCACACAAAGTCCCTGCTTGTTACGGTGTAAGACACACACCGTATGTGATATTCATCTGTTCTCAGTTGATTGCACTGTGAGGGAGCGAAGCTCACAGTTATACCGTTTTCTTGATTTGGTGCATTGAGCCACTTTGACACAGTAAAAGCAGTAAAAATGCTCTTTTGAGCCAAAATCGGCTATCTTGGCTCAGCCGAACATTTCTAAATCTGCAAGGACATTTTTGGCATTTTCTGCTTTTTGTTCTTCGGTCAGTTCTGTCGTAGCTACTATTGCGGTAGGCGATGCTGACACCACCGCCACCGTCTGAACCTCCTCCCGAAATATCTGCCGTATATTTTCAAGCAGGGTTTCGTTATCGGTGCTTTCCTTATTCATATAGGCAATAACGGCATCCACGATAAACTTATTACGGGATTTGCTTAGAGTTTGCAGATATTCGGCGGCTTTCTTTTCGGCGGGCACATCAGTGTGAAATCTTACGTTGATACGATAATCAATCATACCGCCGCACCCGATTTAAGCTGAATCTCCGCCATATACTCATAACCCTTTGCGGCGGCGGAAATATCGTCTACGAACTTTACACGTTCAGCGTTGAACTTGTAGAAGTTCTTTACAAGGCAACCGCCGCCACCGGTGATATACAACGACATCGTACCCTCGTCATAACCGTGCTCACGGAGTCTGCGGAAAATATCTTTCACATATTCCGTTGCAATGGCTCGGATGATTTTCTGATCGGCGGGAGCGATGTTTGCCGCACCCGTGATAAGCACTTCCTCAATAATGGCATCGTTGATCTCACGCTGAGTTTTCTGCATAAACATTTCCCGCACGGCAAGGGTACACTGATAAGTGCCAAACTTCTCGGTATACATTTTTCCCGCCTGCGGTCTGCCGTTTATCATATACAGAACATTCATCGTGCCGTTGCCAATATCCGCAACCATATTGACGCCGTTCATTGTGGTAGCAAAGTCGGCAATGGCGGCGTACCCCTGTGGATAGATGCGGACACCCTCAACGGTGATATGATAATCCACCTTTTGATAGGTGAAGCAGGCCTCTTTGTTTTTGCTTAGATAAGCGGCAAAATCCTTTTTCTGCCCACTTGTCCAAGTCAGGGGTAAGCCTGCGGCGATGATGACCTCGGCTTCGGTCAGCTTTTCACGCTGAAGCTCCTTTGCAATGGCAACAAGGGTGAGGATATAATAATCCTCGTCACGGATTTTATCGGGAAGGAACTCCTTGTGTCCTTCTCCGATCAGATAATATTTGCCGTCGTATACGAGCATATCTCCCGTAAACAGCGGCTCGGCATCGTATGCGAGCAGTCCAGTCTTAAAGCAGCAGTTCGCAGTTTTCATATTCCCGTATCCGTGGTCGATACCGATAACATACATTTCATTAAATTTTCTCATAATTACATTTCTCCTTCTCTTACTTTGTGTTGTTGTGTTTTTTAATTTGTTCGTACAGTTCTCTGTCGCTGGGCAGTACCGCATCTTTGAAATAATTGCAGTAAATACCATAGATAGAGATGAGCTGCACACAGCGGTGTGCTTCGCCATCGTCAAGCAAGATGCAGTTGCCGTCCTCGTCACAGTTGGCGCACAGTGACTTAACAAGACGGTAAACCTTTTCCGCCTGCTTGGTTGTAATCTTCATCATAGACCTTTCCTCCTTTCGTTTTCGGGCAACAAAAAAGCCGCCGGTTTCCCGACGGCAATGCCCTGAGTTTGTGAGGTTTTCGCTCCCTCACTTATTCTAATACACACAAAAACGAGTTCTTGGAAAAACAGGATAACACACAGAAATCAAAAAGCGTAACACCGTGAACACCTTGTAATTACGGCGTTTTTGTGATACAATAATCAACAGTGTATTTTGCGAAAACTAAAAACACTCAGAAAAATATTTTGAAAATCTTTTTTCGTCCCGATAAGCTAAAGGGAGTTTTATGGGACACTTCTTTTGATAAAATTAGTATGGAGGTATAGCGGAATATGGATAAAATCAGCTTTTTCAGTGCCGGTTACCATGACGGTAGAGTGCATATCGGTGGCAAAAGCTATCCTGCGGGAACTTTTGCGGCACACTTGCTCAATCAGTTTTATGAAAACGATACTGCCGCCCGCATTGTCGTTTTTACAACGGATAATTGGCAACTTGAAAAGATGCTGCGGCTTGGTTACTTGAATATTGCCGACTATGTAAAAGCCGGCGAAAGGATGGTAAACATATTTACCGCACTTCCGTGGCTGAAGCCTTTTGATATGCTTGACACAGATGATGAGCGTAACAGAATTGAAGCATTGTTCACGAAAGAAAACGGAAATATCATAAGCGAATATTTTTTCCGCCGTGCAAAGATCGGTGAAATTGATACGGCGCAGGTTATGTTCCACCACTTGCCAAAAGAATATGACAAAGATTTCTTTACCCGTGCAGAGAAGTTGCTTGCAGAGGTAAACGCCGCCCTCAACTTTTACGATGCGCTGAGTGATGATATTCGCAATTCTTTCAACAGACTTAAAACCTTTGCAAGCCGTGTTGACGAAGCAGACCGCTTCGACGAGGAACATCTGGTCCCGATAGCGTTGGAAATATTCGGCTCAGTGCCGTTCCCCGTAACAACGGAATATGTACCCATATTAAAATCTACCCGAAGCAAAACGGAAACCCTTGCCCGCAGACTCTACTTTGATAGTTATTACAGCTTTGTGATTACCGATTTCTTTGAAGGTTTGCATCACGGGCATTATCCAAGACAGTGCGGCATTTGCAAAAAGTATTTCCTTATGACCTCTGCGGCAAGGCAAAAATACTGCACGGGATATGCGCCGTTCAAACTAAAGGGCAAAGCTATTACTTGCCGAAAATATGCTGCAAGGATCAACCGCAAGGAATATGCCGATGCTAACCCTATTATTCGACTTTACAAAAACCGTTGCTCGGCACTCCGAATGGAACGTAAACGGGGCAAGCACGACGATATTCTCACAAACGCCGCCCTTGCTGTTGCCAAAGAACGTATGCAACGAGCAAAAGCCGATCCCGATTATGCCAATGGGCAATATGAAGCGGATATGCTTCGTGAGGAGCTTTACGCCGAAGCTGACAGAAGATTAAACGGCAAATAACACAGATTGGAGGTGAGTGCCGTGAAAGAAACGTATATTGACGAAATGGATCTGAATATGTACCGCATTGTTCCGGCACCGCCGAAGTGGGATTTGCAGGAATATATCGTAACCTATCTCAAAGAGAAGGACGAGCGTTACCTTTCTTGGTTTCTTCATTATTATGAAAAAACGCTCAACAAGAACGTGCAAAACTATATGCGACAGTTCTTTATGCAGGAGCATTTTGCCGATCTGAAGCAGGCGTATATTGCGGGACTGCTGAAAGCACTTGGAAAATACACGCCCGACGGCGGCGCATCCTTTGTATTCTTCAAAGAGCATTATGTGGAGCGTGAAATTCTTGACTATATCCGTGCTATGCGGACAGGCTTTACAGTACAAAGTCTTGCGGAATATGCAAAACTCCGCAAGGCAATGGCGGTGTGGGATAAATATGACCGTAGTTATGCCGATAATACGATTGAAGCAATTGCCGCAGAGATTGGCGAAACCACCAGTGATACGAAAGAAATTCTGCTCGGCGGCTTACTCAATGAAAACCGTGTTTACCTCTACCAACAGTATGCGGAGGATGATGAAGCGGAAAGTACCGAAGAAGTGCATCCCGATACTACCTCCGACACTTACACGCTGTATATGAAGGGCGAACTTTACGCACGTCTGTGGGATGCCTATGACAAGCTCGAATACACCGAGCGAATGATGCTTGCTCAGCGGCTCGGTTTCTGCTTCGATTGTCACAGCACTTTCTATATTGATCACGATGATCTCGACGAGTATAGCGATCCCAAGAAGAAACCCTTCAAGCCGATGATGTATACCGATATTGCCACCGACCACGAATACAGCTCTGCTAACACCGCACACAAAAAATGTGAAAAGGCACTTGCAAAATTAAAAGAAGCCATAAAAGACCTGATATAACGAAAAAGCCCCGTTAGGAATGCAGAAATTACTGCGCTCTCAACGGGGCTATTGTTATGCTCTGAATCGGTACATTCGACTTGCTATTCGTATTTGCCTAAAATTATGGTGACAATTTATAATCATACTTTTCGGGTAAAATATTGTAAAAACTATCCGGAGGTAAATACGATGAAAGGAAGAATTTTAACAGACAAACAAATAGCGGCATTTGCCGCATATCTTAAAAGCGAGGAAAAGAGCGAGAATACCGTAGAAAAATACATCCGTGATGTAAGGGCATTTGCTGCTTATGTGGGCGATGAGGAGATAACAAAGGAAACAGTTATCGCCTATAAAAACAATCTGCTTTCCGAAAACTATGCCGCACGGAGCATTAATTCAATGTTGGCATCAATCAATAGTCTACTTTCATTTCTTGGATGGGCAGATTTGAAGGTGAAGTCAATCAAGCTACAACGTCAAATCTACTGTCCTGAAGAAAAAGAACTAACCAAAGCGGAATATATGCGACTTATAAACACTGCCAAACAAAAAGGCAATGAGCGCCTAAACTTGCTGATACAAACAATATGCGGAACGGGCATCCGTGTCAGCGAACTACAATATATCACAGTCGAAGCGGTAAAGTGCGGTGAAGCGGTTGTATCACTTAAAGGCAAAACACGCTCAGTATTCATTATCAGAGAACTGCAAAAGAAATTGCTCCGCTATGCGGCGGAGCAAGGGATATCATCAGGTACAATTTTCATTACAAGAACGGGCAGACCGCTGAGCCGCACAAACATCTGGCGGGAGATGAAAGGGCTTTGTGAGCAGGCAGGCGTAAATCCGCAGAAAGTGTTCCCACATAACCTTCGGCATTTGTTTGCCCGTGTGTTTTACGGCATTGAAAAGGACATCGCAAAACTTGCCGATATTTTAGGCCACAGCAGTATCAACACCACCCGAATTTATATCGTTTCCACCGGCAACGAACACCGTCAGCGGCTGGAAAATATGCGGCTGATCCTATGAAAAAGCCGCCCAGATAGGCAACTGAGTACATAAACGGTATTATGTTGCAAATGGGTATACCAAACTCATTTTATTGATGTTATTATATCATGACTGCGAAGAAATTACAAGCAATTCAGCGAAGAGAAGTATGGTTTTTACGGGATATTGTCAAAAACAGGCAGCACGAATAAGCCTTTTCAACATGAATTTTGAAAAGGCTTGGCTTTCTGCGCCCATTTTAAGTTTTGTCTTGCGGCTTATGAAAATATGGCTCTTTCAAACTGCAAATTTCGCACTGCGTTTATTACATAATACCGTTTATGTTGCTAAAACAGAAAGAGGAAGGTTTTTTATGTTAAATGTTAATACACGATTTGCTATTATAAGAGGTTTTTCAGATTGCGGAAAAAGTACGAGTATAATACTATTTATCAGGGAATTAGTAGAAACAGATGAATTTCGTTTTATTTGTAATAGAGATTCTCAGCGTTTCCATACAATTTTAAACTCACTCGATCTCAATAAAAAGACGAAAGATTTACAATGCTCTATATTGTATAAGAATAAATTGATTTACATTACCACTTTTGGAGACGATGCAACAGAATTGAATAAGAGATTTTGCGAGCATAACGGATATGCAGATATTATTGTTTGCGCCGGCAGACCTAATGACAATAGACATAAAAAATTTCAAGAGTTATACAAAAATTGGAGTATTCAAGACATGGATTGCATTGTGAAAGAAAAATGTACTGAGCCAGCAGAGATTAATAGGGAAAATTTAGTCACTGCGCAATTGTTAAAAAAGAAAATTGATGCTTTGATAAAGGAGATGTAAAATATGTCATCACTCACTTCCCCATTAAAATTGATTGAAATTATTAAAGATAAAGCGGGGATTCAAGACTATCTTATCTCTCGCACGAGAGAATGGTTTTTTTCAGAAACCGGTCATCAGGCTTATAACAGAGCACATACCGTTCCTGATAAAACTGTATATTTTTATAATTATCTGTGTTGCATATCTCCTCATAAGAAAAATCTTGATTTTTTAGAGAGAATAGCTTTTATTATGGCAAATTCAATGGATCAAGCTAATTTGCCGTTTGCAGGATATCCAAACATTTTGATAAAAGATAAAAACCCATTTATAGGGCTGGTTGAAGACGGTTTTGTGTCTCCTGAAAATAACAAGAATTTTGAGACGGCAGTTTTGCTTGCTGCTCTTGACGGTGAAAATGATATAGAAGGTTATTTTTCCCCACTGCAAAAGGCATATCTAAAATTAACCTATTCAACGGACGGTACATATTCAGATATGCAAAAAATTGAACGAAATATTATATGGTCAGGAAAATGTGACGAAAAAGACAAATTACAAAATCTTCCGTTCAGGTATGAGATCACACATGAAATAATATTGGCAGCAATGGATGGAGAGGAGGAGGTAGACGATGAATAAAGAAATGGATTCAAATGTAAAAGAGCTGCGCAGGATCGGAGAACTATATGCGGATAAAGAGACGTTGAGAAACGAACTGGATGATCTAGCGTTTGAAGAAAAAGAAGAGCTTGAAGCACAAAAAGATAATTTTGTTGCAACTTTGTTCAAATATCAAGCCGAACAGTCGAAAAAACTTAAAATTCCGAAAAACAACGCTATAATAAAAAAATCGATACCGATACCTCCGCAAAATCCAAAAGATCCTACGCTTGGGGCAATAGTCGGTATTATTTTCTTTGCTTCCATACCGTTATTTATCATTAGCTTTATACTGAAAATTTTTACAATAACAATTCCGTTCCTCTCACAGATTTTTGGCCTGCTGGGGCAGATATCATTTTTCGCAGCTATAGTAGGAGGTATCGCTTGGTTTGCACATTTTGCAAGCATCGTAAATCAATACTTTTCGTACAAGGAAAAGCTTAACGATTGGGTTAACACGGCGAAAGCTTCCTTTGCGAATGGGCAAAACGAACATTTTTATTCAGAATGCATAAAATTTGAAAATGAATTTTTAGAGCTGGTAAAAGCATGTGATAGATATTACGAAGCCGAGAAAGAAAAAAACGCCATCGCTATAAGCAATATTCAAAAAGCTTTTTCTAAAAAGCACGATGACCTTAATAATCAGTTGGAAAATACAGAAACACAGTTAAGCGCTGTAACGCTCATTCACCCGGACTTGTTTGGAAGCGCTTTACATATTGCAAAACTCATTGAGACAGGAAGAGCAGATACATTAAAGGAAGCAATCAATCTTGCCTTCGACGAGGATCGTAAAGACGCTGAAGAGGAAGCAAGACAGATGGAAGCAGCTCGAAAAGAAACAATTCTTGAGCAACAGGCAGAAGCTTTAGAGCGAGCCGCAAGGGAGCACAACGCAGCAATGGAACGGGAAGCCCGGGAGCATAATCTGGCCATGCAAGCAGCGGCAAGAGAACAAAATAATATTGCTCGGGAGCAGAACCGATTGGCAAAACAACAGAACAATGCCAGAGAGCAATATAAAGTCACACACGCAGATCTTACCCGTTGTTATGCATGTAAAAACTATGGGCATGGTTGCCACGGAGGCATTCACAACTGCGCTTCATTTGTTTCAAAACATTGATATGGTATACGCTAAAAACATCGAATATTAGGAGGAATTTTGTTATGGGCTTTATGGACAAATTGAAAAATGCAGCTTCAGCAGCGGGTTCTGTAGCTAAATCAGCAGTTCTTGCTGTCGCTCAAGGATACGGAGTGGTTACTGAAGGTAAGTACAAAGGCTGCAAAGTGGGATTTACAGGTGGTGAGTTAGGATCTGCCGAATTGGTATTTCATTCGGTAGTCGGTTTAAAATCAACAGAAGAAGGACGGCTTAATATCAAAGAAGATATTACGGATTTTGGTTTTGAAGTCGTTGAGTTAGATACTCCGCTATTAACTATCACATTTGGTGACGGCGAGTTTTCTGTCATTAAATTAGAAAAAGATAATTCTTCTAACGGAGCAAATAAACCTGTCAAAACGCTGGAAGAAGAATATGCAAAAATGGCTAAACTGCTTACCTGTATGGTGGCATCAGTATCGTATTTTTCTGTTGAAACAGCAGAGCATATTAAAACATTAGATCATATTAATATAATTATGAGATATGCTGGTCAACCGGAAATTTAATTTAGTTTCTGATAAAAAACACAATTCGTATAACCATATCGTGTATAAAAAACAGATGAAATTTGGATGCGTTTGTTTATTCGGAGTTCATCTGTTGATGCGTAAATAAGAATTAATGTGAAACGCCCACAGGTTTGTAGCGAACCTGTGGGCGAGCTTTTTAGGAATATATAAGGGCACTTCGGAAAATTTTGTGTAAAAAGGAATCCAAATAGATAAGAAAACAGATAACAAATATGGTTTTCCGTTCGGAAAACGGTGGGATTCATTTGCCCGTATCAATTGCTCGCTCTATGCTGTATGACGGTATGCGCACCGCAGGTGTGAATAACGGCAGACGGCATAGAGCATACTAATTTCAAAGGCAAATCATCCTGCATTCTATTCCGAAAACATGATATCAAGCTGATTTAAAACCTGATCCCAATTTCGACATCTCGCCGTCCAGTGTTCGACAATTTTTTTCGACGCCAAATACAGCATTTTGCGCAAAGAATCGTCATTCGTAAACGACGGCTTCGTTTTGGTAATGCTTCGGAACTGACGGTTTAGACCCTCAATGATATTCGTCGTATATATGATTCTCCGAACCTCTGCCGGATATGCGAAAAATGTGCTTAGAATGTCCCAATTTTCTTCCCAGCTTTTAACGCAGGAGGGATAGGTCTTTCCCCATGTTTCCTTGAATTTTATGAGGTTATTCAGTGCCTCCTCCTCGTTAATCGCCTGATACACGGTTTTCAGGTCGGCCATCAGTTTTTTAATATCCTTATAGCTTACAAATTTAGTCGAAGACCGTATCTGATGAATGATACAGCGCTGAATTTGGGCTTTGGGATATACCGAGCTTATTGCCTCACGAAATCCTATAAGACCGTCTACGCAAAAGACGTAAACAGACTGAACACCGCGGTTTTTAAGGTCATTGAGCACATTAAGCCAGAATTTCGCGCTTTCATGTTCGCCGATCCATATGCCGAGAATATCCTTGCAGCCGTCCATGTTGATACCCAAGACCACATAGGCGGCTTTGGTTACATACTGATGGTTTTCTTTAACTTTATAGTGTATCGCGTCCATAAAAACAAAAGGATAAATACTGTTAAGCGGACGGTTTTGCCAAGCCGTAACCTCCGGCATTATCTTTTCGCTGATTTTACTGACAAGCTCGGGTGATATTTCAACATCGTAGAGATTTTTTATCTGTTCGGAAATATCCCGCTGACTCATTCCGCATGAGTACAGCGACAGTATTTTTTCTTCCATACCGTCGGCATTGCGGCTGTATTTACTTATGATAGAAGGCTCATATTCTCCGTTTCGGTCCCGAGGAACATTTATTGTCACTTCGCCGAGCTGCGTTTTTACCGTCTTTTTTGAGTGACCGTTCCGGTAGTTTTTCGACAAACCGTTTTCGTCATCATTCGAGGTTCTTTCGCTTTTTTCATAACCGAGCTTTGTGTCTAATTCTGCCTCCATTACCTGCTGGAGCACATCACCGAACATGGCTTTCATTGCCTCCAGAATTTCGGTTGTGCTGGTGAATTTCTGCGAGTTAACATATTCCTTCATTAACTCAGCCGGTACTTTTTCCATTGCTGTTCTTCCTTTCAGATTTTGAATTTTTTATATCTTAATTCTTATCTGAAAGGATTTTTCTTATTCAGCTTTTACACAAAATTTTCGGCGGTCTCTATATAAGCTTTGCGTTAATGACCTCTAAAGCGGAATTAAGGATATTATTCATTTTTCCAACCCATTCCATTTGATTTTCCGCCTTAAGCTGCTCCGTTACGCCCTCACGCTCAGCCATTTGTTTTACCAGCCGAAAAAACATTTCCTCAGCCTGCCGGTCGATTTCGGCAAGATGAGCGTTCAGTTTCCCGCTTGTCAACAGGTTATAATATAAGATTTTGTGGTGTTGTTTTAAGTGCCTTGCGTGCCGCTGTCCCCAAATACCGATAGGCTTTTGTTCTTCTTCGGGAATTGTCAAGTTTGGTAGTAGATAATCTCCTGCCTGAGTGTATGTGCCGCCTAATTGCTCAAATAATGATTTTTCCATCGTGTTTTCCTCCTGCGTTTATGATAGTTTCATTTTACAGAAGGAAAAGAGCAAATACCAATGTACCGATTGCGGCATAGCAAAACGCCGCCTTGGAACAAATCCAAGACGGCGTTTTCTGCTTTGGTATCAGATTGAACATTTCACGGCAAAGCCGCCTGCAAAAAAGTAGGTGTTCGTCCAATACCTGATTGGTGGAGGTGGAGGGAGTCGAACCCACGTCCGGAACCGAATCCTCGCCCACGTCTACGAGCGTAGTCTGCCTATTAAAATTCCCTTTTAAATTCCTCGACAAACGGAGTAATCTGAAAGGTAGCTTCATCAATACATCTAAACGGCAAAGCTTTCGTTCAAACGTTGGCACATTTTACCTGCCCCTGTGCAAGGCCCGGATCACTGGCGCTCACATCACACGGCCCGGGTGACTGTATGAGGAACGCAGGCGCGCTTAGGCAGCCTGAAGTGCTACGTTATCGTTAGCGTTTAATTTTAATTTTCTCGTTTTTATAGAGGCCAACGAGAATCCTCTGCTCGCAGTGTGCGCCCCATCGACCCCGTCGAAACCGGTGCACCCCCATATTAAATTCTATTCCCGAAAGGATTCCTTGAGACGTCTGTCAATTTCCCGGGAAGCTTCCTTTTCCGCTATAGCTTCTCTCTTATCGTAAAGCTTTTTTCCTCTGGCTACGGCCAATCCCAGCTTTGCCCGGCCATTTAGTAAATAAATTTCTGTCGGTACCAGCGTCAGGCCTTTTTGCTTAATCATTCCCAGCAATCGATGGATCTGACTTTTGTGAAGCAGCAGTTTCCTATCCCGGAGAGGATCCTTGTTATATATATTTCCCTGCTCGTAAGGGCTGATATGCATACCGCAAATCCAAACCTCGCCGTTTCTGATGACCGCATAGGATTCCTTCAGATTGACCTTTCCCGTCCGGATAGATTTAATTTCCGTTCCGGAAAGGACCAGTCCGCACTCAATAACATCGTCTATAAAATAGTCGTGGTACGCTTTTCTATTTTGGGCAATCGGCATTTTCCCCTTTGCTGCACCCATAACAAAACTCTCCCTCCTTCGAGAATATCATTGTACCACCCGGCACCGTTTCCGTCAAATGTGTATTTTACCAAAATATTTGGTAAAATGCTGCTTCCTGACTGTGAAATACAGGCAGCGCTTACCGTTCTGCTACAACATCTAAATTTTTTACCCGCATTTCCACATCATATGTGCCAGGAACCTCCCAGCCGATATTCATACCTGCAATGTACATATCGTTCCAGGTACTGTTTTGGAGCATTCCTTCAGTCTGTACAGTTTCAAAGGCCTTTCTCATATCGTCAATGACGTCCTTATAATAAGAAACCCACGGGGTATCCTCTCCTGCCTGAATTTTCCCATCCTTGGTATAGCGATAATTTCCGGTGCAGGTTTCGCTGCTGGCTAGACTGTAAATCATAGAGCCGGTACCCGGGTCCAGATTATAATAGGCTGCAATCTCTTCAGAACGGTTGTCAAACATACCGATTCCAAACCAGATATATTTTCCGTAATCTTTGCTGTCCTGATTAAGGTTCTGTACAGTTAAATACATCAGAAACTGTGCTGCATGAATACCGCTGTTAAACGCCTCTCCCATGTGATCCTCAAACTTTGTGAGCTGCGTGTCTACGTAAATCCTGAGATGTTTCATCTCACTTAGCTTTCCCCAGTTTTCCTCCCGGGTAAATGCGGTTTCTATTAAAAGATGCATCCATGGCTCTGCTGCTTGGCGGGGCGCGCCATAGCATTTAGAAGCAGTACACTGAAAGGTCAGCAATCCGGTGTTGGTATCCACACCAAAGACCTCATTGGGGGAAGACACAAACCACACTCCTTCTGTCGGCTGCCATTCTCGGGAAACAGTTTCATCCATAAAACTGTAGCGGGCGGACCATTGGGCCAGTGTCCACTTTACGGTCTCTTCCTGTGTATCTCTGGGAAAATATCCTATATACTCTGTGGTTCCCTGATTTCCTCCTAAGGCCCGAACCTTAAATCCCTCTTTAAAATGAATATCCGGTATCAGAGACTGAGAATGCAGCTGTGCGCTACAACTGCTGAAGCTCCCTATGCATAGGGCCTGTACAGCCAGCAGACAAACCGTTTTTATAAAAATACACTTTCCTTTCATTGTCTTGACCTCTTTTCTTGTTACCAGTGTATTTACTATTTGAATTTTTGTCAATACTATTATGTATTTCATGTTGCGTAATGCTGCAGTGCCCTTCTTTTTTTAATGACTTTATTGATAAAACAGTATTGGAACAGGCGTGAAAAGAGCTGAAAAACAAACAAAAATCTGGTACAATAAATACAAAAATAAATTCAGCCGAGCTTTACTGTAAAAGCCCATTCTATTTCCGGCTGCAGGAGCTGTTCTACTATGAAAAAATGTGTATTAATTCCGGATTCCTTCAAGGGCACGATGAGTTCCATTACCGTCTGCAATATTATTGCAAAAAAAATAAAAGAATATTATCCGGACTGTCAGGTACTTTCCCTTCCGGCAGCAGACGGAGGAGAGGGCACTGCAGAGGCTTTTTTCACTGCTCTGCCTGCTGAAAAAGTTTTTCTTGAGGTTACCGGTCCCTTTGGGAATCCGGTAAAGGTTTATTATGTTCAAAGCGGCGATACTGCTATTATAGAAATGGCCCAGGCTGCCGGACTTCCTCTGGCAGAGGCGCTGCACCGAAAGGATCCGCTAAGCGCCACCACCTTTGGGGTAGGGGAAATGATTCGGCATGCGGCGGAGCATGGCTGCCGGGACATTATTCTGGGGCTTGGAGGTAGCTGTACCAATGACTGCGGGGCGGGAATGGCCGCTGCTCTGGGGGCCGCATTTCGGGACAAGAGGGGGACTGCCTTTCTTCCTGTAGGGAAGAATCTTTCCCAAGTAGCGGATATTTCTTTAGAAGGAATTGAGAAATCGCTGCAGAATTGCAAGGTTACGGCGATGTGCGATATTGATAATCCGCTTTATGGAAAAAGGGGAGCGGCTTTTATTTTTGCGCCTCAAAAAGGAGCTTCTCCGGAAGACGTTCTTCTTCTCGACCAAAATTTGAGAGCCTTTTCCCAAAAGATTTTAGAATATACCCAAAAAGATGTTTCTTTTCTTCCGGGAGCAGGCGCTGCCGGAGGAATGGGGGCAGGAGTGGCTGCCTTTTTAAACGGAACTTTGAAGTCGGGAATTGAAACGGTTCTGGATACAGTGGGGTTTAATGAAAAAGCAAAAGATGCCGATTTCATTTTTACCGGAGAGGGAAAACTGGACGCACAGAGCCTGGGAGGCAAAGTTGTAGTCGGTGTAGCAAAGCGCGCAAACAAGCTTGCTGTTCCGGTAATCGCCATTGTAGGGGATATTGCCAGGGGCGCGGAAAAAGTATACGACACGGGCGTTGCTTCTGTTTTCAGCATCAATCGGCTGGCAATTCCCTTTTCAGAAGCAAAAAAACGCTGTAAAGAGGATTTAGAGGATACGGTTGACTCTCTGATGCGATATCAAAAGATGCTCGAAGGACATTTTCTTCATAAATAAATTATGTGTTCATAACTGTCTGCAAGTTCCTCAACCTGCCATTATCGGGCAAACACTGCTAGGTCTGCATGGCTGAGATATGATAAAATGTAATAAAAAAGGGAGTGGATGTATGCAGGTTATACAGGTAATGAACAAGATTATTGATTATATAGAACAGCATATATGCCAGGAAATCGATTACGAAAGCCTTGCTAAAATAGGCTGCTGCTCCATCTATAATATTCAGCGGTTGTTTTCATACATTACAGATTTGTCTATTGTGGAATATGTGCGCCGCCGCAGACTGACACTGGCGGCAGAGGAGCTGTGCAGCGGCAAAGGAACGGTGCTTGATATAGCCAATAAATATGGCTATAAGTCTCCGGAATCCTTTGCCAGAGCCTTTAAAGCTTTTCACAATATCACACCGTCCTCTGTACAAAAGCTGGGAGGTAAATACCAGTCCTTTCCGCGCATTTGCTATCAAATGGTAGGAGGCGGTATCCCCACTGGCGGGGAAGATGCGCCTTTACCGGCAATTGTTACTCAAATTGTTGAGAAAGAAGCCTTTTGGGTTTTGGGCATCGAAAATAAAAAGAGTGAGCGGATTTTTGATCCTAACTGCTCGGCTTGCTGGGACGAATTTTACCAGGCAAAAGCGGACGAAGCTATTTCTCCCTTTCGTACAGAATCCGGTTATCTGGGGGTTTTCTGCAGCAGTGATCCCGGCTACTGGAATTATTTAATTGGAGCTCCGGTACAGGAGGGGTGTCAGCCTCCCAGAGGGATGTTTTTACGGAAGTTTCCTGCTATGACCTATGCAGTCATTACCCATGAACCGGTACCTACCCGGAATCAGGCCAATAGGAATATTGGAAGACTGGTGGCATATGCTCACGGCGGAGGATGGGAATGTCCCTCGGGCTATGAGCGGCGCTTCGACCCTATTATGTTTGTAGAGTGTTATCCCCAGGGAGAAGAAGGGGCCTACAGAGTAGAGATTTGGCTTCCTCTCAATAAAATTCAAGCAGAAGAGGACCTCTATAACGCTCTGTATCATTTCAGCAATATGCGGGCCTCCTGTGTAGCGGACCTGCCGGAGGACTTAGATTTATCGGAGTACAACGAGAGTGAAAAGGAATGGATTATGAGAGGGCTGCCTGAGGTGCGAGATCAGCTGCTTGCTCTGTATGAAGGGATTTCTCTCTATGCGCAGCAGAGCTTTCATTATGAACGTACAGCTGCCTTGCTGGCGAGAAAAGGTGGCGTTATGCAGTTAAACCGGGAGGCGCGAAATTATTTGGATGCGCTTTTTATAACGCTGATACGGCTCCTTGATTTTGGAGTAGTGGACGCGAGCGGTACAAGTATTACCGTTTCTAAAGCTGTATTAAAAACTATAGAACCAAGCTGGGGGCAAAAATTCAAATTCCATGCCTCCTTTTTGGAGCAGTTTTCTTGGATCTGCCGGGTTATCTGCTGGAAGGGAAATCTGGAGGCCGACTGGAAGCACTGTGATACAGTAGAGTTTGTCTGGGACGACCCGGCGGTTCTGTATACGTGGCGGCAGCTGGTAGAATATGATAGAAATTTTTTCTATTTTCAACACGGCAATTATCGGCGTTTTTCGCGAAGCGGCCGGAAAAAACCTTTAGATCGTCTTCCGGAGGGGGTCATCCGACGGGTTTTGGGACAAGAGCTGTTTGAACTGTGGGGGGAAATGCACCGGCGGATTCATGCTCTGTTTGGCGATACTGCTGCGTGGGGAGGAGAAAACCTGTATCAGGGATACGGCGATTTTGGGCTGATCCAGCGTTATGACCTGTCTACAAAAAATTATGCTTATATTGATGTAATAACCAAAAGCAATTGGTTGATGGTGAGTATTCATTTTGATAAAAACTACTTTGCCGGACTCCCGGGCATTTACCGCCAGCTGGATCCTAAAATTCAGGAGGCCATATTGAATCTTCCCAAGTGTATGGAAAATGAATCTCAATGTAAAGAAATCTGCAAGAAAGCGCGTATGGCAGTATTTGATGCGGACATCTACCCTGATAAAGTGATGTATATTTGTCATTATACCAATATCAATATTTCAATTGAGTCGGCTTCCGATATAGATCGTATCATTCCTCTGTTTAAGCATCTGCAGACAGGAATGGAATGGAAATAGCGGGTGGAACAGATTTTTCCAAGAGGATATTTGTTGCCTTTGAAAAATAAGGGGCTGTAAAAAAGAGCCTATGTTTATATGTCCGGAGGAAAGAGACAGTTCCCCGGAATAAAAACGCGGAATATAATTTATTATATATATGTAAGAAAGGAAGAAAAACGCGTGAGTTCCCATTTACATTTTTTAATTCAATCTGTTGTCCCTCAGACGGTTTCGTATTATCAGTCAAATTTTGGAGGCCTTGAGACGGTTTATCAGCTGCACGGTTACCCCCACAGTGTACTTGAAAGGATTCTTCAGGGGATTTGTGACAGAGCTGAACAGGAGGGGATTCCTGTTCAAGTGATTCATCACTGCCTGGACAACTCTGTCCAAGGGATTCTTTTACCGGGGCGGTCAGCAGGCGTATATGGAATCGATGCCTATGATCCAAATACGTTTACTGTTTTATCGATGCTTCGGCCGGAGGAGCTTTTGGCTGTAAAGGAAAATTTAGAGGAGGCCGGAAAGCTGTACAGGAAGGCCAGGGCCATTCATGATGAGCAGGAAAAAATCTATATTGGAAATATGGATTTTGAGGCCGCAGACCGTTTAACGGAGGAAACCATTGACCATCTGCTGGGGGGGAAGGGGACAGCACATACCGGCAGCGGTACACATCGCTTTTTTGGTGCTGCAACAGTAAACGGCAGCATAAATTATATTCCGGAGGTCACCCAAGCCCTTGAAAGGCGCTATTTTGTCAAAGGGCGTCCCGGTACAGGCAAATCCACTTTCTTAAAAAAGCTTGCCAGGGCGGCAATGGCCCGGGGCTTTGATACGGAGATCTACCACTGCTCTCTGGATCCAAAGAGTCTGGACCTTGTAGCGGTGCGGGAACTTGGCTTTTGTCTCTTTGACAGTACGGCTCCCCATGAATACTTTCCCACGCGCCAGGGGGATGAAATCATTGATATTTATGAAAAATGCGTAACGCCCGGTACAGATGAAAAATACAGAGAGGAGCTGGACCGTCTGCAGAAAACCTATAAGGGGATGCTTTTAAATGCGGCTGTATATTTAAAAAATGTCAAGAAGGCCTGTGACCGGCTGGAGGCGTCACTGCCTTCCCTCAGTAAGGCGGAAGAGGAGGATATCGCGCAGCAGCTTATTAAGAAATTATTTTAAAATCTTCTGTGTCCCTCCGGCTCTGACAGGGTATTTTATAAAAATAAGGAAATCAAATTGGTTTTCTTGCCCCGGTGTGCAAATTTTTTAACAGGCGGCGGGATTATTCTTGACATATGACGGAAATAGCGGTACACTATATATGACATATGTCAGAAATGGAGTGCTTTTATGCCAAGACCGCCTAAAAAACGATTTGTATGCTGTATTCCCGAAAATACGGGCTTTCTTCCTGAAAGCCCGGCCAGCGCAGAGTCCGTCATTATGACTGTGGACGAGTATGAAACGGTTCGGCTTATTGATTTAGAGGGCAGTACCCAGGAGGAATGTGCGGAACAGATGGGAATTTCCCGAACTACCGCACAGGGGATCTATGACAGTGCCCGCAAGAAAATTGCCGATGCGCTTGTCAACAGTAAGCGGCTGACAATTGCAGGCGGGGCTTATGTTGCCTGCGCCGGCTATAGCAAGCAGTGCGGTCGCGGAAGCAGAAAATGCTGCCATAGACGCAATGTCATCAATTTCAAAGAGAGGAGAGGGAGCCAATATGAAAAAAATAGCGGTAACCTATGAGAATGGACAAATTTTTCAGCATTTTGGACATACAGAATGTTTTAAAATGTATGATGTAGCAGACGGAAAAGTAATGGCCCAGTCTGTTGTAGGGACAGACGGAAACGGTCATGGCGCTCTGGCGGCTTTTTTAAAAGCGGCAGGGGTGGATACTCTGATCTGCGGAGGAATCGGCGGCGGTGCCCGGATGGCATTGGAGGACGCAGGCATACAGCTTTACGGCGGGGTGTCGGGCTCTGCTGACGAGGCTGTACAGGCGCTATTGAACGGGAGTTTACGTTTTAACCCGGAGGCAAGCTGTAATCACCATGGAGAGGAACACCACGGGGCGCATGGGTGCCATAGCCACGGCTGCGGACATCATTCCTGCGGCAGCCATTAATTGAATTGAATATCCATAAAATTTTCCCAGGACTTATTTCCGCTTTTTTGGGGAATACTTATATTTGACTTTCCTTAGGAGGGATACGATGGATATTCTTAAAGTTATTTTAACTGCTCTGCTTTCGGCAGCCGCCCTTTTTATAATTGCCAAGATTCTGGGCCATAAGCAAATGGCCCAGCTGGATTTTTTTGACTATATTACCGGAATTACAATTGGCTCTATTGCGGCAGAGCTGGCCACAGAATTGGAATCCCCCTGGAAACCCTTGCTTGCGATGGTTGTCTACGGAGGGGTTTCTGTTTGTATTAGCTTTGCGATTAATAAAATGCCCAGAATACGAAAATACATGAACGGTGCCCCCACCATTGTGATGGATAATGGGAAACTTTACCGGGAGAATATGAAAAAGGCCAAATTGGATTTAAGCGAATTTATGGTAATGTGCAGACAGGCCGGGTATTTTCGTTTAAGCGATATTCAGACAGCGGTATTTGAGTGTAATGGGACGTTATCCATTTTACCTGTCAGCAACCAGCGGCCTGTTACCCCCAATGATATGAATCTGACGCCGCCTTTGGATTTCATCTGTACTGAAGTAATTATGGACGGCCGAATTTTAGAGGAGAATTTGAGACGAATGGGGCTGGACTCTAAATGGCTGCAGAAGCAGCTGGAGGCCCAGGGCTATGAGACTGCCAGACAGATTTATCTGGGAATCTGCGATCAAAATAAAGGTTTATCGCTGTATCCTGTCAGTTAAAAGACTTTGGGAAACCATTTAAAATATAAAAGCGGCGTGCTATAATATTTTGTGTAAATTTGTTCAGAAAGGGTAAAATGATGGTGGTTTTGATTACCGGCTGTTCCCATACCGGAAAGACGCTGCTAGCTCAGAAGCTTTTAGAAAAATACAGGTTTCCCTATTTGTCCCAGGACCATCTGAAAATGGGCCTGATCAGAAGCGGTGAGACTACGCTGACTGCCCAGGACGACAGAGCCATGACGACGTATCTGTGGCCCATTACCAGGGAGATTGCGAAGACAGCACTGGAAAATCAACAAAATCTCACAATAGAGGGCTGCTATATGCCTTTTGACTGGAAGAAGGATTTTACTGAGGAGGAGCGGGCCCATATTCGGTACTGCTGCTTGATTATGACGGCGGAATATATCGAAAAGAATTTTCACGATATACAGCAATATGCGAATGTTATTGAACACAGGCTGGATGATTCTTTTTGTGCAAAAGAGCTGCTGCAGGCGGAGAACCGCTGTAACCTGGAGGCCTGTAGGGAACACGGCTGTCCCTATATCCTTATAGACCAGGCGTACCAGGTTGACATGGAGCTGTGAGAAATACAGATGAAAGTCTAAAAGAAAAGGTTGCATTTTAAATATATAAAGGTGTTTACTATGTTTAATAATATTTCTCAGGGATTTTTAACAACAGGTGCAGCCGGATATCTTGTTATCATCCCCGTACTTCGCTTTCTCGCTGCTTTGTTTATGGCTTTTTCTACATACAAGCTTTTAAGGGCACGGCAGGATAAACATAAATTTATATGGATATTGGCAATTGTTTTTTCTCCTATTTTAGCAAGATGTGCTTATGAGGTTTATTGCAGATTGATTGTTAAAAAGGACATTAAAGCAGTCAAAGGCAGCACTTCTTTTTTTATTATATCTATCGCTGCATTTGTCCTTTCGGTTATATTGACGGTAATATCAGTTGTTTTTATAGGCGTTGGCTATATCAAAAGTGAAATTGACGGTGAACCGCTTGCTGCTTTTTTTGATGCACACGGCAATGAATATGATGACTTTTACGAAGTACCGTTGTACGATCAAGAGGGAAATACCTATCTTTACGAATCCGCTTGGTTTACTGCCGGCAATTATATAGACCAGAACGGTAAGACGTATGACGGCGATTATTGCTATTTAAGTGAAGACGGTTATTTTTATTTTGATGCAGATGACCAATTAAAACCATATAAAGATTCTGATTATTATACGGACGGGGAAACAATCTTTTATTATTTGTTTAATCGTGTGTATTGGGAAGAAGATGGGACAATTTATGAGGTCTCCGGGCGCTTTCATTTAAAATTGTTTGACCTCAATAAGTGAACTTGTTTTTAACTTGACACAAGCATATAATAAGAAAAAGGAGGCTGACAATGGAGACGTATATTTTACAATCCGACTGTGACGGTTTACAGATAGAAACAGGTATTATAGCGCCGCAGCAGACGCCCAGGGGGATTGTTCAGATTTCTCATGGTATGGCGGAGCATAAAGAACGGTATGAGCCCTTTATGAATACCTTGGCAGAGCATGGCTTTTTATGCGTTATACACGACCACAGAGGCCATGGGGCCAGTGTGGAAGGGCAGGAGGATTTGGGATATTTTTATACGGCCAGGCCGGATTATCTTGTAGAGGATTTGTACCAGGTTACCCGGTTTGTGAAAGGGCAGTATCCCGGATTAAATGTCACCCTTTTCAGCCATAGCATGGGGACTTTGGTTGCCCGCAATTACCTGAAACGGTATGACTCGGAGCTTTCGAAGCTGATCCTTTGCGGGCCGCCTACCTATAATCCGCTTTTTCCGGCAGGGATTCTGCTTGCAAAGCTTTCCGCTTTACTGAAGGGAGACAGGCATAGGAGCCCGCTGCTGCAAAAATTGACCTTTGGAGGCTACAACCGGGGAAATTCCTTAGAAAACAGCTGGATTTGTTCAGATGTCCAGGCGGTTGAAGACTATAACCGGGACAGGCTGTGCGGATACGTTTTTACAAATAATGGGTTTCTCAATTTGTACCGGCCGATGCAAAATGCTTTTTCTGTAAAAGGGTGGCAGGTCCGGAACCCAGAGCTTCCGATTTTTGTTATAGCAGGCGAAGAGGATCCGGTAATTCAAAGCAAACAGAAATTTGACCATTTGCTGGATTTTCTGCAGCAGCGGGGGTATCACAAGATCACGGCAAGGCGCTACCCGGGGAAGAGACATGAGCTGCTCAATGAACAGGGGAAAATGGATATTTATGCAGATATTACAGACTTTATAACCTGCTGATGAGGGAGAAATTATGAGGGATGGCGGTCTGCGGCTGCTTTCGTTGACAACCCAATATACCAATGCTACAATAACGAAG
>CABQMV010000020.1 GCA_902465325.1 uncultured Oscillospiraceae bacterium
CGCAGCCGCGCCTGCCTCTTCCAGCATCAGAGTCTGCATCTCCGGCGTACCGGTAACTACCGCTTTCAATAAATAAGTTTCCGCTGTATTTACATTATCCAGTAAATCGTAAAATGCCCGGTTATACTGATTATCTAGCGCCGCTTTATATTCAGAAGCCTTACTGTTGAAAAAAATTCCGTATACAAGCAGGCCCGCAATCACCAGGCAAGTGGCTGTTCCCGCTATTATTTTATGAGTTTTAGACAATGAAAACATAGAGCACTCCTCCTCAAACTTTATACCTGCCCCTGCAAAGAAATACAGCCGTATGTTTCTTTGCAGGAGGTAAAGGTAGTTTTTCCCTGTCCGGGCATAGTTATTCCTGTTTATGAATAGAATAAAAAATAAAAATATGCTATTATAAGGAAGGCACATATGGGAATATTGAAAAGACTAAAAGCGCTCTTCTCCGGAATGGCCCATAAGACAACTGACAGGTTGGAAAGCAATAAGCCTGAATGGCTGATTGCCGATGCAGAAGAAAAAATAAAAAAAAGCAGGAAAGAGGCAGAGAAGCAGCTGATTGAAATTCAAACCTGGACAGAAATGATACGGCTGGATATGAGAGAGGCAGAAACCGCTTTAGACCAGGTCCGCGAAAAGATTGACATGACTGTGCAGGAGGGCGATAAAGAACTGCTGGCCGAGCTTTTACTGCAGGAGGATGACTATAAATCCTACTATTATACCAAAAAGGAGCTCTTTGACAGCGCCGTAGCAGAGGCCATTCGAGTACGGGATAATTACCGGCAGTTTGAAGCACAGATGAATGAGAAGACTCGTATGCTTAAGAACATTAAATCCCAGGCCCAGCTGGCCGAAATCAGAAGCCGTATTCTCGAACTAGACGATGCCTACGGCTCCCGGTCAGAACTGGCAGAGAGCATGGACCGACTCCGATTTGCGGTAAATGAGCAGAGCGCCCGCATTATGGCAACAGAGCAGATCCGAAGAGACAAGGTAGATACCAAAGTGTCCGATTTAGAGTACAGCATAAAATGGAAAAAAGCCATGGAGCGGGCCGGAGCTCTTCTGGAGAAAGGATAAAAAGCTTGAAAATTTATACGGGAACAGACATAATAGAGGTCGAACGAGTGAAAGCTGCTATAAAAGGGACAAAGGGATTTCTGGATAAAGTTTTTACACCGGAAGAACAGGCTTACTGCCGCAGCCGGGGAAAAGGCAGATACGAAAGCTTTGCCGCCCGTTTTGCTGCAAAGGAAGCTGCTTCAAAAGCGCTGGGCTGCGGAATCGGCTCCTGCTTTGGACTGACAGAATGTCAGATTCTCAATCAGGAAACCACAGGAGCGCCCTCCATCACATTTACCGGAAAAGCGTTGGAACAGCTGAAATCCTTGGGGATTACCTCCTGGTCTGTAAGCCTCTCTCATATAGAACAAACAGCAATTGCTACAGTAACAATGATTGGAAAGGATTGAAACTATGCTGACAAGCAAACAGCGCGCGGCCTTACGTAGCCTCGCCAATGACATGGAAACCATTTTACAGATAGGAAAGGACGGACTGAGCCCGGCGCTGCTAAAACAAATTGACGATGCGCTTACCGCCAGAGAAATGATTAAAATCCGGGTACTGAACAATCAGGAGCTGTGCGCCCGGCAGATTGCAGACAGTATAGGTCTTCACATAGACTGCCAGATCGTACAGGTAATCGGCACCCGGATTGTACTTTACAGGAGAAACCCAAAGAAGGCCTCCTATGATTTTTGTCTCACATGAAAAAGATTCTGCTGATAGAAACGGGCGGTACCATTAGCTGCCAAGAGGAAAACGGTGAGTTGACCCCCTCCCCTTCCATTACAGATGCTGTATGGAAGCAATACCAAAAGGAGCATCCAGGAGAAGCACATTTTACCGTAATAAAGCCCTATACCATTCTCAGCGAGAATCTTCTGCCAGACCGCTGGATAGAACTGATAGCCGCCATTAACCAGGCCCGGCCGGAGGAGTACAGCGGGGTAATCGTAACCCACGGAACAGACAGTATTGATTTTACCCGCGCATTTCTTCACTATCATTACGGCCCTGGAATTCAGGTAATCGGCGCCCTGTACCCTCCTGCAGATTCCAGAACCGATGCGTTTGGTAATTTTCAGGAAGCCGTCAGGCGCTGCGGCCCAATAGAGGCAAGAAAATTCTGCTATCCGCTGCGCCGGGGGCTGGTAATAACCGCCTACCCGGGGCTGGATTATTCTCTGTACACTTTTGACGATGAGGTTCCGGATTTTATTATTCATATTATGTACCACAGTGGTACAGGCTGCACTGCCTCAAACCGCCGTTATGATTTGGGCACCTTTGTACAGAAGGCAGGCCGGTCAGGCATACCGGTGTACGCAGTGGGCTTTCCGGGAAATTCTAACATTTATGCCGGTCACCGCGCGCTTTGGGAAAAGGGATTGCGCTTTGTTCCGGATATTTCCTTTCCCCAGCTCCTGGTCAAACTGACACTGGGCTTGAAATTACCTTAATAAAGCTGTATAATTTGATTTCGTGTTTCGTACAAGTATTGATTGAAGGACTGTGACAGATAATGAAAAAACACCGTGCACTATGGTTTTCTTTAATAGCTTCGTTCCTGTTTATTACACTTTGCTCCATGGCTTCTTTTCTATTTCCCCTGCACAGCAGAGTAGATCAGAACATATTTTATACGCTGGGAAGAGGGATTTTAGACGGCAGAGTTCCCTACCGGGATCTCTTTGAACATAAAGGACCTCTCATTTACTTTTTTCACGCCTTTGCCGCCTTAATTGACCGGCATTCCTTCATTGGAATTTATTTACTTGAAGTTATTTTCTTCACTGTCACCTTGTTTTTTATGCTGAAAACAGCCAGACTTTTTACGGGAGAACGGTCTGCCTATATTACAACACTTTTAGCCGGCGCAGTGTGCTGCACCGCTTTTTGTTTTAAATCGGGAGATAATGCGGAGGAATATTGTTTCGCTTTTTTGGTTGTCAGCCTCTACTATTTAATACGGTACTTCAAAGCAGCAGACCGAGATTTAATCGGTGTAGGGCTGCAGGGAAAAATGATTTCTCTGCACACACATTTAATTAATTACAAAGTTATTTTTATAAACGGAGTTTTAGCCGGCTTTGTACTTTGGATTAAATTTATTCAGCTGGGCTTCTGGATCGCTTGGATGGGAATCCTGTTCTTCGTTTTACTGTTCCAAAAGGAATATAAGAGGGCGTTTGTAAGCTGCTTTGTATTCCTGGGGGGAATGGCAGTCACGCCTCTGCCCTGGATTATATATTTTGGCGTGAACCATGCCATAGGAGACTGGCTGACCATCTACTTTTACGATAATATTGTGCTCTATGCCAAACATTTTACTGTCTGGGAAAAAATCACGTCGCTGGCTGACAGCTTTTTTAAAGACTTCTGCCAGAATCCTCTGGCAATTTTCCTGATTGTACTGGGACTGGTACAGTTCGGGGTTCTGAAAAAGTATTTCAAATCCCGGTTTGCCCGACTTTCTGTTCCGATTTCCTTTTTAGCGCTGTATATTATGGTATATATTGGCGGTGTCCGATATGACTATTATATGCTGATCTCCATTCCCTTCTGCCTGTTCGGTACCATTGCTGTAGTAGACTGTGTAAAGGCGATGCCTGATATGTGGGTGAATCGGCTTCTGATACATTTAACCCAGAAAAAAGGAAGTCTGGTGTCTATAGGACTCTGTACGCTGATTGTAACGGGATATGTAGCGCTGGCAGCCAATACCCTGCCCTACTATGGCAAAACAAAAAAAGATTATCCCCAGTACCAATTTGCAGAAATTATTCAGCAGACACCCGGCGCAACTTTGCTGAACTACGGCTTTATTGACGGAGGCTTTTACCTGGCCGCCGGTCTGGAGCCTATTCCCGGAAATAAGTTCTTCTGTAAAGTCAATATTTCCGAAAAGGTTTTTCCTGAAATGTATGAAGAACAGATTTCTATGGTAGCGGAAAGGAAAGTAGACTATGTAGTCATCCGCATCTGGAAAGGTCAGAATATTCAGCAGGGAATGCGGCTGGATTACGAGGATTTATTTAATAATTATAAAATAATTGCCGCTGCCGACGATCCTTATGAGTCTTACCGCTTCTTTTTATTGAAACAGAAATAGAAAATCCCCCTTTATGATTTTTATACCGGTAAAAGGGTATACTGATAATTAAAATCATAAACACAGGGGGTTTTTTTATGGAAAAAATTAAAGTTGTTCAATACGGCTGCGGAAAAATGAGTAAGTATATTCTTCGTTATCTATACGAAAAGGGAGCGCAAATTGTAGGCGCCATTGATGTCAATCCGGAAATCATAGGAATGGATATTGGCGATTACGCAGAGCTTGGCTTTAAAACCGGAATTCGTATCAGCAACAATGCAGACGAGGTGCTGGATAATACAGACCCTGATATTGCGGTGGTAACGCTGTTCAGTCTGGTCAGCGACTGTTTTGACTACTATGTAAAATGTCTCAGCCGCGGCATCAATGTCATCTCCACCTGCGAGGAAGCAACCTACTGTTGGACCACAGATCCCGTTCGGGCCAATATGCTGGATACACTTGCCAAAGAAAACGGCTGTACTTTTGTGGGCAGCGGAATGGAGGATATCTTCTGGGTAAATATGGTAGGCCTTGTGGCCGGCGGATGTCATCAAATTCAAAAAATAGAGGGCGCTGTCAGCTATAATGTAGAAGACTACGGCCTTGCTCTGGCTAAAGCCCATGGCGTAGGGCTGACGCCGGAGGAATTCGAAAGGCAGCTGGCACATCCGGAGACATTGGAACCCTCTTATGTATGGAACTCAAACGAAGCGCTTGCCTCCAAAATGGGATGGAGCATAAAAAGCCAAACACAAAAGTGCGTTCCCTATTACCACAGCAGCGATTTGTACTCGGCCACTCTAGGGGAGACGATTCCCAAGGGAAACTGCATAGGAATGGCCGCAGTCGTCACAACGGAAACGTTCCAGGGACCTATTATTGAAACCCAGTGTATCGGCAAAGTATACGGTCCCTCTGACGGAGATATGTGTGATTGGAAAATAACAGGAGAACCCAACACCGAGTTTCACGTGGTAAAGCCTGCTACAGTAGAGCACACCTGCGCCACCATTGTCAATCGGATTCCCACTGTATTAAACGCGCCGGCAGGTGTAGTGACACTGGATAACCTGGATACCCTGTCCTATTTAACTTATCCTATGGAGTATTACTGGTAAAATAATTTTTTCTGTTTTCACCCGGGCCTCCGGGTGAAAACAAGCCATTATTCACATCGATTCCTGCATACGGTTGATAGCAACTACCAGCGCCTGGACAGAAGCCTTGATAATATCCGGATCAATTCCGCAGCCCCAGTACATCTGATTTCCTTTTACAATTCCCACATAGGCAGCCGCTTTAGAGGAGGAGCCTGCATCCAGCGCATGCTCTTCATAGACCGCCAATGTATAATCCTCCCGGAAAAATTCCTTTAGTGCGTTGCTGACAGAGTCCAAACGTCCATTGCCAAAGCCGCAGACAACAGATTGTTTATCCCCGCACCGGACGGTCACCTGTGTTTCCAAGCCCCCGTCAACCTGCTGGTAATGCCACTCGTCTACTGTAAAAAAAGGTGTGTGTTCAACATACGCCTTTGTAAATATTTCATATATCCATCCAGGCGTAAGCTCTTTGTGAGCCAAATCAGAAATACTCTTGGCCAGATATCCCATTTCCTCCTTCATTTTAGCAGGCATATTCAATCCGTATTTTTGATGAAGGATATAGCCTACGCCGCCCTTTCCCGACTGGCTGTTGATTCGGATTACACTGGTCTCGTATTCCCTTCCTACATCCCGCGGATCAATAGGGAGATACGGAACATTCCATACTGTCTCCTGCCGCTCCTCCCGCCATTGCATTCCCTTGGCAATGGCATCTTGATGAGAACCGGAAAAGGCGGCAAACACCAGCGCCCCTGCATATGGCTGCCTCTCATGGACATGCATCCCGGTAAGCCGCTCGTAGGTATCACAGATTGCAGGCATATCCGAAAAATCCAAACCCGGGTCTACCCCCTGAGAATACAGATTCATGGCAAGGGTAACCAGATCTGCATTCCCGGTCCTCTCCCCGTTTCCAAACAGCGTGCCTTCAATCCGGTCGGCACCGGCCAGCAGTCCCAGCTCCGCATCACTGACGCCGCAGCCTCTGTCATTATGGGGATGCAGGGAAAGCAGCACCTGCTCTCTGTATTTTAATTTTTTGCTGACATACTCAATTTGTCCTGCAAACACATGGGGCATAGCATTTTCTACAGTAGTGGGAATATTAATAATAACCGGACGGTCTTCACAGGGTTGCCAGACATCTAACACCGCATTACACACCTCCAGTGCATAGTCCACCTCTGTCCCCGGAAAGCTCTCCGGACTGTATTCAAAGCGGAACTTTCCCTCTGTACCCTGGGCCAGCTCCTTCAAAAGCCGCGCCCCCTCCACCGCCAGTGCTTGGACCTCCGCTCTGGACTTATGGAAGACCTGCTGCCGCTGAGCAACAGAAGTAGAATTATACAGATGTATAATGGCACCGGGCGCCCCCTCCACCGCCTCAAAGGTTCTTTTAATAATATGGGGTCTCGCCTGAGTTAAAACCTGTATGGTAACATCCTGCGGAATCAGATGCTGTTCAATTAGTATCCGCACAAAGCGGTACTCTGTTTCCGAAGCGGCAGGAAAGCCCACCTCAATTTCTTTAAAGCCGATAGCCGTCAGCAATTTAAAGTACTCTACTTTCTCCCCCAGGCTCATGGGCTCTACCAGAGCCTGATTCCCGTCTCGCAGGTCTACGCTGCACCATACCGGCGCTTTCTCTATATGATCCTTTCGGCTCCAGTCCTGAAAGCGCTCCGGAGGCAAAAAGTAGCTTCTTTTGTACTTATCAACATTTTTCATAGTAATTCGCTGCTCTTTCTCTGTCTATTCCGCCGTAATGATTATCTGCTATGTATAATTTCAGAAATGGCGTCCAGTATTTTGCCATGGCAGCCGCCGCAGCCTGTAGAACAGCTTGTAATTTTCTGTACATCCTCAAAGGCATGTTCTACGTCGGTAAAATTATGCAATGTCCGAAGAGCATTTTCCACATCGGCATAAGATACCTGTTTACAATTGCATATCATTACATTTTCATTCACCATCACACATGGCCTCCTTCAAATTAATAGTAGATTTTCTATATAGTATACCATAAGTGTGAAAATAATAAAACCGCCAAATTTTTTAATAGTTTATTCATTGACAGTCTGTCTTTTGTCGCCTATCATTTTAAGTATCTATTATTTAACAAAAAATATGGAAAAAGAAGGTTTAAAGAATGAAAAGAAAATGTATTATGCTGTCAACGCTTTTGCTTTCAGTTGTACTGATATGCACAGGCTGCTACAGCTACACACCCCCTAAGGAAACCAACGTACCGGTCGTGACACCGGAGCCGCTGGGGGCACAGGAACCGGCAGACGATAACGGACAGCCCTTTGCTTACAAAGTAAGCGGTACCATTTCCGATAATATGGTGCTTCAGAGAAACCAGTACATCAATATATTTGGTTTCAGCGATACGGTAGGAGGCATTATATATGCAGATTTTATGGGGCAGACCCGCTACGCCCAGGTAGATGAAAACGGAGAATGGCTGATTCAGTTCGATGCCCAGGAGGCCTCTACAGAACCGGTTACCCTGAAGGTATACAATAAAAGCGAAGGTCCGGAAGGCGGAAAAACCTTTTCCAATATTTTAATTGGAGATGTCTGGGTGGTAGCCGGACAGTCTAATGTCCAGATTGCTCTGGCCGGTACATTAGACAACAATCCCGATTTTATGGATACAGTTACTGGAGAAGAGAATATTCGGCTGTTCAATCAATGGTTCTATGATTATTATGAATACTGGGGCGACAGTGAAAAGGGAATTCCGGCCAATAAGGTAAAGCAGACAGACATTCCGGAATATGCGGGCAAGGCCTGGACTCAGGCAACGGCAGAGAAGGCCAAGGAATTTTCGGCAGTAGGATATTATTTTGCAAAAAAAGTAGCGGATAATACAAAGGTTCCGATCGGAATGATCCAGATGGTTGCCGGCGGCGCTGCGATCTGCGACTTTATGCCGGAGGAGTATTATGATGCCTCCAAGCATAGCCACGGACTAAGTCAATTTAAGGCTACAGAAGTATATAACTGTCTGATGGCCCCCTTTGCCAAAACCCGGATTGCAGGCTTTTTATGGTATCAGGGGGAAGCAAACGAAGGCTACTACGACACTTATGCTGAAGATTTAAAAGACTTTGTGGGCATGATGCGAAAGCTGTACGGAGAAAATATGCCTTTCTACAGTGTACAGATCACTTCCCATAATGACACCAACGCATCGTGGCCGAATATTGCTAATCTGCGCTACGCACAGTCGGATGCGCTGACCATGATCGACAATTACTATCTGGTATGCTCCATGGACTATGGCTCCAACGCACTGGATAACGACTGGGCTCATCCCAAGAATAAAAAACACATTGGAGACAGATTAGCTTATGTTGCATTGGCTAAAATTTATGCGCCGGAGAAATATACAATGGAAGATTACGGCAGTCCTGCCGTGGCTAAAGTAGAAGTGAAAGGAGACCATGCCCTGATTTACTTTAAATATGTAGGAGAAGGCCTCCAGACTGCGGACGGAGGAAAAGAAGTACTGGGCTTTTACTCCCAGGAAGCACTTTCCACTCTGGAAGCAAAAATCGTAAGCAAGAACTGTGTTAAGGTCACCCTGAAAGACCGGCTGGGAAACAGCATGGAAGGAACCAGTTTCAAGCTGGTATACGGAAACGGCGCTATGGCGGACCAGACCACCTGCAATCTGCAGAACAGCAATGGAATCGGAGCTCTGGCGTTTGCTTACAGAAACATTGTAGAAAAATGAGGACAATTCGCTTATAAAAGCAAAGCTTTCTAAGAAAAGAGACCGTCTAAAAGCAATGTTGAAGACGGTCTCTTTTGCTGTCCAAAAAGATTCATAGAAATCTACTATATAAACTTAATTTCTGTTATTTGAGGAATTTCCCGCAGCAGTCGGACAGCCTCTTCCGCCTGTCCGTGCTTTCCCGTACGGGCATATAACGTCATCGTTACACCACCGTCTGCCTCTCTGCGCGCCTTGCTCTTCTGGACTCTGATTTCCGCCTTTTTCAGGCACTCTGTAAAAACATGCACATCCTCTTCCGCTTCCAGACGGACGGTCAGCGTACAGCTCTCATAGCTGCCAAAGCGCAGCGGAAGCTTATGCAGCAGCAGCTGCATAACCACAATCAGCAAAGTGGCAATAACGCCTACGGTGTACATACCAGAGCCTATGGCAATTCCTACCCCTACTGTAGCCCACAGGCCGGCGGCAGTAGTAACACCGCTTACATTTTCATTCCGTATAAAGATGACGCCAACACCCAAAAAGCCAATGGCAGTCACTACTCCCGCCGCAATACGGGAAGCATCCACAGAGATCCCCTCTCTGGCTGCCACATCAAAAAAACCGTATTTGGAGACCAGCATCATAAGAGCCGCAGAAAGCGCTACAATCAAATGAGTACGCACCCCCGCGGTTTTAGACCGTCTTTCCCGTTCCAGACCAATCAGCATTCCGCAGACTGCTGAAACCAGCAGACGGATTACATATTCCAGCTGTTCCCAGCTCAACAATTCCCAATTCATAAAATACCGTCATCTACATCATGGTCGTCATCTGCCATAAATTCCCGGCCAGTAATGCGCTTGTCAACTCTTTGCTTTTCAATCAGGTCTGACAGCTGTTCCTTTACTGCTTCGGAATTTTTAATTCTCTTAATATCAAATTCCGGCGTGGATTTATCTGCTGAACAGCAATGTATCGTACCCAGTCCAAAAATCCTTTCGCCTAATTTTCTGTTAAGGGTTACATCTAATATTCTGTAGAGACGTACCTCCTCTTCCCTGATAGTAAAAAAACCTGTCTTTATGTACAGCTTTTCCTGACTGTAAGAATATCTTGTAAAAGACCAGGGCAAGCCAAATAAAGTTCTCTTTCTATCCTTCCAAATAATTTCTGCCAAAATAAGCGCCTCCTTATACAACAGTTCATTTAAATAAAAAATCTCTTTCTGAACTCTTCTCTAACCTTAGCATTCCGATCAATAATGAGAGCCAGTAAGCCTAACACTCCGCAGGGAATCAGCACGAACCAGGACCAGGACATCCCAACTGTGCCAAAAAAAGCTGTTTTAACAGATGAGTCTACGCAGATGCAGAACAGCCCTACTGCCCAAAGCACAATCCCCCCTACAGACATTTTACGCAATTTCAAAGTCCTAGTCAATAGAATCGGGACCACAGTAAATACACCGGCCATCACCGTAACTGGCAGACCAAAATTCATATACCAGCTTCCTGATGTCAGACGTTCTATTATAAACAGAAAAATCGCTATGCCGGTGTAATCCACTATCAGAGAAAACAGCAGTGTATTTCGCGGCAGTAAAATCGGCGTTACAAAAAAGACGCCGAGAAGAACCAGCGCCGCAGTAGAATAGGCAGACCAGGTAAGCCTTCCCGTATCAATTAGATCACAGGCCACTGTTATGACAATAAGCCCCGTAAAAATAAGAGCAATCAACAGCAGAAGCGCACCCATGTTCACAGGCTTCGGGAGTTCCCGCTGAACAGGATATCCCCGGACCGCCTCCTTTTCACCAAGTCCTTCTGGACGGTACGCAGGGGTAAAACAAAGCGGACACTTTTCTTCTCCTTTTGCCAGCTCTACACCGCAGTTTACACAGTATGACATTGTTTTCTCTCCTTTCTCACCAGGGCATATTGCTCTCAATCTTTACAGGGATGCCCATCTGAACCAATTCAGTAAAAAATTCTCTTTCCCATTTAGGCTCCTGTATGGTTCGGCAGACACTAAAGTACAGTATTCCCTGATAGGAAAGACAGGCGCAGGCCAGGGGATTCTGAACCAACGGTCCCAGAACAAAGTCCATGCGTTGGACATAGGCCGCCATTTCATCAGGTAAAACTACATTTCCTAAATTGGTAAGGGTAGTGCAGGTTTTTCGTTCCCCTATAAGATTATACACACATTTCATAGCAAAATTCTTTATAAACAGCGGCATAATCCTGAGCGCCATGTTCCTTTCGGATTTGACATTGGTGGTAAATCTGGCCGCCAGCTGCTTTGCCGTCAGCGCCAGACCCATTTGATGATGCAGCGCACCGGCAATTTCCTCTAAAGAATATTCTCCCATGCGCGGATCAATGCCGGGACTGACATACAGAGAAAAATTTCGAACTGTTCTGCTGAAAAAAAAGCGCCTTAAATTGACCGGAATCATAATTTTAACCGGGCGCTGCCGTCTGGCAGGACGTTCTGCAGCCTGCAGTCTGACAGCCGCCCGAATCATAACAGACGACAAGAGCTCGGTAACCGTAACACCCATTTTTTGTGCCTCGGCTTTCACAGCCTCCACCGGAAGAAGACCTGTGGTTAAATTTACAAAGCCCTCCTCCGGCGTACCACTGATATGGTACGCGTTCTCTTCACTACGCCCGTGGGAAATATGTCCGGAATAACGCCAAAAGCTGTCCTCCAATTCAAGAGGATCCGGAGCTTGGGTACAGTCAAAGATTTCCTGTCCCCGGGGAATAACAGTACCGTGTTTTAAACGCAGATACTCGGCTACCAGAGTTTTTAAAAAAATTATCCCGCCCGTTCCGTCAGTAAGCACGTGGAATACCTCCAGGGCTATGCGGTTACGATAATATTTCACACGAAAGCCAAAACCTCCGTTCTCTTTTACACAAAATGACCTGCACGGATACGGACCGTCACAGGAAACCTGCGGTCCTCCCTCTGCCCGTTCCAGATAATACCAAAACAATCCTCTTTTTAGTTTTACTGCCATGGAGGGAAACCGTTTCAGAGTAATCTCCTGGGCTCTCTGAAGAATCCCCGGATTTATTTTTTCATTCAGTGTCGCCGAAAGCCGGAACAGAGACATCCATCCTCTTCGCCTGGCTGCAGGGTATATATTTGCGGCATTGTCCAGCCGCATCCACTTTTTACTTTCCTGATTCATCAATACAGTCTCCTGATAAATTTATTGATCCGGCTCAGATCCTCTCTGGCCTCCTTGATTCCATACAGCACATAGGCATGCCACATATTCTTCTGTATAAATAGTGTGGCCTTGTTCCCATAGGAAATCAACACTTTTTGCATTCTCACCGCATCGTCTAGTAAAATTTCAGCGCCTCCTGCAAAAAGAACAGAGGGCGGAAAATCAACAAAGTTCCCAAACAGAGGAGAAACCAAAGGGTCCTCCGGAGACTGTCCGTTGGGCAAATAAGCGGCAGTAAAGCATTCCAGGCTTTGTCTGGAAAGGGAAGGATCGGTTTCCCGGTTTTCCTCCAGAGACCTGCCGGACAGCGTCAGGTCCATCCAGGGCGATATGGCAATCATTCCTTTTGGCATTGTCAGCCTTTCCCTTTTAATGGCCTGCGCCAGCGCGTAAATCAACCCACCCCCTGCCGATTCACCGCAGAGTATAATATTTTGCTGTCCATAGTCTTTTTTTAAAAGATACTCATAGGCCTCCAGCGCATCCTCCAAGGCTGCCGGATAGGGGTGCTCCGGTGCCAACCGATAAGCGGCGCAGAAGGTCTCCATGCCGTTTCGGGCGGCCAGGACAGAAGCAAAGCCTCTGGCATATTTTATACTTCCAGCCGTATAACCGCCTCCATGCAGATAGAAGATAAGGCCCTCCCGCTTTTTATCAAGAGGAAGAATATGTTCCCCTTCAAAACGGAAAGCTGAGCCCGCACAAATTTTGTCGATAGCGCCATTTTCTTATTACACAAACAAACACCGATGTATTTGTTCCTTTCCACTTTATTTTCTCTTTTAAACAAAATCAAGATAAAACTTCTGCCAAAGCCGTTACAGCGTCTGCCTCACGGAAGGTCTGGCGCAGCAGGCCCCTTATTCCCAGCATTGCAAAGAGAATCCCCATCACCAGGTCTCCTGCAAAAGAAAAAGCCGCCTCCGGGTCTGCACCGATCAGCTGCCAAACCAGCCCGGGTACTCTAAAACAGGAATACTGCAGCCCTGCGGAAGTAATTTCAATATAAAGAGAAATGCTGTATGCCGCAAAGGTTGCCAGAAAAACACGCACTACCGTTACTGATAGAATGATCCAAAACTTTGCCTTACAAATCCTGCCGCCAAACAGCTCATATCCCTTTCGCGCCGCCAGTCCTATTAGAAAGCCCAGCCATCCCACAATCCACCCAAAGCAGTATACAACAATCCAGGGAACCATTCCAATAAGGCCAAATAAAATAGCGCCCAGCGTACCTCTCCCAATATGTTTATTGGTCTTTTTATATTCCTCAGCCTCCTGTCGGGCCTGATGCACCGCCACCTTACAGCATTCGCCGTGCATTTTGTAAACCATACTGTTAACCCGAATCAGTACGCCTTCCTCCGGCTCCAGTCTCTGCCCGCAACCTCCGCATAGGACAGTCCCCTGTATATTGAGCTGCTTCATTCTGGGCAGCAGCCAGTTCAGTACGCCGGATAAACGCTCCGGCGTGTGTTTTGCATTTAGAAAAGTCAGCATAATCTGACTGCCGTTTCCATAGCAGCCCACAGCAAACCCCTCCAGCTCTTTATAATAGAAATTTCCCTGCCGTTTAAAACCGTACTGCAACGCGAGCCGTCTGACATAGCTGAACATATTCCTTCACCCCTTCAAATTTTCACTTTTCGTTCCTTATGTCTATTCTATAGCAGAAGGATAATATTTTCAATCCTCCTGTCAGCATTGACAAACCTTTTTTTTGTGAGTATACTGCTGAAGGAGGTTAAAATGTTTACAATTGAACGAAGAGTCGGCAGCAGCCATACGGGTTCAGACGGACTTCTGACACTGACCGCTGCTTTGGATTTTATGCAGGACTGCTCTTCTTTTCAGATTGACTCGGAAAAAGCGCTGTCCTCCTATTTTGAAAAAAATGGTTGCGGTATGTATCTGACTTCCAGACAGGTAGATTTTTTTCAGAAGCCTGCCTACGGAGAACAGCTGACAGTCCGCACATGGGTCTATGAACTGAATACTTTATTCGGGTTTCGGAATACAACAATCTGCGACTCGGCGGGAGCATTGTGCATGGCCTGCTACGCAATGGGGGCTTTTGTCGACCTTGTAAACGCCAAAACAGTACGAATCCCTAGGGAACTAATACAAACCATTGGAATCGAAGACAGGCTCCCTATGGAATACTTGCCCCGCAGGATTCGGATCCCCTCTGTACAGCCCGTAGCCCGGGAACCTTTTACCGTGCTTCGGTCCTATATTGACAAAAACCGTCATATGAACAATGCAAGATACGTATCCATGGCCGCAGAGTACCTGCCGGAAGATTTTGAAATAGGCAGAGTGCGGGTGGAATATAAGGCGGCTGCCAGAGAGGGAGAAAAAATAATTCCCATTATTCATACTGCAGAGCACGGTGCTCTGATTACGCTCTGCCTGGACGGAGAAGATGGCTTTCCCAGGGCAATTGTAGAATTTACAGAAAGGAAGCAGGGATAAAGTATGAAGAAAATTCTAAGCTTTACCGTAGATCACACCCGGTTAGAGCCCGGCGTATACGTCTCTCGAAAAGATACATTTGAAAAAACAACGCTTACCACATTTGATTTGAGGATCACCACACCAAACAGGGAACCGGTTATGGGGACCGCAGAGATCCATACAATTGAGCATCTGGGCGCTACCTATCTCAGAAATCATGCTCAATGGGGAAGCCGGACTGTATATTTTGGCCCAATGGGCTGCCGGACTGGGTTCTACGTTATATTTGAAGGAAATCATACCTCCCAGGAGATTCTGCCGGTTATTACAGAAACCTTCCGCTATATTTCAGAATTTCCCGGATCCGTGCCCGGCGCCTCACCGCACGACTGTGGCAATTATCTGGATATGAATCTGAATATGGCAAAATACTTTGCCAGCCGCTATTTACAAAACGTACTGACGGCAGAAAGCACCCCTACGAACTATCCGGACGGAAAATCCGAAAACTAAAAAAATAACGGCCATCTCTTTTTTAAGAGATAGCCGCTGTCCATCCGTTTTGCACGCTTATGCGTTGCGGTTTTCATACAGTGCTTTTACCTCTTCTGCACTGGCAGCAGCGCTGTACAGTTTTACATACGCCGCTTTCATTTTATTGATGCTAAATTGCGGAACAGTATTGTATGCGCCGATTCTGAAGCCGGCTGCACTGGAATGCTGCATAGTGCTGGAAGCTGCCTGGAGTCCTCCCTCTGTCATTTCTGTACCGTCTACATAATAGTAGTCCTTCGCTCCATCATGCACAAATACTAAATGCTGCCATTTTCCGTATTCGCCGCCCCTTACCGTAGTGGAAGAGGCACCGTTCCCCTCAAACATGCTCATACTCTTTCGGATGCCTACTTTGTCGCCCTCTAATTCAAATACACCGGCGCCAAAACCAACACCCAGCTTATCGTTAAACCAGTATGTGCCGCAAATCAGCCCATAGCCGCCCTGCTCTTCAACATTAACATAAGCCTCCATGGTAAAAGCCTCTCCCATTTTAGAAGTATCGACCAGATAATTGATGCCGGCATTTTCAAATACGCCCACTGTCTTGTTTAATTCACTGTCTGTTTCAAAAGTTACTGCTGTAGGGGTCTGGCTGCGAGCGACCTTATTTACACTATCTTCAATAGAACTCGCAGTAAAATCTACATGAAAGAATAAGTCCTTCTCCAGCCCGGACTGCGCTCCGCCGTCACAGGCAGTAAAAGAGAGCAACAGCACAAAAGATAACATAAAAACCATTATTTTTTTGCTCATTTCAATCACCATTTCCTTCTAAAATATTCTAAAAGTCTGCAGTGCGGTAAAATTCCGCACCGCAGCTCTTTCTTGCCAGTTTATTCTTCGTCTTTCTTTTCCTCCGTTGTCTCCGAAGTCTCGGAAGCCTCTTCAGACTCTGTCCCGGCCGTTTCCTCAGCAGCATTCTCCTGCACCTCTGTACCTTCTGTTCTATTTTCCTCAGAAGGAGCAGAGCTTTCTCCGTCAGCAGCTTCACCGCCTGCCTTGGACTTCTTAACCAATACAATAACCAAGACTAAAATTGCCGCCAATACAACAACACCGCAGACAATAATCACGGTCAGCAGGGTTGTATCCATTCCGCCAGCGGCAGGCGCCTGAGTAGGAGTAGAAGCCTCCGTAGGCTTCGGAGAGGCAGTAGGCGTGGGCTCCGGCGTAGGCTCTTCAGTAGGCTCAACAGTAGCAGTAGGCTGACTGGTGGTAATCTGAGAAGGCGCACCGGAAGCATTCTCATACAAAGCTGCAATATCTGAATCGTCCGCAGCCGCCTTGTACATTTTTACAAACGCAATCCTGCCCTGTACAGCGGTGGCTCCAAACATATCCCCAAATATGGACTCTCCTATACAAAGCTTCTTGTCGTTATTATTGTTTACCCTTTTCAAAAGGGACTGATTTCTGTCAATGGAAACCTCCAGCTGTCCGTTAATATAGAAACGGTTGGTCTCTCCATCGGAAATGCCCAGCAGATGAACCCATTTTCCTGTTTCCAATACCTTGTCAGCGTAGGCATTTCTCATCATATAACCGGAATCGCCTGACTCTCCGCTTTCTCCGCTGGCAGGGGTATCACCGCACCGAAAGCCCACGGATTGATCCGTTTCGTTATTATACATCTGTAAATGCAGACTGCTTCCTGCAGTCTCCACAAACGTCATATTCTGAACAACATCCGGGGTAATATAAACATAAGCCTCCAGCGTGATGCCCTCCGCTAAATCGTACCCGGCCAGAGGCTTATTTTCGCTTTCATATATAAGCGCGAGACAGTCCTCCCCAAAAACACCAACCTTAGTCTTCAGAGTCTCATCCTCTACATATACCGCGTCGTCAGATTCCGCTGTTTTCGTATAATTGCCAACCATATCCTCGTCACTGCCAGTTCTCAAGTCTACACAGAACTCCAGAGAAGACTCCAGTTGAGAGCTTATTTCAGCGGCAAAAGACGCTGACGGCAGCAGGCTGACCGTTAAAAATACAGTTACAATCAAGCTGAAAAGAACTGCATAACCTCTTTTTTTCATTTCCATTTCCTCCAATAAAATCCTATTTCAAAATAATGTTATAGGTGTTATTATAATCATTACCGTTTCGAAAGTAAAGTATTTGTTTATAAACTATAAAAACCGGTCTGAAACAAACCGGTTTTTTTGAAATATGGATACTCTTTATCAAATTTTATCAGCAATGGCAGACTTCGCTTTCTCTGCAATCGCTTCTGCTGTCAGCCCATATTTTACAAGCAGCTCTGCCGGTGTGCCGGAGGTACCGTACTTTTCCTGAACAGCCACCATTTTTACGGGACAGGGGGCATTCTGGCAGACCACCTCTGCTACTGCGCTGCCCAATCCGCCTGAAATGTTGTGCTCCTCTGCCGTAACAATTGCGCCGGTTTCTTTCGCCGCCTTGATCAGAATATCTTTGTCAATAGGCTTGATCGTATGAATGTCAATGACTCTGGCGCGAATCCCCTCTGCTTCAAGCAATGCGGCCGCCTTCAGCGACTCCTGTACCATCAGTCCTGTGGCGACAAGCGTTACATCGCTTCCCTCTAGCACCTGAACGCCTTTCCCTATTTCAAAGCGGAAAGAGGCGGGATCATATACATCCTCTACTGCAGAACGACCCAAACGGATATACACAGGGCCCTGATATTCAATGGCCGCTTTGATCGCCAGATTGGTTTCTAGACCGTCGCAGGGACTGAGCACTACCATATTGGGAAGCGCCCGCATAATAGCAATGTCCTCAATACACTGATGAGACGCGCCGTCTTCACCTACGGTAAGTCCCGCATGGGTAGCGGCAATTTTAACATTCAGTTTAGGATAACAGATAGAATTTCTTATTTGCTCACAGGCCCTAGCCGATGCAAACATGGCAAAAGTGCTGGCAAAAACGATTTTTCCTGTAGTAGCCAGCCCGGCCGCCACTGCCATCATATTCCCCTCTGCAATTCCCATATCAAAAAACCTCTCAGGAATTGCTTTTTTAAAGGTAATTGTTTTTGTTGCCTTGGCAAGATCGGCATCCAAAACCAGAATTTTCTCATTTTCCTTACCGTATTGTACTAATGCCTCTCCATAGGCATCTCTGGTTGCAATTTTACCCATATTTACGCCTCCAATCCTGCAAGATACGCTTCGAGCTCTGCAATAGCCTGATCCCTTTGCTCCTGATTCGGGGCAGATCCATGCCAGGCAACATTATTTTCCATAAAAGAAACGCCCTTGCCCTTTACTGTATTACATACGATCACAGTTGGTTTTCCTTCTACGGTCTTAGCCTGCTCAATGGCTTCTTTAATTGCCGCAACATCATGACCGTCAATGGTGATGACATGCCATCCGAAGGCAGTAAATTTATCCGCAATCGGCTCCGGGGACATAACATCCCGGATCGGACCATCTATCTGAAGCCCGTTATAGTCCACAAAAGCAGTCAGGTTGTCAAGCTTATAATGAGCGGCGGACATAGCAGCCTCCCACACCTGGCCCTCCTGTAATTCCCCGTCTCCTAAAATAGAGTAAACACAGTAGGCCTTTTTATCAATCTTTCCGGCCAGGGCCATCCCTACAGCCGCGGAAATCCCCTGTCCCAGAGAACCGGTGGACATATCCACTCCAGGGACATATGTCATGCTGGGATGTCCCTCCAGATAACTGTCTATCTTCCTCAATGTAAACAGATCCTTTTCAGGGAAAAAGCCTTTCACTGCCAAAGTAGCATACAGTGCAGGAGCGCAGTGCCCCTTCGATAAAACAAACCGATCCCGATCGGGCCATTTCGGATTGTTTACATCCACTCTCATTTCGTCAAAGTACAGTACCGTAAAAATATCTGTACAGGAAAGCGACCCGCCCGGATGGCCGGACTTGGCAGAAAACACTTCTTCTATAATGTATTTCCTTATACAGGCGGCTTTTTTCATTAAATCAAGCTTTTTTTGCTTGTCCATACATGATTCCTCCGTTTTCTTGATAATTACGACTTATTATATACTTATTTCTGTCTGTTTTCAATATCGTGAATCATGTTCACCCGTACTTCATGCCGTCCTCCCTGGAATTCGGCATCCATCCAGTTCTCTACAATCATTTTAGCCAGCTCTGACCCTACTACACGGGAACCAAAGCACAGGATGTTGGCATTATTATGCTGCTTGGAAAGCTTAGCGGAAAATGGCTCACTGCAGCATACCGCCCGAATGCCTCTGACCTTATTTGCCGCAATGGACATGCCTACGCCGGTCCCGCAAATCAGAATTCCTCTCTCGCATTGTCCGGAAGCCACCACCTGTGAGACAGCCTCTGCGATATCCGGATAATTGCTGGCATCTGTGGACTGGGTGCCGAAATCCTTTACCTCATAGCCCTTTTCTTCTATAAACTTCTTAATCAATTCCTTCAGTGCCACTCCCGTATGGTCATTTCCAATTGCATACATACTATACTACCTCCGTAATCTTTTAAACTGCTGTATTCTAGTATACAATATCTGTCCTGTATTTACAAATATAAAAAAGCCCTTCCTATACGGGAAGGGCCACATAATCACATAAGCATCTCCGAAAGTGAACTTTATTTGGGGGAGAGATTCACAATCACTTTCATAGGAAGGAGTCGGAGCGTGCCATGCGGTTATCCTGTTTACAGGAGCATTATACACTAAGAAGAGTGAAAAAGCAAGCGTAATTTACGATATTTCACTTACAATTTATACCATTTGCATAGTAAATTTATTTTCTCCAGCTTCCCTGTATCTCCCGCACATCACTTACAATAATAAATGCCTGCTCATCGTATTGCTTTACTAAGCTGCGCAGACCCGAAAGCTGTCGATTGCCTACGACGCAGAGAAGAACAGGCAGCATTTTACCGGAATGCATACCCCATCCGGAGAGTTTTGTAACGCCGCGGTGTATTTTTTCCATAATTTCCCGGGATAATGCCAGTGAAACGTCCTCTCCCGGCAAAATAATATACACTTGCTTGGCATAGTTGACGCCCCCCTCCGCCACATCAATGACCTTGGAAGATAAAAAGACAACCACTCCGGAATACAGCGCGGAGGAAACGCTTCTATAGCTGACAGCTACGACTCCCAGCAGCGCTATATCAAAGGCCAATACAATCTGTCCCAGCGTAAGCCAGGAAAATTTGAGCTGCAGAACTCTGGCCGCTATGTCAGTGCCTCCCGTAGTAGCGCCGCCCCGGAAAATAAGTCCCAAGCCTAAACCGAAGAAGAGGCCGCCGTAAATTGCATTTAGTAGATTGTCGTTTCCCACAAAGGGATAGCACAGCTCTGTTAAAACCCCCAATGCATCCGCAGCAATTGAAAACAACAGGGTTCCTAAAAGGCTGTTGACAGCAAACCGTCTGCCTAAAACTCGGTAACCCAGTATAAACAAAGGAATGTTGAGAACAAAGGTACTGGCCCCCACAGGAATCAGGCCTTTTGTCAGTATATTAATAATCAAGGCAATACCAGAAACTCCTCCGGGGGCAAAACCCGAAGGCAGCAGAAAAATATTCAGAGCCGCCGCGGCCAGTAAAGCACCGGTCACAGTAAAAAGTACTTTTTTCAAAAGAATGCCTCCTATTGACTATTATTTCTTTTCCCTTTAATATATATGTATGGTATGTATGTAATTTTTGAAAGGAGCACCCTTTATGGACAATTCCAATCACAGCAACGAGGAAACCTTTACACCCCCTGTTCCTCCGTCTCAATACACACAGTCTGAAGCACCGGTCTTCTCGCAGCCTCCACAGACCGCACCGGTAAACCCGGTACAGGCTGGAGAGCAGCCTGTGGCAGCAGTCCCCCCACAGTCCGGCACCGGCGGGCCGCAAAACGCAGCAGCCCCAGGGCAGCCCATCTATTCCCAGCAGCCGCCAATTATGCCTAACAGCAA
>CABQMV010000021.1 GCA_902465325.1 uncultured Oscillospiraceae bacterium
CACGCCCCTCTGTCAGCTTCCAGATCAGCCAGCTGTCCACCGTTCCAAAAAGAAGCTCCCCCTGCATAGCCTTCTCTTTCGCTCCGGGCACATGTTCTAAAATCCACTTAACCTTACTGCCGGAAAAATACGCATCGGGCACCAGCCCTGTACGGCGCTGTATTTCCTCTCCATAGCCCTTCTCCATGAGTGTATGTATAAGGGATGCCGTCCTTCTGCACTGCCAGACAATAGCAGGATATACAGGCTTCCCTGTTCTTTTATCCCACAGTACAACGGTTTCCCTTTGATTGGTAATTCCAATACAGGCCAGCCCTCCAGGTAAAATTCCGCTCTTAGCCAGAACCTCCGTCATAACAGAATACTGGCTGGACCAAATCTCTATAGGATCATGTTCCACCCAGCCCTCTCGGGGATAATACTGAGTAAACTCCTTCTAGGCCACCGCAACAGTCCGGAGCCTTCTGTCAAAAATAACAGCCCGGGAACTGGTAGTCCCCTGATCCAGTGCCATTATGTAATCCGCCATAACCCAGCGCCCCCTGCCCGTCAATAATCCTTCAGAAACAGAGCCCGGATATATCCCCTGTCTTCTGAAGTTTCTTTTATATAAAAACCGCAGCCGTAATAGAAACGCACCAGTTCTTTATACCTCGAAGCTGTGTGAAGCATAGCCTGCCGAATCCCCTTGGAAATCAGCAGCTTGTCCACCAAATTCATAAACGACTTGCCAATACCAATATTCTGATATCCTCTGCATACGCCGAATCGGCTGATATACGCACTTTTCGCCGATTCATTCAGCGCTACCCGAATACTGCCTACAGGAACTCCGTCTACAAAAGCCAGATACACATATTTACAGTGAATATCCCGGAGGATATCATCGGGATGCTCTTCTAACGCTTCCATTGTTCCATGGAGCCCTGTGTCCTCCATATATTTTGTAAAGGCATCGTCCATGACCTGTTTTACAGCAGCCGCATCCTCTCCATTGGGAAGCGCCCGCCTTATAATAAACGAATAATCCATACTTATCTCATTAATTTAACCATAACCGCTTTCTGTGCGTGAAGCCGATTCTCTGCCTCGTCAAAAACAACAGAATGAGGTCCGTCAATAACTTCTTCTGTCACCTCATAGCCTCGGTAAGCAGGTAAACAGTGCAGAAAAATAGCATCTGGCTTGGCCAGAGAGAACAGCTTTGAATTGATCTGATAGGGCGCAAAGATTTTAGCCCTGACAGCCTTTTCCGCCTCCTGCCCCATACTGGCCCATGTGTCGGTATATACCACATCCGCATCCTGTATCGCCTGCTCTGGGTCGTGGGTTATCGTAACCTTTGAACCAGTCTCTGAAGCAATTTCAATGGCCTGATGCACAAATTTAGACTGGCACTGATACTCCTCAGGCGTCGCAACGCTGATATCCATTCCCGTCTTAGTAGCTCCGTGCAGCAGAGAATGAGCCATATTATTGCCGTCCCCTATATACGCCAGCTTCACCCCCCGGAGACAGCCTTTCTTTTCCCGAATCGTCTGAAGATCTGCCAGCACCTGACAGGGATGCTCCTCGTCAGTCAGCCCATTAATAACTGGAATCGTACCGTATACCGATAAGTCCACCACATCCTGCTGCTGAAAGGTCCGGATCATAATGCCGTCTAGGAAGCGGGACAATACATTGGCCGTATCATGAATTGTCTCTCCTCTGCCCAGCTGGATATCATTGCTGCTTAAAAACAGCGCGCTGCCTCCCAGCTGATACATACCCACCTCAAAAGAAACCCGTGTCCTGGTAGAGGACTTGGTAAAAATCATTCCCAGCGTTTTCCCTTTCAGGTAGGGATACTCTCTGCCCGCCTTTTTATCCTCCTTCAACTGATCCGCCAAATCCAGCGTCTCTAAAATCTCCTCTGCAGACCAGTCATATAAGCTCAATAAGTGTTTCATACAATACCTCCTTAAAATCATCTGCCTGTTTTTCCTCTATAATCAGAGGCGGCAGCACACGCAGCACCTCTGTCCCCACATTGCCAACCAGCCAGCCCTTCTCAAACAGCGCAGCTCTGACCTGAAGGGCCACAGGCTCTTCCAGTACAATCCCATACATATGGCCCGCATGTCTTACATGCCGCACGCCTCTGACAGCAGACAGCTGCTCTGCTATGTAGGCACTTACTCTCTGTACCTTCTCCAGAACAGGCTGATCCAAAAGCTTATGCAGTACTGCCAGACCCGCAGCACAGGCCAAAGGATTTCCGCCGAAGGTACTGCCGTGATCTCCGGGGGAAAAGGCCGATGCTACAAAATCCTTTGCACAGACCGCCCCTATGGGCAGACCGCCGCCCAAGGCCTTGGCCAGAGTAAAAATATCCGGCTCAATGCCCAATCCTTCATAGGCAAACAAGGTTCCTGTCCGACCGATCCCTGTCTGCACTTCATCCAGAATCAGTAAAATTCCTTCTTCCTCACACAGGCGCTTTACCTTTTTAGCATATTCCCGATCCAGAGGAAATACCCCGCTCTCTCCCTGCACCGGTTCCAGCATGATCCCACAGGTCCTGTCCGTTACCGCCTCTTTCAACCTATCAAAATCATTAATTTCCACGTGAGTAAAGCCCGGCGTCAGAGGCGCAAAGGGTTCGTTGTATTTCGGCTGTCCTGTAGCAGTAGCCGTCGTAATCGTCCGACCGTGGAAAGATTTTTTCAGACAGATAAAGTCTGTTCGGGAGGGCTCTCCTTTTTTCTTAAAATAAATTCTGGCCAATTTAATGGCCCCTTCGTTGGCCTCTGCACCGCTGTTTGCAAAAAAGACCTTATCCGCGCAGGAATGCTGACACAGCAGCTGTGCCAATCTGGCCTGTGTCTCTATATAATAGAGATTGGAGCAGTGAATCATTTTACTGGCCTGATCACAGACCGCCCGGACAACATCCGGATCAGAATGCCCCAGGGCATTGACCGCAATCCCTGAAAAGAAATCGGTATACCGTTTTCCCTGATCAGAATAGAGATAGATTCCCTCTCCCCGTTCAAAAACCACAGGAGTTCTTTTGCCAAAAGTGTTCATATAGTATTTTTCATCCAGAGCCTGGACCTCGCTGACTGTCATTTAGATCTCCTCCTGCTCAAAATAGCGGACTTTTTCCCGCATAATCATAGTTCCAATTCCTTTATTGGTAAAAATCTCCAAAAGCAGGCAGTGGGGAATCCTTCCGTCTATAATATGGGTCCGATTTACGCCTCTGTGAATGGCATCTACACAGCCCAGCACCTTTGGAATCATTCCTCCGGTAATAATACCTGTATCAATCAGACGATGGATTTCATCCAGCGTTAGTACATAGAGAAGCTCCCCTGTTTCTGTGTTTTTCACACCCTCCGTATCCGTCAGCAGAATCAGCTTCTCTGCCTTCAAAGAGGCAGCAATCTCCCCTGCCACAGTATCCGCGTTAATGTTATAGCTTTCCCCGTCCGGCCCGATTCCAATGGGCGCAATCACGGGAATATAAGCATCCTGCGCTACAATTTTCAGCATGTCGGTATTTACCTTTGTAACCTCTCCTACATAACCGATATCCACAGGCTTGCCCTCTACCATTTCATAGTGCTTTTTACATTCAATAAGCTTTCCGTCTATACCGCAGAAGCCCAAAGCCTGTCCCCCCTTGGCATTGATGCCGGAGACAATTTGCTTGTTGGTTTTTCCCATAAGTACCATCTGCGCAATTTCCATGGTAAATTTATCAGTCACCCGAAGGCCGTTTACCCAGTCGCTCTTTACCTCATACTGCTGCAGCGCTCTGTTGATTTCCGGTCCCCCTCCGTGTACAATAACAGGATTCATTCCAATAAATTTCAGCAGCACAATATCCCGCATAACGGAATTCTTAATCTCTTCATTGATCATAGCATTGCCACCGTATTTTATAACCACGGTCTTGCCGCTGAGACTCTGAATATAGGGCAGAGCCTCTGTCAGTATATCCGCCTTCTTAATAATATCATTTATTGTCTGACCGCCGGCCAGTACCTGATTAAAGTCCTGCATTACCGATATTCTCCTGTTTTGTCCTCTCCTAACATAAGCCGCATGTTTTCAATGGCCTGCGTTGCCGCACCCTTTCCCAGATTATCAATGCAGCAATTAACATACGCCCATCCGTCCTCTGTATTCATTTTAATGCTGGCCGCATTGGTATTGTTGACCTGAGCGGTGCCGTACAGCTTCCCATCTCCGTCTCTTACTACCTGTACCAAATCCTCGGGCAGATATGCCTTCCTGACTGCCTCCTCCAGCTCCTCCCGGCTTGTATCGGGATCCTTCAGCTGAACCCGGATATTGGTATTAATCCCCCGGAATACAGACCGCAGCACTACAGGGGTAAAATTCACCAAAACACCGGAATACCGCACCATTTCCGGTACGTGCTTATGTTGATGCCCATAAGAATAGGCAATATCGTCTGCAATAGGATCTGCTTCTTTCCTGGCACCGGAATTTCCTGAAGTAGATACAACAGTCGCTTCCCCTTTCACCAGATTCCGCAGAGGTCTCAGAGCTAAAATAACGGAGGTAGCGTAACAGCCCGGATTAGCCACTAGCGCTGCCCCCCGGATCTGCTCACGATAGACTGCCGGCAGACCGTATACTGCCTTAGGAATAAGGTCCGCTGCCTCCTGCTTCATATGGTACCACTTTTCAAAGTCCTCCTGAGGAAGCCGAAAAGCGCCGCTCATATCAATAACCCTGCAGCCGGCCTCTAAAGCAGTTTTTGCATGAATCATAGACTCTTTATCCTTTGTAGCCAAAAATACCAGCTCACAGTGAGAAAGCGTTCCTTCTTCTCCTTTGGAATTTTTTCTGTATACAATTTCCGTATCCGGAAGCAGCTCTATATGGCGGGTCAGTTCCATGCCAACCATACCGGTGTAGCCAACAATTCCGATTTTATGTTTGCTTTGCTCTGACACGTTTTGTCACCTTTCTCTGTAGAATTAGAAAACGTTAATAATTATACATCTAAATGTATAATTATGCAACATGGTATTCTTGCTTTCAAAAATTCGCGGTATTGTATAAAAGCGGGCACCTGCAAAAGAAGTGTCCGCATAGAGGCTTATTCAGATAAATCCGCTGTTTCTTATTCCTTGTACAGGTGAAAAGCCACAGCCGGCAACTCGTTGCTGTTTACCAAATTGTTGCTCATAGGAGCCGCCACAGCCTCGCAGGCATAGCCGATGGCCCCGCAGGTATCCTCATAGTTCTCCGGGATTGTAACTTTCACCTTACTGTCTCCGGAAATCTCCGCTTCTGCCTTAGTAAGAATGTTCCCCTCCTGATCCAGAATATAAAAGCCCCGGAGCTCCTGTCCTACTTTAACCTTTAATCCATCTCCTACATGAGAAAAAGTAACCGTCACCGTGTTTCCGGACCACTTCACAGAGTCAGGAATCGGGCTTGCCCAATGGTCTATATCGTAGCTTCCTCTGTCATAGATCTCAGAAAGAGCAAGATACGCAAGCCTGTCGCCCACCGGTTTTTTATTGTACGGATGCGCCATATCCGGCTCGCTTTCACTGAGTACCCCGCAGTCATAGGAAGCCACAAGATAGGAATTCTCAATCAGGGAAACCGCCTCCTGCTGTTCACACCGTATCGCATACAGTCCCGGCCATTCTGTTACCATCGCACCCGCATGGGAAGAGAGCTGAACATTATAAAAAGGAAAATCATAGCCGTAAAGCTCTCTGAGCTTTTTAACAAACGCCGCCAGATACTCCGCATACCCCTCCGGCTCCCAGTTATCGTTTTCTCCCTGGTAAAAGAGCATTCCTCTAATAGGCATCTTGGCAAAGGGATACATCATCGTGTTGTATATATCGGAGCCGTTAGGAAGAAGCAGCTCTGAAACCAAATCTGCCGGCATAAACTGCTTCAGAGGATAGCCCCCGGCCGCCATCATCACAATTCCTATAGGAATCTCTGTATGCTTACTGATTTCTTTAGCAAAATAGTATCCGATGGCGGATATTTTCATAACCACCTCCTCTGTGGTTTTTTGCCAGTAGTATTCCTCATTCAGTACATCATTCTGTGGTGTCTGGCACTTGTCCTGATTTGCGTATACATCCTCCAGTCCCTGATAATAGACCCGGATTGCATCGTCTTCACTGATTTCATTTACGAACTCCGGATTATACGCCAGCGAAACATCCACATGCAGCTCCGCATTGGACTGGCCGGATACTGCCCATACATCTCCAATCAAAATATCCGTAAACTCCGTAACCGATCCATTTTTAGGATAGATTTTCATAGTCTGCGGTTCTCTGGTATAAGGATGAGCAGAAAAGATCAGCTCCCACTGTCCCTGATCATCTACCTGCGCATATCGGGTTTCTCCCATAAATTCCCCGTATAAATACGCCCCTTTGTCGGGACTGCTGCCCCAGATATGAATGTACTTGTTTTGCTGTAATACCATGTTAGAGGAAAGCGCACCGGAAACCTTATATTCTACAGGTTCACCGCTGTCCGAAATATCAGGCTGGGCAGTAAACACCGGCGGCGTAGGCTCCTGTTCCTGACACCCGGTAAAACATCCAGCTATCAAAACAACACTTAAAAGCAATATAAAAACTCGTTTCATGACAAAATCCTTTCTTCATAAATAACAACCGGCCAGTATTATAGCATATTTTACTTGCTCTGTCTGCAAACCGGAAAATACTGCTCTCAGCAATCCATCTTGTATAATCTGCTGATTTGCTGTAAACTGGGCTATAGAATAGAGAAGGAGGATAAAATGTATATCATACTCTGCATTTTAGGTCTTTTCATTTTACTGACTGCCCTTTACCTGTTTTTGATTATGCCTCGGCTGAAAAAGCCTCCTATAGGAAGCGCTCCGCTGACCACCTGCCATTTCGCCCACAGAGGGTATTTTAACCTGCAGGAGGGAATTCCCGAGAACACACTGCTAGCCTTTGCCCGGGCAGCGGCGGCAGGCTATGGCGCTGAACTGGACGTCCACCTGACCAAGGACCATAAACTGGCGGTCATACATGACAGCCATCTGCAAAACCTCTGCGGCTGTGACAGCATAATAGAAGAAATGAATTGGCAAGAAGTAAGAAGCCTTCGGATCCAGAACTCCCCTTACGGAATCCCAACTCTCCGGGAAGTATTGGACGCGGTAAAAGGTACTGTACCTCTGCTGATAGAAATAAAAGGAAAAAATGTAGAGCCTCTGATGCCGCTGGTCATGAAAGAGTTGGAGGCTTATCAGGGACTATTCTGCATAGAATCCTTCAATCCGCTCCACCTTCGCTGGCTGAAAAAGCACAGACCGGATATCCTGAGAGGACAGCTCTCCTGCAAATACGGCTGGAAAGACCGAAAGGGGGCCGTGGAAAAGCTTGGAGCCTTCGCTATGGAAAAGCTGCTCTGCAATGTACTCAGCCGGCCGGACTTTATTGCCTACAGCTATCCGGATGCCGGAATTCTCTCTGTAAAATTAAACCGTAAAATGGGGGCTCTGCTGGCCGGCTGGACAGTAAGAGATGAAAAAGAGCTGGAACTCAGCAAGGCCAAAGGAATTACAGTACAGATTTTTGAAAATATACAGCCTTAATTTTCAAAAACGCGGGCAGCGATCTCCACCGAAGCCTTGGCATCTCTGGCATAGAAATCGGCCCCAATACGATCTGCATATTCCTGCGTAAGCACCGCGCCGCCTACCATGATTTTCACCTCTGGCACTGCCTTTCGCAAAGCCGCTATGGTCTCCTCCATACTTTTTACTGTTGTGGTCATCAGCGCACTGAGTCCTACTAATTTTATCTTTTGCCTCAGGGTCTCTTCTACAATTCGTTCCCAGGGCACATCCCGTCCCAGGTCAAAAACCTGGTATCCGTAATTTTCTAAGATAATTTTAACAATATTTTTCCCGATGTCGTGGATATCTCCCTTTACCGTAGCCAGTATAAGCCGGCCCTTATGAAGCTCTGTATCCGCAGGCAATCGCTCCTTCAATACAGCAAAGGCTTCCTGCACAGTTTCTGCAGCCATTAAAAGCTGAGGCAGAAAAAGAATTCCTTTCTCATACTGGTCCCCCACCCGGTTCAGCGCCGGGATTAAAATCTCATCCACAACCTGCAGCTCTTTTTTTGTTTCCAATGCCCGCAGAGCAGCAGCTCTAGCCCTGTCCTTCAGCCCCTTGACAACACAGTCAAAGAGCTCCCCATTCCCGTCCTCTGCATCTTTTTTCGTAGTAGGCTTTACAGGGGTACTTTGGTCTTGAGGCGCCTGGCTCAGAGCATACCGTTCTACATACGATACACAGCTTATATCCTCCCCGTTCAAAACCCGGTGAGCATATACTCTGCTCATCATACCTTCGCTATTGGGATTAAGAATAGGCAAATCCAGTCCCGCAGCCAAGGCTTCTGTTAAAAAGCTCTCATTGATAATATCCCGCCTGGGTAAGCCAAAAGAGATATTGGACACACCTAAAACCGTCTTAACCCCCAGCAGGGATTTTACCTGAGACAAAGCGCGCAGCGTCTGGCCCGCGGCCTTTTGCTCTGCGGAGACAGTCAGCGTCAGGCAGTCAATAAACACACGCTCCCGGGGAATCCCCTGCTCCTCTGCCCGGCAGACAATACGCTGGGCGATGCGCACCCGATCCTCCCAGCAGTCGGGAATCCCCTTTTCATCCAGCGTCAGTCCCACCACACAGGCCCCATATTTTTTGACCAGCGGTAAAATGGCAGACAAGGAGCGTTTCTCTCCGTTCACTGAATTTACAATCGCCCTGCCGTGATAAATTCTCAGGGCAGTTTCAATCGCTGCCGGATCAGAAGAATCAATCTGCAGCGGCAAATCCACAGCAGTTTGGAGACGGAGCACCACTTCCCGCATCATCTCTGACTCTCGAAGCTCCGGCAGTCCTACATTTACATCCAGAATATCTGCCCCGGCCTGGGCCTGAGAAAGGGCCTGCTCAGTGATATATCCAAAATCCCTCTTTAAAAGCGCCTCTTTAAAGCGCTTCTTCCCTGTGGGGTTGATCCGCTCTCCGATTACCCGCACACCGTCCAGACAAACCACTCTAGTAGCCGAGGACAGACAAACAGGACGCTGTACGACAGGACGAATCCCCCTTTTTATTTTAGTAAGCCCTTTAATAAACTCAGGTGTAGTACCGCAGCAGCCCCCCAGAATTTCTATTCCCAGAGCAGCAATCTTCTCCATGCTGTCAGTAAAATCTCTGCAGGACACATCAAAAACGGTGATGCCGTTTACTTCGCGGGGCAGTCCTGCGTTAGGCTGAACGAGAATCGGTTTGTCAGTACAGCGAACCAGTCTCTCCGCCATAGGAAAAATTTCCTCCGGCCCCAGAGAACAGTTAATCCCCACTGCATCTGCAAAAGGCTCCGCAGCCAGAGCCATTGCCTCTACAGAACAGCCGGTGAACGTCCGTCCGCCTTTTTCAAAACTCATAGTACACAAAACAGGGAGAGAACAATTCTCAACTGCCGCCAGCAAAGCTGCTCTCAGCTCTCCCAGATCCGTCATTGTCTCAATCAGCAGTAAATCAGCGCCTGCTTCTGCACCTGCCAGAATCTGTTCTTTAAAAATATCGTACGCATCTTCAAAGGACAGCATCCCCAGAGGCTCCAAAAGCTGTCCAATAGGACCGATGTCCAGAGCAATATAGCCGGGAGAAAGTTTTCGGATTTCCTCAATCGCTTTTTGTATCACCTGTCCGGGCGTATAGCCGGAGCCCTTTAGTTTCAGTCGGTTTGCGCCAAAGGTATTGGTCGTAATCACATCTGCGCCAGCCTCCCTGTACTGCCGATGAATTTTTAAAACCATATCCGGATCGGTAAAATACAGAAGATTGGGATTGTCACCGGTCTTCATTCCTGCCTGCTGCAGCATAGTTCCCATAGCTCCGTCAAATATCAGATTTCTCTCTCTCACAATATCCGCAAACTCTTTTTTTGTCATGTAAATCCCATCCTTCACCGAAACTTTGACGGAGGACTGTGTACACCAGCACAAAGCAACTCCTCCTGCACGAACTGCAAAAGGAGTATACCATAAATATAGCACTGCGTACAAACCACTATGCTTTAAGAATGCCCCCAACAGGAAGATAGCCCTCTGGCCCAAGACCTGAAAGGCCCCTTGAGAAGAAATACTTCCCGATATAAATCCGCTTTTGGTTTTCCGGTTAATGGGTTTGGGCGGGCGGCGCTTGCTTCGCCGCCCGCCTGAGAAGCTGCGGCAGGCATTATATTTCTATATTCCCGCCGCATAACGTTGAGGTATATATAATAGAAACAATAAGCGATTACACTTTAGCTTTTATATCTTCTTTCGCAGTTATTTTCCTATCACGTACAGATCTTTTTGTACGCCGCATATTTTAATGACATCTAGTGTTAATAGATTATCATATCAAATACTTTATGTCAACTATTATTTATTGCTTTTCCAATTGGCCTATGATATTATGATTTCAGAAATAAATTTGTTTTTCATGCGTGCCAAATTTAACGAAGATGGGAACCGGATATGTCAGAGGACTACAGAAACTCAATTCAGGAAAACTTAAAACGGGGAACCACGGATATGGTAATTCTTTATCTTCTCTCAAAGGAAGATATGTACGGCTACCAACTCAATCAGAAAATAACAGAGCTCAGCAAAAATCGGATTGTTATAAAGGAAGGCTGTCTCTACCCGCCCGTATACAGAATGGAAAGCAAAGGATTTTTATGCAAACGCAAGGAATTTTCTCCTTCCGGCATGGTCAGAAATTATTTTCATATAACCGAAGCGGGAAGAGAATATTTAAATACTATGATTGAAGAATATAAAATGCTTGCAGCGGGAATAGAAGATATATTTACATTCAGGGGAGTTGAAGAAGATGGAGCGAATTCTGCGCAGGAACATTAACAAATACCTCAAAAGTATTAAAAGAAATATGATTCTGGTAAATCGAGAGACAAAAATATTCTTGAGAAATCTAAAAGAAGAAATTGATTTATTTGTTCAGGCAAACAAGGCTACGGACATTGCAGAAATAAGAAGGCATTTTGGTTCGGCAAAGGAAATCGCTCTGGAATTTCGAAAAGATGACGATATCCAGCAGCTGAAGAAAAAGGCCCGTACAGTCACCGTTGTCAAGGTTGCGATCATCACCGCCGCCGTTGTACTGGTGCTGTGGGCCTCAGGCATCATTATCTCGGATATTATATTCAGCAGTAAGGGCTACGATGTTATAACCGTTACGACGATCCCATAATTACCCCAGCAGGTTCCCTATCAGCAGTGTAATTTTTCTGGCTACGGCAGGGTTATTCATGGTATAAAGATGGATTCCTCTGACACCCTGAGATACCAGCTCCAGAATTTGCTGGGCCGCACAGATAATACCGGCATCCCGCATAGACAGAGGATCGTTTTCATATTTGTCAATAATCCTCATAAGCCAGCCCGGAATGGTGGCGCCGCACATATTAACCATTTTGTGGATCTGCTTTTTGCTGGTAATCGGCATGATTCCCGCAGAAATCGGTACACGGATGCCTACCTGCTGGGCCTTATCCATAAAACGGTAAAATTTATCGTTATCAAAAAAGAGCTGGCTTACCAGATGGCCTACTCCTGCATCCACCTTTTCCTTTAGATAGCGGATATCTGTGTCCGAATCCGGAGACTCTCCGTGCTTTTCCGGATAACAGGCCCCCACGATATGAAAATCCCCTTTTTCTTTTATATATGCAATCAGGTCTGCCGCATGGGCAAAATCTCTTTCTGCCGCAGGCAGTACAGGGGTCCCGTCCTTCGGCTGATCCCCCCGCAAAGCCAGGATATTGGAAACCTGCTTCCTCTTCAGCTCCTCTAATATCGCATCAATGTCTCTGCGGCCAGCGCAGATACAGGTCAAATGTGCCAGAGGCTCTATCTTCAGCTTGGATTTTACAATAGCAGACAGCTCCGCGGTGCGGTTCTCCCGAACACTGCCGCCTGCGCCATAGGTAACACTGATATAGTCCGGAGACAAGTCTCCCAGCGCCTCAATGGTATCATATACCGTGTTGACCCCCGATTCCGCTTTCGGAGGAAATATTTCAAAGGAATATACCACTTTTTTCTTTTCAAACAATTTGCTTATATTCATATTAACGAAGCGCCTCCCTCAGCACCTGGTCCATATTCTTTACATAAATAATTTTTATTTTATCTTTTACGGAATCCGGAATTTCCTGCTGGTCCCGACGGTTTGCCTCCGGTACCAGAATGGAAGACACCCCCTTGCGGAGAGCCGCCAGAGATTTCTCTTTCAGTCCTCCTATAGGAAGCACATCTCCCAAAATTGTAATCTCCCCTGTCATGGCCACCTCGTGGCGAACCGGTTTACCGGTAAGAGCAGACACCATTGCCGTAGCCATTGTAATACCGGCAGAGGGACCGTCCTTCGGCGTAGCGCCCTCCGGTACATGTATATGAATATCTCTGCTTTTATAGAAAGCCTCAGGAAGCCCCAGCTGTTCCGTCTGAGAACGGATATAGCTCAAAGCAGCTCTGGCAGATTCCTTCATAACCTCTCCCAGGCTTCCCGTAAGCTCCATATGACCCGTGCCGGGAAATGTATTGACCTCTACAGAAAGCGTCACCCCTCCTACAGAGGTCCAGGCCAGCCCGTTGGCTACCCCCACTCTGTCCTGCTGGATATAGTCCTCCTCATAGCGTCTGGACGGTCCTAAATATCGGACCAGCTGCTTTTCCGTTACAGAAAGAGTCTTCTTGCCCAGATCCGTCATTTCCAGCACAGCCTTCCGTATAACGGCAGCCAGCGTACGCTCCAACTGCCTAACACCGCTTTCCGCCGTATAATCCCAAATTAACTTTTCAAGAATTTTATCGCTGAATTTTACAGTTCCTGCAGGCAGGCCCAATGCCTTCAGCTGCTTCGGAAGCAAATGACGTTTTGCAATTTCAAGCTTTTCCTCGGAGGAATATCCTGTAATTTCTATAACTTCCATGCGGTCTCGCAAAGGCTCCGGCACAGCCTCCAGATCGTTTGCTGTAGTCAGAAAGGTGACCTGTGAAAGGTCAAAGGGCAGCTCCAGGTAGTGGTCCCGAAAACTAAAATTCTGTTCTCCGTCTAAAACCTCCAGCAAAGCAGCAGCAGGATCTCCGTGCATATCCTTCCCCAGCTTGTCAATCTCGTCCAAAAGCAGCAGCGGGTTAACCGTCCCGACCTGCTTCACTGCAGTAAGAATACGTCCGGGCATAGCACCAATATAGGTTTTTCTATGTCCCCTGATGTCTGCCTCATCATGAATCCCACCCAGAGACATTCTCACATATTTTTTATTCATGGCCTCTGCAATACTTTTAGCGATAGACGTCTTTCCCACGCCGGGAGGTCCATAGAGACAAATAATAGGGTCTCTGCCGTCTGTCCGTCTGCTCCGAACTGCCAGATATTCCAGTATTCTCTCCTTTACCTTCTCCATTCCGTAATGGTCTCTGTTTAAAATACTCCGGGCGTTTCCAATGTCATCCGCCTCCTGGGTCGTCTTCCCCCAGGGCAGTTCAAAAACAAAATCCAGATAGCTTCTCAGCAGCTGACTGTCCGGCTGCTGAGGATTCAGCCGCTCCAACCGGGAAATATCCTTTTCCAGTTTTTTCCGGATCTCTTCGTTAAAACTTCCTTCCGCCAGCTTTCTCCTGTACTCTTCTATCTCCTGACTGTCGCTGTCACCCAGCTCTTCTTTTAAAAGCCGAATTTCTTCTCTGATATAAGCTTCTTTTTGCTGCTGGTTAAAGTTTTCCTGAACACTCAGGTTAACTCGATTAACGGTCCGCATAAGATCCAGCTGATACCTGCTGAATTCTATCATAAGATCCATACGCTTTTTTAAATCCGACTCCTCCAGCAATTCCTGCTTTTTGAGAAAAGGGACCTCCAGGGCATTGGCTGCCGCAAAAGAAAAAGCCTGTCCGTCAAATATAGTAGACAGCCTTCTGACTACTCCGTCCGGACCGTGGAAGGCCATCCGGTATTCACTAATCTGATCCAGCAAAATCTGCTTTCTGGCCTGGTAGTCCATGGTATCCGCAAATTTGCGTCCTCTTCCGGGAGAAGGCTTTATGGCTGCGTTAACATACAGGTCGGCAGGCTCTGCCTCCTGCAAGCGGGCTCTGTATAGGCCCTCTACAACAATACGCTTCCTGCCGTTGGGAAATACAGTACATTCCTTGATACTGCAAACAGTCCCTGTAGCGTAAAGGTCAGAGGCTTCCGGGTCCTCCTGTTCCGGATATTTCTGCGCCGTTAAAAAAACATCGCACTGCGTTTGAACTGCGGCGTTTATGGCGTGAACGGATACGGATCTTGAAACATCTATTGCAATTTCTGTATCCGGAAAAACGCAAATTCCCTTCAGCGGAACTAAGGGCAGCGTTTGTACGTTTCTTGCATCTTTTTTTCTGTCTATCTGCTTCTTTTTCATGTATAATATATATCCTTTGTATTGTAATCTTCATCATGAAGTATAACAATTTAAAGCAGATTTGACAACCGAGAAAAAAGAACCGCTTCAAATCAAATTGACAGAAGCGGTTCTTAAAATAGATTTCTTATAGCCTGCGGACAGATTAGTAAGCGATGCCTTGAGCATACATACTTCTTGCAACCTTCTCAAAGCCCGCTATATTAGCCCCTACTACCAGATTTCCCTCATAGCCGTACTCAGCTGCAGCGGCACTGGCATTTTTATAAATATTCTCCATAATGTCTTTCAGTTTAGCATCTACTTCAGCAAATGTCCAGGAATACCGAATACTGTTCTGGCACATCTCCAGTGCCGAAGTCGCTACGCCGCCTGCATTGGCCGCCTTTGCAGGGCCAAAAAGAATGCCCGCGTTCAGGAAAACATTGATGGCTTCTATCGTAGACGGCATATTAGCGCCCTCTCCCACTGCCTGCACACCGTTGGCAATCAGAAGCTTAGCAGATTCCTTGTCAATTTCATTCTGAGTTGCACAGGGAAGAGCAATATCACAGGGAAGAGACCAAATCCCCTTGCAGCCCTCTGTATATTTCGCAGAAGGTCTGTAATTGAGATATTCCTTGATCCGTCCTCGCTTAACCTCTTTAATTTCCTTAACCGCTGCCAGATCAATTCCATCGGCGTCATATATGTATCCATTGGAGTCACTGAGCGCTACTACCTTCCCGCCCAGCTGCACAGCTTTTTCAGTAGCATAGATAGCAACATTTCCGGAACCGGAAATAACGACCGTTTTCCCCTGGAAGGACATGCCTTTATCTCTCAAAGCAGCATCCATAAAATAGCAAAGTCCGTAGCCGGTAGCTTCCGTTCTGGCCAGGCTGCCGCCCCAATCCAGACCTTTTCCTGTCAGTACGCCAGTAAACTCGTTGCGCAGCCGCTTATACTGGCCGTACATATAACCGATCTCTCTGGCACCAGTTCCGATATCTCCGGCAGGCACATCTGTATCAGGACCGATATGTTTAGAAAGCTCCGTCATAAAGCTCTGACAAAAGCGCATTACCTCTCCGTCGCTCTTTCCCTTGGGATCAAAATCGGAGCCGCCCTTTCCGCCTCCTATAGGCAGTCCGGTTAAAGAGTTCTTAAATATCTGCTCAAAGCCCAGGAATTTAATAATTCCGGAATACACAGAAGGATGCAGACGGATACCGCCCTTATATGGCCCAATCGCACTGTTAAACTGTATGCGGAAGCCTCTGTTTACCCGGACCTTTCCCTGATCGTCTACCCAGGGAACCCGGAATATAATCTGTCTCTCAGGCTCAACGATACGGTCGAAGATACCGGCCTCTACCCACTCCGGATGCGCCTTTGCAACCGGCTCTAAAGATTCCAGAACTTCGGTTACCGCTTGATGAAATTCCGGCTCTCCGGGATTTCTCCTGATGACATCGTCAAGCACATGTTTTAAAATTTCCATTCATAACACTCTCCTTTGAATGATATATTTTGCACGGCAAACAATCCGTACCTGAATATTTTATATGCTTTATTGCTCTAAATCAATAGGAAATGTAAAAAAATTACTGTATTTGCATTCTTTTCTTATCTGTGATACTCTTTATCCTGTCAGTTCGAAACCATCCTGACGCTATAAACAAAACTAGGAGATGTTATCAAAATGAAAAAAACAGTTCGTTTTACTGTCGCCGCGGCTATGATTGCCGCTATTTACGCCGCACTTACTACTGCAATCGCGCCAATTGCGTTCGGGCCCCTGCAGCTGCGTATATCAGAAGCAATGATTCTGTTTGCCGCTGTAAGTCCTGCGGCGATCCCTGGACTCACCATTGGCTGCGCGCTGGCCAATCTTTCCAGTCCCTATGGACTACTGGATATTTTATGCGGCGCAGGCGCTTCTCTGCTGGCCTCTGTATTCGCCTATTCTCTGAGAAAAATCCGTTTAAAAAACATACCATGGCTCTCCCCGCTGGGCGCTGTACTGTTTAACGGCCTGATTGTAGGAATGGTCATTAAAATAACTGCGGAATCTGATGTTCTCTACTGGGCCGCAGCAGGAGAAATCGCGCTGGGTGAAATCGCCTCCTGCTACCTTCTGGGGATCCCCCTCTGGCTGGGCTTAGAAAAAAGCGGATTTAACCGTTGGCTTTTGTCACAGACTCAATAGCCCGCTTTCCCGTCATATGTTCTATCTGAATACAAACCACACAGACTCGCTGCCAGCCTTCCTTGATTTCCCGTTCGCCCTCCGCAGCCAGTCCGGGAGCGTATTTGGCGTTCAGCGCCTCTAATACCCTGCGCCGGAGGCCATCCTTCTCCACAACACAGGCTCTGCCAAAAACAATTGCACTTACATAATCCACAGCAAACAGAGAGGGGACCGTTCGGTCTTTTGCGACTACACAAAAAGACACTTTCTCCTCTTTTAAAATACTGTCCAGTTTATGGCCATTTTTCGCGCAGTGAAAATACAGACACCCCTCTATATATACATAGGAAAGGGGCACCGCATAAGGGTACCCGTTATCTCCGTGTACTGCCAGGATGCCGGTGCTGCCGGTAATCAGGATCTCCCGGCAGGCCTCCTGACTGAGAGCCTGTCCGGTCCGTCTCATAGGCCGGAACATATAGTACCTCCTCCAAATACATATTCCCCATCATATAATACGACAGCCTGTCCCGGCGCAATTGCCCGCTGGGGACTGTCAAATTCGATGTGAAGACAATCCGGGCCTGTCATCGTCACCGAAGCCCATTGCTCCGGATGCTTGTAGCGGATCCGCGCTTTCAGCCGCCTGGTACCTTCAAAGGAATCACAGGCAATCAAGTTGACCTCCTTCGCCTCTAAGCTCCGGGTATAGAGCGCTGCATCCTCAGATACAACTACCCGATTCCGTACCGGGTCCTTTGATTTTACATACACAGGCTCTCCCATTGAAAGGCCTAATCCCTTCCGCTGACCCACTGTATACCGAATCAGGCCTCTGTGCCTTCCCAGCACACGGCCCTCCAGGTCTACAAATTCTCCTTCCGGAAATTTTCTCCCTGTAAAATGTTCTATAAACTTGCCGTAGTCTCCATCCGGAACAAAACAGATATCCTGACTTTCCCGCTTTCCGGCATTTACAAAGCCCTGTGCTTCTGCAATAGCCCTCACCTGCGGTTTACTCAGGGCACCTAAAGGCAGCAGCGTCATCGCCAGCTGCTGCTGCGTCATACTGTACAAAACATAGCTTTGGTCTTTTTCGGCACTGACGCCCTTTCTGAGCAGCCAGCGTCCGGAAACCGCATCGTGCTCAATCCTGGCATAATGACCTGTAGCAATATGATCAAAGCCCATACTGGAAGCCTCCCGGCACAGTCGGCCAAATTTTATATATTTATTGCAGTCAATACACGGATTCGGCGTCTCTCCCTGACAGTAGGCATCTATAAAGCGCGAAATTACACAATCAATAAACGCCTGACGGTAATTCAGCACATAATGAGGTACCCCCAAGCGGTCAGCCACCATGGCAGCATCCTCTGCATCCCTTTGAGAACAGCAGGTCTTTCCAATGCAGGCACCGAGATCCTCGTTATTATATAGTTTCAGGGTGATACCGGAAACCTCGTACCCCTCCTGCTGCATGAGCCACGCTGCTACAGAGCTGTCAACTCCGCCGCTCATCGCCACAGCTGCTTTTCCCTTTGGCATATCTCACCCCAACCGAATCATTTCATCAATACAGATCCTGGCCCGGCGCATGGTCTCCGGATCCATTACAATTTCCTGGCCGCCCTGTCCTTTTACACAGTTGTATACATCCATTAAAGTCGTGGCTTTCATATTGGAGCAGATGAGCTTCTGGGACAGTATGTAGAAACGCTTTTCCGGACAGGCATACTGCAAATGCTCTGCTATACTGATCTCCGTTCCAATAATAAATTCTGTATCAGAGGACTCTCTGGCATACTCCATAATTCCAGAGGTGGAACCCACATAGTCTGCCAAAGCCACTACCTCCCGCGTACACTCAGGATGCACCAAAAGCTTTGCACCAGGGTGCATGGCTTTGGCCGTTCTGACATCCTCTGCAGTTACACAGGCATGGATGGGACAGCCTCCCTGTAGAAGCTTAAAATTCTTCTCCGGTACCTGCTTTGATACATAAGCGCCCAGATTGCAGTCCGGAATAAACAGGATATTCTGATTCGGCAGCTTTTTAACAATTTTAACTGCCGAAGAAGAGGTAACACATACATCGCATACCGTCTTCAGCTCCGAGGTTGTATTAATATAGGCAACAACGGTATAATCCGGGTACTGCTCTTTCACTTTTGTAATCATTTCCTTGTCCATTTGCTCTGCCATAGGACAGCCGGCTATCGCGTTGGCCAGAAATACTGTTTTCTGCGGAGAAAGAATTTTTACCGTTTCCGCCATAAAACGCACACCGCAGAGTATAACCGTATCCGCCTGGGCTTTCTGTGCCATTAAGCTCAGCTGAAAAGAATCTCCGGTATAATCCGCTACTTCTAATATCTCAGCTGCCTGATAGCTGTGCGCCAATATACAGATGTTCTTTTCTGCTTTTAGCCTTCTGATCTCCTGCTGTATTTCCTGAATCACGTTCGCCACCAACCCTTACTTTTTTACTTTAACGCTACCAATTCGCAATCATTTTACCAATAATATTTTCTACCGGCACCGGACCGATAACCCGACTGTCTGTACTGTGATTGCGGTTATCTCCCATAACAAATACATATCCCTCTTCCACAGTAAGAGAAGTGCCGTTTTTGTAGGTGTATACATCCTGTTCATTAATGTAGGTCTCCTGCAGGGCCTCCCCGTTTCTGTAAATACGGTTAGATTCAAAGGATATGGTATCTCCGGGAATTCCGATAACACGCTTGATCCAGAAGTAATCCGGCTCTGAATGGCCGCACAGCTTGGTAACTACGTTGTATTCCAGTGCCTCTGCAAAAAGCGTCAAGGTATTTCTTTTCCGGTCCACATGGCTGTCAATTACTACAATATCTCCCCGCTGAGGCTTTCCCAGCATATAAGGAATTCTGGATAAAATAACCGTATCCCCATTATGCAGCGTAGGCATCATAGAAGGGCCGGAGACCTCGCTGGGCCGAAAAAGGTAAATATTAATGACCATGGCCATGACAAAAGCAACCACCATCGTCAATACCCAGCTCAGTATGGTTTTCAGTGCAGAAAGTCCTTTATTGGGCTGCGTTTTTCTATACACGGTTTGTTCTTCCGGTGCGTCTTCCTCTCTTAGAGTATATAACGCCTCCTTCGGCATTCCGCTTTTTTCAAATCTGAAATCACCAAAGCACCGAAAAAACTCATCTTCTTCGGAAACCTTTTTCTGATCTGGGACGGACTCTGCCGGTATGTCCCCCTCCTGCACTGGTAGCTGCGGCTTAGGGCGCCCGTCGGCAGCTGAATTCGGCACAGAAGGTTCCCCCGGACCCTCTGCCGCTGTTTCAGTAATTTCTATTTCAGAATCCGATGCAAATTCTGGCTCTGCATCCAGGGAAGAAGCAGGCTCCGGTTTTTGATACACTGGCTCTGCGGAAACTAGGCCCATGACCACTGCCAGCTTGTCTGACACTCCGGAGAAAGTCTTTTTTTCTTCAGAAAAAGTATTTTTTGAAGCCTCCGGCGCCGTTTCGGGAGATTCCTCTTTTTTCTCCTGAGACAATTCCGGCTCTGTCTGCTTTTCTTTTTCTGTAACGGGTGATGTCTCTTCACGGGGTAAAATGGGCTTCGTGGGAATGAGCGCTTCTTCGGCGGAAAGCTCAGGCGGTGTAAATTGTTCCTCCTGTAGCCAGCCCTCGTCCTCCAGTTCTTCTTTTATTTCAACGGCGAAAGACGTTAAATCTTCTTTTTCTATATCAGAAAAATCCGGCTCCTCTTCGTCTATTTCAAAAACTTTGAACTTCCGTTCTTTCTCGCTCATCTATATCATCCTTAAGAATTTAAGAAGCAATTGCATATGGTGGGCTGTAAGGGACTCGAACCCCTGACCCTCTGTACGTGAAACAGATGCTCTACCAGCTGAGCTAACAGCCCACAAAAAACTTACTTTTATAGTATATAGTTCTTGGCGGGGGTTGTCAACTAAGCCTGGCGCGGCAGTTTTACACAGAAAAAAAATATATTGCCCTGCTATTTATTTAAGTAGTGGTGTCGATAACGAAAGACAAATTAAAAACACTTTATCTAGTTTATTATATTTCTGCAAAAATAATGCTGAGTAAGTTTTTAGGTCATGCAAGTATAGAAATTACTTCTTCGATTTATGTTTACACAGATGTGGAAAGATTGTTATAACAACTCTGATTATCTCAAAAAAGCCCGGAAATGCGGGCAAATCACGGGATAGGGAC
>CABQMV010000022.1 GCA_902465325.1 uncultured Oscillospiraceae bacterium
GAAGAGTCGCCCGGCGATAGTTCTGCGCTGCTCTGCGACTCCTTTACGACGGCGGAATTCCCGCTGCTGGGCGTGCTTCCGCCCGGTTGATTCCCACAGCCGGACAGAAGCAGACAAAGCATCAAAAGGAGCGGCAAAAGTGTCCGCATTTTTATAAGCCGAGACCGTTTACCCATTCCTTCACCACGTCCTCACTTGCTCTCGACTGGAACCGCTGACCCTCCAGCCAGTTGCCGCCGTTGGCTTCTGCTTTGAGCAGTTCACCGCTCTGACCGAGCCCGGACGAAGAGGACGTGCAGAACGGAATGACGGTTTTCCCGGTAAAATCATTGGCTTTCACGAAGGTGTCGGTCGGCCAAGCGGCGATGCCCCACCAAATGGGATAACCGATGAATACGGTGTCGTATTCGTCCCAGTTTTCCACGGTCGTGGTCGTCAGTTCGACATTCCGCAGGGATTCGTCGTCGTGTTCTTTGGATACGCGGCTGTCCGGGTTCGTCCAGTTCAGGTCGTCGGAGGTGTACGATTCCGTCGGTGTGATTTCAAAGAGGTCGCCGCCCGTGGCTTCCGCGATGTACCCGGCAATCGCCTCGGTATTGTTAGTCGCGGAGTAGTACACGACAAGCGTTTTCCCGCCGGTCGGTTCGGACGAATCGGAGGAATCTTCACCGGTGCTTTCGGAAGATTCGTTTGACGAAGCATCCGTATTTGTCTGTGAGGAACCGTTTCCGTTCGATTCCGGCACTGTGGATGCGTTATTTCCGGATTCCGATCCGTTTGCGTTTCCCCCCGTGCCCGTGGAACCGCAGGCGACAAGCGAAACAAGCAGAATCATACTGAGTAATGCGATTAAAATTTTTTTCATGATGGATTTCCTTCCTTTTTATGGATTTCTTGCATGGCGGACAGTTTCTTTTGGATTGCTTTGATTCCTTCATCGGGGGCGTCGATTTCCGCTACCGCTTCTTCCATGGGACAGATCCCCGTGCCCACACGGTTGCGAATCTCTTTGACGGAAGTATCGCAAAGCGGCGTGATCCCGTGCCGGGCGAGCGTATAGATCCCGTCCTCGCTCATCACTTCCGCAAAGACCATATGAACTCCAAGCAGGACGTAAAGCAGAGCCGCCGCTTTGCCGACGATCTTATCCGCCGCGGAAAAGCCTCGATAATCCCGCCCGCTCTCGACAAAAGCGATCAGCGGCTTGACCCCGCGTTCCGTGCTGATGTGGATTTGTCCGTCTTTGCACAGAACGCAGGTGGACTTGGTTTTTTTCAATAATTCGACTGCCTGCTCTAAATCACTTTTCATTTTTCTTCAAATTCTCCACGCGATAGACGATCAGCGGAAGAAGCGCCCATTGCAGGACAAGTCCGAACAGTCCGGTCGCGATACTTGTCCAGATCGTAGAAACGGCGATTTGACCGTTTCCAAACGCATAGACCGCAAGCAGAATGGCGACCGCACGCACGGCACGTCCGGCGACCTGTGCTGCCACGACTTTTCCTATGGTCGGCAGTTTGATATTCCGCAACAGTCCCGCCGCAAGGCCGTAGACGCAAAGCTCGATCATCATGAAGGGCAGCATCACAGCGCCCGGCATTCCGGAAAGCGCGAAGCTGCAAAGCGGACCGAGCAACCCCGAAATGGCTCCCGCATACGGACCTGCCAAAAGCCCTACCAGCAGAATCGGCAAGTGCATCGGCAGGAACGCTTCGCCGAGCGTCGTTCCCAGCCCCGACACCGCGCCGAGCAGGTGGAAAATCTGCGGAACGGCGACCGCTCCGACGATGGCGGACAGGGTGGCGATCGTCTGCACCTTCACTGAAAGACGGGGTTTGGATAAAGTTTTTACCATAGTAGACATGATCAAATCTCCTTTTCATTTGATACCTTTATTATAAATCCATTTTGAGAAACAGAGAAGTCTCGATTGGTTGACTTATTATAATGGCATTGAAGGCGTCCATACGGTTGTCGAAATTGCTGATTCCGAGGGCGCGGATTTTTCCCTCGCGGTATGCCCGCTCCATATCCTGCCAAGCCGAAACAATCGTGTCTATGTCGCCCGCAGGGTGATGCAGATAAACCAAATCGAGGTATTCAACGCCGAGGCGATCCAGCATTTGATTGATGGCGTTATAAGCGTCGCCGTACTCGCTGGGCCACAGCTTGTCCGTGATCCAGATTTCTTCACGCGGTACACCACTGTCTATGATCCCCTGACCGACGCCGCGCTCTTGGAGATAGCCGTGTGCGTCGTCAAGATGGCGGTACCCTGACCGGAGCGCCGCGGCGACCGCTTCACGGGACGTCTGATTAAGAACGCCGAGATCGCCGTTTTCAAGACTTTGAATCTGTGTGCCAAGTCCAAACTGCGGCATTTGTACGCCGTTGTTAAGTGTAATCAGAGGGACGCCCTCGATGGAGGTGATGTTAGAAGCATCTGCCGAGCCGCTGCCGGGCGCTTCCACGGTATTTCCCTCTGTCGGCGCGTTCGGTTCATCGGATTCAGGCGGATTTGTTGTTTCCGCAGAACCGTGGTTTTCTGTTTCAGAGTTTGCGGAAGTTGAATCCGCAGGCGTTTCGCCCGTTCCCGTACCGCAGGCGGCAAGGGAGAGAATCAGCACCAAACTTAAAATGAGCGCAATCAGTTTTTTCATCATCGTTTCTCCTCATGGACTACTTTTGTTCCTTGGCTGCCCATTCTTTGACTTCTTTCTCGGAATCCGCTACGGAGGAACCGGGGATAGAAAGCACTTCGTCGGTCAGAACCGTCGCGCCTTCTGCAAGTTCGCTCAACCGATTCAAACTGTTTGCTCCGCTGGAGCTTCCGTTGTGAGAGAAAAACGGAATGATCGTCTTGCCGGAAAGATCGTATTCTTCGAGGAATGTCCATACCGGCGTCGGCAAATCGTACCACCAAATGGGGAAACCGAGATAGATCGTGTCGTACTGAGCCATAACGTCAGCGTCAATGTGGGAGGAAAGCGCAGGACGGATTTCATTGTCCAGCTCGTTTTTCGCACGGTCGGCGCAGGCTCCGTAATCCTAACGTAGGATTCCTCCGGGACGATACGGAACAGCTCGCCGCCCGTTTCCTCCGCGATCCACCGTGCCATTTGCTGCCCGTTGCCCGACCACGAAAAGTAGGCGACAAGAATTTTGCTCTCCCCGGCAACGCTTGCCTCCGGTTCGTTGTCGATTCCTCTGTGGGAACCGCCAAAGAGCCGTGGGAGAAGCAGCGCCGCTGCCGCGACGACAACGACGACAATTCCGATAATGATCCAAACTTTCTTTTTCATAGGGTACCTCCGTGTATTTGATATTTTTATTCCATTTGTTGTTTCCAAAACGCCACCGCATCGTTTATCCAGCCCTCGGCAACCGTTCCCGTACCAAGCCCGAAGCCGTGGGAAAGTCCCTCATAGGCGCGAAACTCTGTCGGAATGCCCGCTGCGGACATGGCATTGATTCTGCTTTGCATCGTGCGCCAGTTCGCAATACCGTCGCTTGTCCCGACGCAGACGTAAGTGGGTGGGTCGGTTTCCTGCCACTCGCTGTGGCCTGTGTACTGCATGACGACGCAGCCGGCTTGGGGCAGATCGTCGCCGCCGAAATAAGCCGTACCGTAGGAGCCGACGTCCGCCGCCATTCGTGCGCCCGCCGAGCCGCCCCACAGGGAATAGCAGTCGGTGTCCACTTCCAGTTCCTCGGCGTGTTCAAAAATAAAGCTGATCGCCCGCGCCAAATCCTCCATGGCTGTGTCCCAGCCGGGACGGTAGATCAGCGCAAAGGCGTTGTAGCCCATTTTGGAAAGCTCCAGCGCGTGGGGGAAGCTGTCGTGCATCGCGCCAACGTAGGCAAAACCGCCTCCGGCATTGCATACGGCAAACTTTTCTCCGGGATCGCCCCTAAAAAAGAACAGTCCTGTTTCAGCCTTGTCGGGGTCAGCCGCTTTTTCCTCGTTGGTATAAATATCGTAAAAAATCGTCTCGCCCGCCTCGGCGCGGGATTTCATGGTGTTGCAAATCTCAACCGTCTTGTCCGGGTCGATATAGGAATACCACGTCAGGCGAAGGTCGCCAAGCGTTCTGCCGCTCATGTACCCGGTGTCCACGGGGAATAACAGATGCCCGTAGTCTCCGAAGGCGGGGTCGTTTATCACGTCCGAAATGGCGGTGTCGGTGGTGTAGGGCTGGCTTGCTGTGTTTTCCTGCTCATCGTTCCCGCCCCAAAAGAACCGCAGGCCGTTATAGGTATATTCCATAGAGGCGATCCCTCCGTGATCGTAACCGTCCTTGACAGAAAAGGCAAAATTGCCGTCCGCTTCGCTGTCTCCCTCGGTAAAGCCCGGAAGCCCCCGCATATTTTCCACGCGGCTGGTGTCGTAGGAATAGGCGAAATCTTCCGTGCCGGTAATGACCCACACAAAGAAATCCTGCCGTTTCTCTGCGGCGGCATAGATGTCCGGGTCGGTCAGCCCCGTGCCGCAGCTCATGGGGAGAAAATAGCGGAAATAATCGAGACAGTTTTGAAAGGTTCTCCAAGTTGCCACGCTGCCCATGGAAAAGCCGCCGAAGCCCCTGTGATCGCGGGAAGCGATCAGGTCGTCGGTGGAGGTGCTGGCCGCGTAAGTGGAGTACCGGCTTTCCACTGCCGGGATCAGATCGTTTATCAGTTCGTTGTGATAGTTTTGATTGAGCTGCAATGCGAGGCTGAAACTTGCGCTGTCCTGTGGGCTTGTGTTGTTGTAGGTTGGGCAGACAATGATGATGGGACGAATCTCCCCGGCGTCGATCATGTGGTCGATCACATTTTTGAATCCCGACGGTTCCTCCGGCGTCCCCAGCGTCATATTCTCATTGCCCCATCCGCCGTGCATCAGGTAAAAAATATCGTATTGACGGTTCTCGTCATAACCGCTTGGCAGATAGATGACCGCGTGTTTTTCAAGCGGCTGTGACTTCTGCTCATAGGAAAAGGATTCGTAAGTATCATAGTTCAAATCTACCAGCGTACCCGGATTCTCTGCCGGAGAAAAGTATGCTTCCGGGATTTCGGAAAGTTCTTTGGGGATGACAGCTTTGCGCACATTTGCCGTATTCTCTGCGGATGAATCAGGTGTTTGCTGGCTGCTGTTATCGGTACCTGCCTGATTTGTGCAGGCACAGAGCGATCCTAAAAGGAGGACAAGGGAAAGCGTTGCTGCAATCAATCGTTTCATAGACTGCCTCCTTTATTCCACATCCCGGAAGAACAGCGGGAGCGCGTTGTAGAGATATTCCTGCACGGCATTGAAGTCGTGGTAGCCGCCGTCCTTTTGATAGAAAACATAGTGATCCGGCGTGAAGATCTCCCGTGACAGCATTTCCTCCGCCATCCCGATTGACTGGCTCTTGACCGCATCCTGAGTACCCACAGCGTGATAGATAAAGTACCCGCGCTCGTCAAGGTTTTCGTCTTTTACAAGCTGCTCGATAAAGTCCACATTGTCCTCAAAGCGGAAGTCACCGTAGGTGCCATAGTACCAGCAGGAACCGCTCATCGGAAGAAAGTAATGAATATAATCGTAGTCATAGCAGAACTGTAGCCATGTGGTCACCGAACCCAAAGAGAAGCCGCCGAACGCCCGATGGTCACGGGAGGCTTTCAAGTCCTCCGGGGAAGTGGATGCAGCGTAGGTGTGGAACCGCCCCTCGACCGCGGGCATCAGGTGATTTTCAAAATCCCGATGGAAAGCGCGGAATTCTTCAATAGAGCTGGAAAAATCCTTGCTGCTGTTTTCGTTGTAGAACGTCGCTGACACGATGATGATGGGCGGAATATCTCCGTTTGCAATCAGATTGTCAAACATATTTTTTGTCGCCGTAAAATCAAAATATTCTCCGGCATGGCCGCCCCAGCCGTGCATGAGATAGAGAATGTTGTACCGTGTTTCGGTGTCTTTCTCATCGTAACCGTAGGGCGTATAAACATATGCGGTTTTTGTAATAGGGCTGCTGTCCCGCACATAATCCTCGGATTCATAGTAGAGCCGAACGACAGCGCCTTGTTCGGCTGCCGCCTGCGTGTAAGATGCCGGAACAGCCTCCGTCCAGCCGGTCTGGGCTATCTCCATTTCACTCACTCCTGATTCCCCGCTTTCGGCGGGAGAACTGCTTTCCGCCGGGTCACTGACTGCTTCCGTTCCGTGAGACGATTCCTCTGCCGACATTTGGGTACCCGGCTGATTTCCGTTGCAGGCACAGAGAAGCGTCAGGAGCATGGCAAAAATCAAGCATATCGCAATTCTTTGTTTCATCTTCATCATCCTTCTTGTGGGCGCAATTCATTCTGCCTATCCACAATATAATTATAAAAAATCGAGGCTTCCGGAGAAGTCTCGATTCGTTAATCAGTTCTAACCACAGGTTATGACTCAGAGAATGACGCGGCTCCATTCGCCGTCTTTTGCAAAGCAGTAAAACTCGCTTTTGCCGTCGTCCTCAAACAGCGGGAGCATTTCCGCCATATCGTGCGCAAGCTCGTAACGCTCGATCTCGTCCCGCTTGACCCAAAACATCCGCCCCTCGTCGGAGGAACGGAGCCTGCCGCGAAACCGATCCGCCTTATACAGCAGAATCACATATCGTGCGCCCTCGTCGGTGGGAAATTGCTTGATCCCGCAAAGGCGTGGATTTTCGAGGGTGTATCCCGTTTCCTCCTTCACCTCGCAGACGACCGATTTTGTGAAGGACTCGCCGGGCTCCACGTGTCCGCCGGGAAAGGCGACGCCTTGCCAGTGCCCGCCGACTCGCTCCTGCACCAGCACGCTGCCATTGCCGTCGGAAACCATGCACAGCGTCGTAAAAACAGCCTGTTCCATAAATGATGCTTAAAACTTGACGGTGACCGGTGCGCTTGTGAAGGAGGAAAACACGGCGGTGGCGTCCGCAAAATACAGCACCTCGGTGTTGTCGTCGGTCGGCGAATACATCGCCTGCAAATTCGGGTAAGCGTCGAGCATGTGCTTTTTGGCCTCGATACGGTCATCGCGTACAAGTCGGCCGGAAAGCCGCAGCCATTTTTCGCCGTCGAAAGCGCACAGCTCCACAAGCGGATTTTTTGCGATCTGCTTGGATACCTCTTTGACCTTGCCGGTCTGAATATACAGCTTGCCTTCAAACAGATCGACCGTGCCGAACGGACGCACGCGGGGCTGACCGTCCTCATTGGTCGCCAGATAATAGGTACCGACCTTCTTCAAAAAATCGTAAACGCTCTGCATGACAGAATCCTCCTTGTATGTGATTGATTTTATCATAGTGCTTCGCTGCCCGAACGGGAAGTCTCGATTGGTTTATCGGTTCTAACCACAGGTTATGACCTGTTCTCGCTTGTAACCTGCCGCACGGCGGAGAGAAAGCGGGAAAGCATTTTGGTAGGCGTCGGGGAGTGCAGAATCCCGAAAGGAATGGCATAGTCCCACTCGACGGGGAGCACCTTCATCATCGGGTGGACGCAAGACCATTTCCCGATTACAAGCAATCCCTTTTTCTCACGCTCACACCGGTTAAACGCTTCCATATTGTAAAAATCAAAGGTTTCCAGCGCGATTTTCGGGTGATGTTCGGTCAAATCGTCCCGAATTTCGTCCATTTGGCGGCTCCAGCTCCGGTGCATGATCATCAGCGTTTCACCGTACAGATCTTCGACCGTCAGTTTCTCTCTCTGCGCCAGCGGGTGATAGATGGACACGGCAACGCAGATCGGCTCTTTGGAAATTTCAAAACCGTCGCATTCCCGCAGCTTCAGCATGGTCTCGTCAAAGATTCCCGCCACCACGTCGATCTTATCGCCAAGATTTTTGAGAATCTCTCTGGCGTTTTCGGGGGTGTTTTCAAAAGGGACAAGCTGAAAGCTGATGTCCGAGCAATGCTTGTGGATCTGCGGCCACAGATCGGTGAGAAGCTGAGCGGGCGTTATAGGCGAGGTGCCGATGCGGATCAGTTGCTCCTGCTCAAGCTCCGCGTTTTTTGCGCGCTCCACCGCCTCCCGGCAGTAATCGGTGATGTACCGGGCGTCTTTGTATAGGGATTCACCGGCTTTTGTCAGCGTCAGGCCCCGGTGCGTCCGGTCAAAGAGCCGTACACCCAAATCGCTTTCCAGCAGATTGATCTGTTTAATCAGCGCGGTGGAAGTGATGTATAAATCCTCAGCGGCTTTGTTGAAGCTGCCCGCCTCCGCCACACGGATAAAGGACGTAAAATTGATATTATTGATGTTCATGACGAACTTCCACCTCGCTTCCCACAGCCTTTCGGCGCTTTCGTAAATCACAGGGCTTTTTTGCGTCTGCGGGGATCATCCAAGAATGCCCGAAACGCTTCACACCTTCAATTCTGCCGTTTTCGCACAGCTTCTGAATTCGTCGTTCGGAAATCTGCCATTTTTCCGCAGCTTCTTTTACGGAAATTGCGTCGAGCATGAAACATCCCCCTTTTCATTCTATACAGATATTATATACGGTTAAACGAACTTTTTCAAGGCTATTATGATGAAGAAAGTCCGAATAAAGTGTGAACGCCAAAAACTTTGTATGAAGGTTGCAAAATTTTTAAGCTCATTTTCAGAAATTCACCTCAAGCAGGGGGGTACAGAACGCATCATCTTTCCAAATCAGTGAGGGGAAGTTTCTCTCGTGTACCTTGAAAACCGAATAGCCTCCTGACCGTCATAGGACTTTGCGATGATATGAGCAAAGCGACGTTGCTGAAAAACATGGATACCCAAGTTGGTATAGGTTCCATCGGCACCGATGATGTTTAGGGTGCGCTTCTGCTGCTCTCCGAAGGGCAGCTTCCGCTTAGCGAAGTAGTCCGTTGCTTTCTCGAAGGTGAGCTGCTGATTGAGGGAGCGGGCATCTTCATAACGGTCACCGCTGGTTTCCTTGATCATATTCAGAATAGCGGTTTCTGATGCAGGCACAGAAGATGCACCCTGCCAGATGTACACACCTTCCGGACGAACACCCTTGCCGGACAGATAATAGGGTCGTGCAGTTCCTCTCTGGACGTTGAGGACGATTACGGTTTTGCCGTCTATTCCCTCTGTTACACACTCAGTAAACATAGTTGCATCCGGGCGAACCACATCCCGGATCATATTAGTGATCCGCAGCATAGTTCCATCGGCACTCTGAACGCCCTGGACACTTCCGTCATCATTGATTCCAATGTAAATTTTACCGCCATCTGTATTTGCAAAGGCTACCACGGCATATTTCAGGTCATCCGTGTACTCTCTCTTGAATTCAGTTGTCTTACTTTCCTGTCGCATAGAGATACCTCCGTTGCTAATAATTATCCTAATCATTATTATAATAATTATTAGAAAAATGCAAGCGTATTTTTGCGCCAATGTTCGACTGATAACGCAAAGGCCGATTACAGATTGTAATGCTACTGAAAAACTTTGCGTCAAGTAGCAGAAATTTTCAATAGGCAAACTTGTTTCTGCAAAATTGCAGAAATAGTTATTTGGGACTCTCACTTTCGATAATTCGCTTTTGCAAGTCCACTATTACAGAAGCATCTGGCCTTGTAAATGACCCTGAAATGACCTTGTAACTAAGGAAACACATGAGGGTAGAAATGAGGGTAGAAGCGAGGGTAGAAGCGAGGGTAGAAGCGAGGGTAGAAACGAGGGTAGAAACGAAGAAAGAAGCGAAGGAAGAAATGAAGCTATAAACGAAGCTGTAAATGATTCTGTAAATGGTACTGTAAATGGTACTGTAAATGATACTGTAAACTACCAGTGAATACCGCCTGTTGCTTGGTTCCATCACTTTATCGCCAGTTGGCGGAATAACTGTCGGATTAAATGTCGGTATAAATGTCGAAGTAAGGATATTGTATCCATTTGATCCTTGATGATCGTATTTCTGTTATCAGGCGAGAACGAAAATGATAGCAAAAAAAGAGCACACAAATCTCCATAGACGAAAAAATCCCCAACTGCGGTGAAGCAGTTGGGGATTCATACTTAGGTCAGATATACAGGTTTACCTTGATGTCCTCGAACTTATACACTCTGCGGCGGGTGGAGAAGGAGTAGAGGTACTCTTTCGCATCCTCAACCGTTACCGTGAATGTTCCGAACTTTTGGTAATTCCTTAATTCCTGCCATCCTTGATAGCAGCCTGTGCGGCAGCTAACCGGGCAATCGGCACACGGAAAGGCGAACAGGAAACATAATTCAGCCCCAACGTATTGCAGAATTCTACAGAAGTAGGATCGCCTCCATGCTCCCCGCAGATTCCAAAATGCAGCTTAGGATTCTCAGCCTTGCCCAACTGAATTGCCATTTCCATTAATTTACCCACACCGTTCTGATCCAACCTGGCAAAAGGATCATTTTCAAAAATCTTGCTTTCATAATACGCTTCAAGGAACTTTCCTGCGTCGTCACGGGAGAAGCCGTATGTCATCTGCGTAAGGTCATTGGTACCGAAGCAGAAGAAGTCCGCCTCCTTTGCAATCTCATCTGCAGTCAAAGCAGCCCGAGGAATTTCAATCATAGTACCCACTTCATACTTCAGATCACTGCCTGCCGCCGCAATCTCCGCATCGGCTGTATCTACCACTACCTTCTTTACAAATTTCAATTCCTTGATATCGCCAATCAAGGGAATCATAATCTCAGGGCATACATTCCAATCGCTGTGGGCCTTTTTCACATTAATAGCCGCACGGATAACTGCCTTTGTCTGCATTCTGGCAATTTCAGGATACGTCACAGCAAGACGGCAGCCACGGTGTCCCATCATAGGATTGAACTCATGGAGAGAATCAATAATCGCTTTAATCTGCTCCACCGTCTTTCCCTGCGCATCCGCCAGTTTCTTAATATCCGCCTCTTCCGTAGGCACAAATTCGTGCAGCGGAGGATCCAGGAATCGAATCGTAACAGGATTTCCCTCCAAAGCCTCGTAGAGAGCTTCAAAGTCGCTTTGCTGTACAGGGAGAATTTTATCCAGCGCTGCTTCTCTGGCTTCCACTGTGTCTGCACAAATCATCTCCCGGAAGGCATCAATCCTGTCTCCCTCAAAAAACATATGCTCCGTACGGCAAAGGCCAATTCCTTCTGCGCCAAGCTCCCGCGCCTTTCTGGCATCGGAAGGTGTATCCGCATTGGTCCGTACCTTCATCGTTCTATATTTGTCAGCCCATTCCATAATCCTGCCAAACTCTCCTGCAATGGTAGCATCCACCGTAGGAATAATGCCGTCATATATATTTCCGGTAGAACCGTCCAACGAAATGGCATCGCCCTCATGGAATTCTTTCCCGGCCAACGTAAATTTCTTATTCGCCTCATCCATCGCAATATCACCGCAGCCGGACACACAGCAGGTACCCATTCCTCTGGCTACAACCGCCGCATGAGAGGTCATACCTCCGCGCACAGTCAAAATACCCTGGGCGGCCTTCATTCCTTCAATATCCTCAGGAGAGGTCTCCAGACGAACCAGTACAACCTTCTCGCCCTTGGCAGCCTGACGCTTCGCCTCGTCGGCAGTAAATACAATTTTACCACAGGCCGCTCCCGGAGACGCACCCAGCGCCTTGGCCATAGGAACTGCTGCCTTCAAAGCCTTTACATCAAACTGCGGATGCAAAAGTGTATCCAAATTTCGGGGGTCAATCATCGCCACCGCTTTTTTCTCGGAAATCATTCCCTCATCCACCAAATCACAGGCAATTTTCAAAGCAGCCTGCGCCGTTCTCTTACCATTACGGGTCTGAAGCATATAGAGCTTTCTGTCCTCAATAGTAAACTCCATATCCTGCATGTCTCTGTAGTGATCCTCCAAGGTATTGCAGATCTTGACAAACTGCTCATAAACCTCAGGCATAACCTCTTTCAGCTGGTCAATCTTCTGAGGCGTCCGCACACCGGCTACCACATCCTCTCCCTGGGCGTTCATAAGGAACTCGCCCATCAGATGCTTCTGTCCGGTAGCAGGATCTCTGGTAAACGCAACACCGGTACCGGAGGTATCGCCCATATTGCCAAAGGCCATCATCTGCACATTAACCGCCGTTCCCCAGGAATAGGGAATATCATTATCCCGGCGGTATACATTGGCCCTGGGATTATCCCAGGAACGGAATACCGCTTTGATGGCACCCATAAGCTGCTCCTTGGGATCCGTAGGAAAATCCTCTCCTATTTTAGCCCTGTACTCGGTCTTAAACTGGTCAGCCAGCACCTTGAGATCCTCCGCAGTCAGATCCACATCCTGCGTAATCCCCTTCTGAGCCTTCATCCGGTCGATCAGCTCCTCAAAGTACTTCTTGCCTACCTCCATAACCACATCAGAATACATCTGAATAAATCTTCTATAGCAGTCCCATGCCCAACGGGGATTTCCCGACTTTGCAGCCAGTACCTCCACGACCTCTTCATTAAGACCCAAATTCAATATGGTATCCATCATTCCCGGCATAGAAGCGCGGGCACCGGAACGTACAGAAACCAGGAGCGGATTCTCCTTGTCTCCAAATTTCTTCCCGGTAATTTCTTCCATTTCGGAAATAGCGTTCATAATCTGGCCCATAATCTCGTCATTGATTTTTCTGCCGTCCTCATAATACTGCGTACACGCTTCTGTTGTAATAGTAAAGCCCTGCGGTACGGGAAGACCCAGATTGGTCATTTCGGCAAGATTCGCACCCTTGCCGCCCAGCAGATTCCGCATATCCGCATTTCCTTCTTTAAACTGATAAACAAACTTTGTCATCTGTCACCCTCCCAAAAAAATTTCACATCATACAAAACAAATGATCGCTAACTGTATTTCCGCAGCAAAACGCCGCGCTCAAAACCTTAATAAGCTAGTTTTTCCGCAAGCCACCCTGGCAAATCAGAAATAGAAACCCGTATCTGTTCCATAGAATCCCGTTCCCGTATGGTCACAGCCTGATCCTCCAGAGAATCAAAATCAAAGGTAATACAGAACGGAGTCCCGATTTCATCCTGTCGGCGGTAACGCTTTCCGATACTGCCTGTTTCGTCAAACTCACACATAAAAGACTTACTCAGGGTCTCATAAACGGCAAATGCCGACTCCGAAAGCTTTTTGGACAGAGGCAACACCGCTGCCTTAACAGGCGCCAGCGCCGGATGGAATCGCAGCACTGTTCTCACATCTCCGGGAGCCAGCTCCTCTTCGTCATATGCCTCGCACAAAAAGGCCAGCGTCACCCGGTCCGCACCCAAAGAAGGCTCTACACAGTAAGGAATATATTTTTCCTTAGTCTCCGGGTCAAAATAGGACAGATCGTCTTTGGAATACTCAATATGCTGCTTTAAATCATAATCCGTTCTGTCTGCAACACCCCAGAGCTCACCCCAGCCAAAGGGGAACAGATATTCAAAATCTGTAGTCGCCTTACTGTAGAAAGCCAGCTCCTCCTTGGCATGATCTCTCAAACGAAGATGCTCCTCTTTAATAGAAAGCCCCAGAAGCCAGTTGTGACAGTATGACCGCCAGTATTCAAACCACTCCAGATCCGTTCCCGGTTTACAGAAGAATTCCAGCTCCATTTGCTCAAACTCTCTGGTCCGGAAGGTAAAATTGCCCGGGGTTATCTCATTTCTAAAAGATTTTCCGATCTGGCACACGCCAAAGGGAATTTTTTTCCGTGTGGTTCTCTGCACATTTTTAAAATTCACAAAAATCCCCTGTGCTGTTTCCGGCCGCAGGTATAGCTCAGACTGAGAATCTTCCGTTACACCCTGAAAGGTTTTAAACATCATATTGAATTTCCGAATATCCGTCAGATCCTTTGATCCGCACTGAGGACAGGTTACCCCTTTCTCCCGGATGTACTCGGAAAGCTGCTCATTGCTCCATCCCTCTATGGCCAGTGTGATCCCATGTTCCCGATTCCAGTCTTCAATAATATTATCCGCCCGGTGTCTGGCTTTACAGTGACGGCAATCCAGCAGCGGATCGTTAAATCCCCCTACATGTCCCGACGCCACCCATACTCTTGGATTCATCAGAATCGCACAGTCCACTCCCACATTATAGGGATTTTCCTGTACAAATTTTTTCCACCAGGCCTGCTTCACATTATTCTTCAGCTGAACTCCCAGCGGCCCGTAATCCCAGCTATTTGCCAGACCTCCGTATATTTCTGAACCCGGATACACAAACCCTCTGTTTTTAGCAAGGGCAACTATTTTCTCCATGGTTTTTTCCACTGCCACAATATTCACCATTCCTTCTCGACTGACAGCCAGTCCTATTATTACACAAAAACTCCTCAGACAGACCTGCTGTCTAAGGGGTATAGATTACTTAATTCCTGATGTAGCGCTCTCGTAGGTAACCTTGCCTTCTGCTATTTCATGCACAGCAACCGTTACATTTTTATTGGTATCGACCTTCACTCGCCTTACAGATCCTGCAGTCAGCTGTCTGGCTCTCTTTGCCGTCAGAATCACCAATGTATATCTGCTTTCAACCTTTTCCAGAAGCTCCGCGATAGGCGGATCAATCATTGTCATAGAAAACAACCCTCTCTCTCAGTAAAATGACTTTTCCTCAGCTTATTTCCGGCGATTGCTCCCTATAAGCTGTTTTTCTATAATATTACATATTGTGGAATATGTAAAGTTTTTTCATAAAAAATTTATATGTCTGCCGCACGGTTTTTCCTGTTTTTTTTGGCATTAGACAGAATTTTCAGAAGCTGCTCCGCCGCCTTGTCTATCTGATCGTTGATAATCCTATATTCAAACAGATTCTGCTTTTCCATTTCCTCCACGGCCTTACTCAATCTGCGCTGAATATCCTTCTCACATTCTGTCCGTCTTCCCCGCAGCCTGCGCTCCAGCTCCTCCATAGAAGGAGGAAGAATAAATACCGTAACACAGTCCTGCGAAAAAGCCTCTTTAACAGCCATAGCCCCCGGCACCGTTATATCCATAACCACGTCCGTACCGTTCTCTATGGCCTTTGCCAAAGGTGTCCTGGGCGTACCGTACCGATTACAGCAAAACTCATCCCACTCCAGAATTTCACCGGAGCGTATCATCTCATCAAACTCCTCATTTGTTTTAAAAAAATAACTGACATCCTGGACCTCGCCTGCCCTTGGTTTTCTTGTGGTAGCGGAAACAGAATAGCGAAGATTATTGTCCCGCAGAACTGCCTGCTCCAGAAGCGTACCCTTTCCCGTACCGGAAGGTCCGGATATTACAAGAATCATTCCCTTTTCCCGCATAGAATTTCAATTACTCCTTCCCCACTAATGCTGCAATCTTATCCGTACTCAACGCTGAGAGAATCACATGATCGCTGTCTGTCAGAATGACACTCTGCGTCTTTCGGCCATATGTCGCATCAATACACATCTGTCTGTCCCTTGCCTCCTGCACAATCCGCTTTACCGGTGCCGAATCCGGCCCCACCACAGATACAATCCGGCTGTCCATTACCATATTTCCATATCCTATATTGATCAGACGCATAAAAGCTCCTTTCTCTGCAGCAGCGCTCCCCAGACTATTCCAGATTCTGGATCTGTTCTCTTATCTTTTCAATTTCACTTTTTATATTCAGTACACTCCGGGTCAAAACAATATCATTGGCCTTAGAGCCCATTGTATTAGCCTCTCTGTTCATCTCCTGCACCAAAAAGTCCAACTTCCGCCCCACTGGCAGATCACTGGAAAGAATCTCTCTAAATTGAGCAATGTGGCTGCCCATTCTCGTAATCTCCTCGTCAATACTGCACTTATCTGCAAAATAAGCTACCTCCTGCGCCAGCCTCTGGGGATCCGGCAGCTCACCCTGAAGCAGCGCTTCCAATCGAGCCTCCAGCTTCTCCTTATATTCCTTCGGGACCAGCGGCGCCCGCTGCGCCACAGTAATCATTTCATTTCCAATATGGCACAGCATTTCCAGAAGATTATCCCGGAGCCTCTCCCCCTCCTTCTCTCTCATACTCACCAAGTTCCCGAGCGCCTCCTGTAAAGCCTTTTGGAGCTGCTCCCAGACAAGCGCTTCATCCATTTCCACACCGGTTACAGCCAATACATCCGGCATACGCAGCAGCGTATTGGCTGAAATATCATTTCTAATCTGATATTCCTCAGCTGCCTCACTGAAAGCACTGATATATGCAGACGCCAGCGCCTTATCGATATGAACCGTACAGCCCGGCTTCTGCAGCTCTGTATAAGTGACAAACACATCTGCCTTCCCCCGGCTCAGCCGATTTTGCACACAGCTGCGGATTTTATCCTCGCACCAGCTCAGCGGCCGAGGCAGCTTAACAGACAAATCCAAGAACCGGTGGTTCACAGTCTTAACCTCTATACTAATCTGCTTTTCTGCATTGGCAAAGGTCCCTCTGCCGAATCCCGTCATACTTTTGATCATATTTCCTCTCCATTCTCTCTCATGGTTCCCATTGCCTTAAAAAAGGTGACGCCCTCTTCCTCACTGTACCCTCTGGCAAAAAACCGACGCTGTTCCTGATCCCACCGGAAGGCAAGCATTACCCGTTGTCCATACCGAATCTCCTGCTCATATTTAATATCAAATTCCGCTACATGACTTTGGTAAAACACCTCTAAGGGAAACAAATCCATAATCCACTCTACATACCTTGCGTTGTTCACATGTCCGTTATAGTCCAAATCACTGTAAGTAACCCTGCGAGACAGTGTTCTGTCCGGTGTAAAATCAAAGTCTCCTCTGTCCAGCGTAAAAGGAATCGGAATATGGCTGGTATCCGGCGTCACAGCATGACAATCCGTCGGCTTCATCAGCGCCCTGGTAGTCCGATTGATCAAAACCCACTGAGAAACCGCTTCCCCGATTTTCTGCTGCCGATCCTCTGTCTCAAAGCTGAAATATCTTGTCCATATCATCCTTGGCTTCGCCCCGGGCCAAGTATTCACCCGAATGACATCACTGCTGCCCGGATAAAAAAACAGCTTCACCTTCATGCGGGTCAGTACATAACAGGCATCATAGCAATCCCTCAGACGAATCCAGTCCAGCCCATACTCCTTACAGTTAAAACTGGCAATTTCCTGCGTATTACTGAACACAGAGGAAAGCTTCCAGCGGTTTGTACAGTCTACATCGTGAGCCAAAAGCCTCAGCCGTCCTGTATACATAGCCTCTATATCCGAAATATTTTCATCAAACATAACAAGCTCCTATTGTTTAGAAATGTTTTTTCTATTGTACCACAAAGTGAAGGCATTTTACATCTTTTCTTTTTGTGCTATACTGTCTGTGTCCTAAACCCTTATTCATGTACGGAGAGAGAAATGAGAAAGCTACTCAGAATGATTTCTTTAATTTTAGCTGCAGCAACAATTTTACCAGGCTGCTCCGCCACCCATCTGCAGGAGTCTCAGAAACTGCAAATTGTATCTACTATTTTCCCGGGCTATGACTTTGCCCGACAGGTATGCGCAGACAAGGCAGAGGTAACCCTGCTGCTGCCTCCCGGCGGAGAAAGCCATACCTATGAGCCCACGCCCCGGGACATTCTGCAGATACAAAACTGTGACCTGTTTATCTGTACAGGCGGAGAAAGCGAAAGCTGGGCAGAGGAAATTCTTGACTCGCTGGAACAGCCCGTACCCGTAGTCAGAATGCTGGACTGTACAGAGGCGGTTTACGAAGAAAATCCCCAGGGAATACAGGACAAACACCATGAGCATAAAGAGCAGGGAGAAGAATATGACGAGCATGTATGGACCTCCCCTGTAAATGCAGTCAAGATCACAGAAGCAATCCGGGATGCAGTCTGCCAGGCAGACAGTCAGCATCGCGTCCAATATGAACAGAACTGCAGCAGCTACACCAGCCGGCTGAAATCACTGGATGCCGATTTTGCTCAATTCTGGGAAAGCACAGAAAATAAAGTTATGATTTTTGGAGACCGCTTTCCTTTTCGGTACTTTGTGGACCGATACCAAATCCAGTATTATGCCGCTTTTCCAGGGTGCGCTGCAGAAACTGAGCCCAGCGCGGCCACAATGGCCTTTTTAATTAATAAAATAAAAGAGCTGGACATCCGCACTGTTTTTTATATTGAGTTTTCCAGTCATACGGTAGCCGATGCACTGGCTGAGGCCACCGGCGCAGCTACCGCGCTGTTCCATTCCTGCCACAACGTTTCAAAAAAGCAGCTGGAGGACGGCGTTACCTATATTGACTTAATGGAAGAAAATCTGGAGACATTAAAGAACCTGTACGGCCAGAGAAAGTAAAGCTTGCAGTTCCGCCGCCGGCAGTGTATAATATGGCAGCCGGGTCTTGCGCAACGTAAATTCGTGAACCCCGTCAGGTCCGGGAGGAAGCAGCGGTAAGCGAACCCTTGCGTGTGCCGCAAGTTCCCCGGCTCTATTTTTATCCGGATACATGTTGCCCCGGCACACATTCTGTCCGTCTGTATACGGCTTATATACTGAGTTTTCAATAAGGGATGGGAAGCAAAGATGGCATATATCGCTTTATACCGCAAATGGAGGCCTCAGACATTTGACGAGGTGGTCGAACAGGACAGTGTTGTCACAATATTAAAAAACACTGTGAAGCAAAAACGGATTGCTCACGCTTATCTCTTCTGCGGGACCCGCGGTACAGGAAAAACAACGCTGGCCAAAATATTTGCCCGGGCTATCAATTGCCTACATCCTCAGGATGGAAATCCCTGTAACGAATGTGAGATATGTAAAGGGCTTTTAAATGGAAGCATTCTGGATGTATCGGAAATCGACGCCGCTTCCAACAACGGGGTAGACAATATACGTTCCATTATAGAAGAGTCTGTATACGCTACCGCGCAGGCAGATTATCGGGTCTATATTATAGATGAGGTTCATATGCTGTCCGACGGCGCTTTTAACGCATTGCTTAAAACACTGGAAGAGCCACCGGCCAATGTTGTATTTATCTTAGCTACCACAGAACCTCATAAACTCCCTGTAACAATACTTTCCCGCTGTCAGCGGTATGATTTCAAGCGAATTTCCCGAGACGGCATCATCAGCCGTCTAGAAGAAATATGTCAAAACAGCAATGTAGACTATGAGCCGGCAGCCCTGGCCTTTCTGGCCCGAAAAGCGGACGGCGCACTGCGGGATGCCATCAGTCTGCTGGATCAGGCCATAGGGTCCTCCGGGGGCAGCATTACCATGGCCTCTGCCAGAAATGCCTCTGGATCCCTGGACAGAGAAACTGTAGAAAATTTTTGCCGAAGTCTTTTGGCCTCAGACGGAATTGCCCTGCTGAAATATATTGATCAATTGTTTGCAGAAGGAGCAGACCCATCAAATTTTATAGGGGAGCTCATGACAATGCTCCGGGATCTTATGATTCTGCTTACGGTACGCAGTCCCGGCAGCCTGCTGGCAGAAAGCCCTGAAGAGCTGGATACCTTGAGGGAGCTGGCCGCCGTCACCAATACTGCAGAGCTGGCCTATCTCATCAGAGAGCTCTCTTTGCTGGACAACAGCATGAAATGGTCCGTACAGCGTAAAATTGTATTGGAGTCCGGAATGCTCAAGCTCTGCGACAGGC
>CABQMV010000023.1 GCA_902465325.1 uncultured Oscillospiraceae bacterium
GTGTTAGATACGGAGGATGCCCTGGTACGTACCCAGATTGTGTGCGGCACGCAAAGTCTTGCGCTGTGCTATTTTGGGATCCTGAGGCCGGGAGATGAGCTTCTTTCCGTTACAGGACGGCTCTACGATACTTTGGATGAAGTGATTGGCCTTCGGGAAAATCCTTTGTCTTTGGCAGCTATGGGCGTTGCCTACAGACAGGTTGACCTGCTTCCGGACGGATCGCCGGATTATGAAGAGATCAGCGCTTCTGTGACAGGGAGCACCAAGATGGCTGTTATTCAGAGATCCAGGGGATACAGCTACAGAGAGTCCTTTGATATTGAAACCATAGGAAAAATTATATCGGCTGTAAAGGCTGCCAATCCCAATACCATTGTTCTGGTGGATAATTGCTATGGCGAATTTGTGGATACAGCAGAGCCTTCTAATGTGGGGGCGGACCTGATGGCAGGTTCTTTGATAAAGAACCCGGGAGGCGGTCTGGCCCTGACAGGCGGCTATGTTGCAGGAAAGGCCCAGCTGGTAGCTCTCTGTGCTGACCGCTTGACGGCGCCTGGCCTGGGAAAGCATGTGGGTGCGTCTTTAGATCATAACCGGCAGATGATACAAGGCTTTTATATGGCGCCTCATACTGTAGCGGAAAGCTTGAAGGGCGCTGTATTTACGGCGGGGCTTTTTGAAAGGCTGGGGTTTGAAACCTCTCCCGCGGCGACTGCAAAAAGAAGCGATATTATACAGGCCGTACGGTTTGAAGATCCGGAAAAGCTAAAGGCCTTTTGCAGGAGTGTCCAGGCTGCTGCGCCGGTAGACTCCTATGTATCGCCAGAGCCATGGGATATGCCGGGCTATGAGGATCCGGTCATTATGGCGGCCGGTGCCTTTGTACAGGGTTCTTCCATAGAACTCAGCGCCGACGGTCCTATGAAGCCCCCTTATATTGCTTTTATGCAGGGCGGGCTGGTATATGCTAATGTTAAACTGGCTGCACTGCTGGGGGCGGACAGAATGTTAAAAGAGGAAAGATAGCATGAGCGACTATAGAGATGAGTATACTTCAAAGCTGAAGAAAGTAACCACTCCGGGGGCAAGCCGGCCGACGTCCGGCCGGACATCGGCGGCGCCTGCCTTTGAGAGGCCGCAGCCCCCTCAAAGGCAGAAAAATAAGCAGACCAAAGCCGCTCATACAAAAAAAACGGATTCTCCAGCAAAAAAAATGGGATCAGTCCAGGTTTCCCCGGGGAAGAAGAAGCAGGCAAGAGGAAGGCGGATTGGGTTTGCCGTATTTTTTATTGTGATAGCGGTTCTTATTGTAGTGGCAATAGCCGGGCCTCACATTTCTGCTGGGGTAAAAACCAGTTTTGTTCAAAACGGAACGTTGGAGAAAAGCTCAGACGGTACTGCCGTTTTTCTCCGGGAGGAGCTGACTGTAGCTGCGGAGACAGAGGGAAAGCTTATTGCCGGGATTAATGAAGGGGAACGGGCTGCAAAAGGCGAAGTGGTGGCCTATGTAGTGGACGATCAGATGGAGGAAGCGGTAGAAGAACTGAAAAAGGTGGAGGATCGCATTCTTTCGGCACAGACCTATAACGACAGTATGCTGGAATCTGTATCCTCCAGTCTCAATGAAATCAACAGTGCCGTGACAGGTGAAGTACTGGCCCTTACACCGGAAAGCGCAAAGGGCTGCCTGCGCAGTTTTTCGGATATTCAGAATAACATAGAAACCTATTTTGAGTTAAAAAATGATATGACCATGAATGTTGAGACAAAGGATGCTTATATCCTGTCTCTGCAGACAAAAAGAAAAGAAATTTTAGACAGGCTAGACGGCCATATGCATGCTCTGACGGCGCCGGAATCAGGCATTGTTTCTTATTGCCTGGACGGCCGGGAAAGTACTGTCAGCGCTATGGATTTTGAAAATGTCACCGTGGACATGCTGTCTGATTTTACGTCAAATGCATCTAAAAGCATAGGCAGAACCGTTAAAAGGGGGGGGAATGTATTTCGAATTACTTCGACCAATGAATACTATATAGCAGTAACCCTGGCAGACGGAGGACAGTCTGTAAAGAGAAATGCCAATGTAACGGTACAGGCGGACAACCGCTCCTTTAAGACCAATGCCAGTGTGGTGTCTGTGACGGATACCGGTGACGGGAGTACCATGGTTTTGCTTAAAAGCACATCCAATATGTCCACTACGATTTCTTACAGGACCCAGGATGTCCATGTTATTTTTGAAGCGGTAGCGGGCCTAAAGGTTCCGGTTAAAGTATTGACGGACTGGGATTCAGCGGGATTAACGGCAAAGATAACGCTGATTCGTTCTAATTATGTAGAATGCGTATATGTAAATGTAGAGTCCTACAATGATGAATATGCCATCATAACCAATCAGACAGCCTTCGACCCGGAAACGGAAGAAAAAGGCGTACAGGCAAACGATATGGTAGTGCTGAATCCGGAGTCCGTAAAGGAAGGGGAGCTAATTGCATGAGTATACGGGATAATATAATGCAGGTACAGGAAAGATTAGCGGAAGCGGCACTGCGTTCAGGGCGTGATCCGGAAGCGGTCACGTTAGTGGCGGTTTCTAAAACGGTAGGGGTTTCTCAGGTAAAGGAGGCCATGGATGCCGGTGTATCCCACTTTGCGGAGAATCGGGTGCAGATGCTTTTGGAAAAGCAAAAGGAGGAAAGGTTAGCGTATCCGCAGACTGACTGGCATTTAATCGGACATCTGCAGACCAATAAGGTGAAATATGTGATTGACCGGGTATCTCTCATCCATTCTGTGGACAGTCTGCACTTGGCCCAGGAAATAGACAGGCAGGCGGAAAAGCACGGCAGAATTATGCCAGTGCTCTTAGAGCTGAATATATCCGGAGAAGAGAGCAAGTTTGGACTGTCTCCCTGTGAAATAGACGATTTTATGGAAGGCTTTGAGAAGCTGCAGTATGTAAAATGTATGGGCTTAATGACGATGGCGCCCCGGTCTGCAGAAACTCCGGAAAAACGAAAAATTTTCAGGAAATTGTACAATATTTATGTTGACATGGGGAAACAAACCATATATAATGTAGATATGTCAATTATGTCCATGGGAATGAGTAACGACTTTGAGGTTGCAGTTGAGGAAGGCTCCAACATGGTGCGGATTGGCACAAGTATTTTTACGCAGGATAAAACCTGAATTTGCAAAAGATAAAGGGGGCAATATGATGGCAGACTTGTTGAACAAGTTTAAAGGCTTTCTAGGTATTGACGAAGTAGAAGATTACGATGACGACGAGTACATGTACGAGCAAGAGGACGACACAGAGGATTTCGCTGTTTCCGCTTCCAGAAATTCTGACTTTGAAGTATCAACTGCAACAACAAAAAGCGGAAGACTTTTTGGAAACAGATTTTCGTCTTCAAGTGTTGGCTTGAGACAACCAGAGGCTAAACCGGAGGCTAAAAAGGAATCTAAAAAAGATTCCAGAGAGAATACGAAAGAGGGGGCCAGGAAAATGGTTGATGTAGGATCGTCGGGTCTGCGCGTTGTACTGTGTAAACCTACGGAATTTGACAATTGTCAGGGCATCTGTTCTCATCTGAGAGCGCAGATGACGATTGTGCTGAATTTGGAGTATGTTGCCAACGCAGCTGACAGAAAGAGAATTTTTGATTTTGTTTCAGGATGCTGTTATGCTCTTGACGGAAACATTCAAAAGGTAGCGGATCTGATTTATGTCATTGCTCCTTACAATGTGGACGTATTTGCCGAAGTTGGGGAAGAGGAGAAGGCTTCTTCTGAATCGTATGATTATGACAGTATTTTCTGAGAGAGCGGTTTTGCTGCATTTATAATGCGGAGATTTTACTGTTTTGTTGGTAGATTAGAGGGCATTCAATACTGTATAGATTGAATGTCCGTTTTTTTATGTTTATTATTTATATAAAGGGTATGGTGATCTTATAATGTCAATGGCGGAAATTGTTAAACTATCCCATCAATATGGGGCGAACCCGGACTTTGTATTGGCCGGAGGCGGGAACACTTCTTATAAGGACGATTCGTTTCTATATATTAAAGGTTCCGGGACAACGCTGGCGTCTATTACAGAAGAGGGCTTTGTGAAAATGAACAGGGCGAAGCTGAATGCTATGTTTGAAAAGGAGTATTCTTCTGACGCTGCGGAGCGGGAAGCCCAGGTGCTGGCGGACATGATGGCGGCACGGGAGCCTTCTGAATTGGAAAAGCGACCCAGCGTAGAAACCTTACTTCACAATATTATTCACTACACCTATATCGTACATACTCATCCTGCCATGGCCAACGGACTGACCTGCGGCAGGGACGGACAGGCCAGAGCACGGCAGCTCTGGGGAGACCGGGTGGTATGGATCGACCTTGTAGAGCCAGGATTTGTTTTAGCGACTACTGTTAAGAAGGCACTGGAGGAATATAAGAAGACGGCGGGCAGGGATGCGGACATTATACTGCTTCAGAATCACGGTATCTTTGTAGCAGGAAATACGCCTCAGGAAATTGAAGAAAAAACGGAACTTCTGTTTCATGCATTAGAGAAGGAATGTAAAATAAAACCTGATTTTTCTCAGACAGAGTTTGACTGTCAGCGGGCGGCTTTTCTGGCTCCCGCCATTCGGATGTTGCTGCGGGACGGAGGCACTTCTATTGTGAAGTTCTACACCAATCGGGAGGTTCTGTCCATGCTGCAGACCAGAGAATCCTTTTATCCCATATCGTCGGCCTACTCGCCGGACCATATTGTCTACTGCCGGCCAGAGGCGCTTTTTGTAGAGGCAGCAGAGGATTTGGAAGCGCAGTATGATTTGCTGGCTCAGGGGATTTCCGATTATAAAAAAGAAAAGGGCTTTGCGCCGAAGGTCATTGCAGTACAGGGTCTGGGCTATTATGCCTGGGGGACGAATATAAAAAATGCGGATATCTGCGGGCAGGTCTTCATGGATGCCGTTAAAATCGGCGTGTATTCCAAAAATTTTGGCGGCGCACAGTTTATGACCCCGTATATGATTGATTTTATCTGCAACTGGGAGGTGGAATCCTACCGTTCTAAGGTTAGTCTGGCGGGGGCTGCGGCCAAACGCCTGGAGAGTAAGATTGCAATTGTTACCGGCAGTGCGCAGGGCTTCGGTCAGGGAATTGCGGAGGAGATGCTGAAAGAAGGGGCCAACGTAGTAATCGCAGACCTGAATGTGGAATTGGCCAGGACAAACAGTCAGGCCATGAATGAAAAGTACGGAAAGGGGCATTCTCTTCCTTTGGGCGGCAATGTAGGCGAGGAGGCGTCTGTCAGGGATATGGTGTATCGTACTGTTCTTGAGTACGGCGGTTTGGATATCCTTGTTAACAATGCGGGTATTGCAATAGCCGGGGGACTGGAGGAAATGACAGTAGAGAAATTTGAACTGGTAACAAAGGTCAACTATACTGCCTATTTTTTGTGTGCTAAATATGCTTCTCGGATCATGAAAATACAGAACCGGTTTGACGAGAGCTATATGGCGGATATTATTCAGATCAATTCAAAATCCGGTCTGGAGGGTAGTAAGAACAATTTTGCCTATGCGGGCAGCAAATTTGGCGGCGTAGGTCTTACGCAGAGCTTTGCCCTGGAATTAGTGGGCTATCGTATTAAAGTGAACTGTATCTGTCCGGGAAATCTGCTGAACGGGCCCCTGTGGTCTGATCCGGTTAAAGGGCTGTTTGTACAGTATTTGAATGCCGGTAAGGTTCCCGGAGCGAAAACCGTTGCGGATGTAAGGGCGTATTATGAAGGAAAGGTGCCTATGCACAGGGGCTGTGAGATCCTGGACGTGGCCAGAGCCATTTTCTATATTGTAGAACAGGAATATGAGACCGGTCAGGCCATTCCTGTTACCGGCGGCCAGGTTATGCTAAAGTAAAAGAAATCAATTTGAAATGTGGGTAAGAGGGCTGCCCGGTCCCTGAGGCAGCCCGTATGCTTATGAGGGGCGGTTTTACATGAGTGAACAGAAGAAGAGTAAACATTATGGAAATGACAGTATTTCACAGCTGAAGGGGGCGGACAGAGTCCGGCTCCGCCCGGCTGCTATTCTGGGCTCTGACGGTCTGGAGGGCTGTCAGCATACCTTTATTGAAATACTGGCCAATTCCATAGACGAAGCAAGGGAAGGATACGGTAAGGTTATTGAGGTAACCCGCTTCCGGGACCGTTCTATTCAGATCCGAGATTACGGAAGGGGCTGTCCGGTAGACTATAACGAGAAGGAAAAAAAGTATAATTGGGAGCTTGTGTATTGTGAGCTTTATGCAGGCGGAAAGTATGAGAATAATACTGCGGGCGGAAATTACGAGTACAGCTTGGGTCTGAACGGCTTGGGAAGCACAGCTACCCAGTACAGCTCAGAATACATGGACGTTACTGTTTTCAAGGACGGTTTCAAATATGAGCTGCATTTTGAAAAAGGAAATAATGTGGGAGGACTGAAAAAGGAGCCGTATCACTATAAGCATTCCGGAACCTTGCAGAAATGGAAGCCGGATCTGGAGGTGTTTACGGATATTAATATTCCTCTGGACTTCTTTACCACCATGTTAAAAAAGCAGGCCGTAGTAAATGCGGGCCTGAAGTTTGTACTGACTGACGAGGAGAGCGGACAACGGTTTGAATATCTCTATGATAACGGCATTGTAGACTATATTAAAGAAGTATCAGGAGAGAGAGGCTTTACCGGGATTCAATTCTACACCACCCAGACAAAAGGGCGTGACAGAGCGGATCTGCCGGAATACAAACTGAAAATTGAATTTGCATTTTGTTTTAACAATTACGAAAATATGCTGGAATACTATCATAATTCCAGCTTCCTTGAAAATGGAGGCGCCCCTGAGCGGGCAGTTAAAAATGCTTTTGTTTCTGAAATTGATAAATATATTAAAAGTGTAGGAAAGTACAGCAAAGACGAAGCGAAGATTGCTTTTAACGATATCCAGGACAGCTTGATTTTGGTATCCAATTCCTTCTCCACCATGACAAGCTTATTGAGAACCGGACGGAGGCGGACAAGATTGTAGAGCAGGTGCTGATTAATAAACGGAGCCGTGAGCAGGCAGAGAAGCAGCGCATCAATATAAAAAAGAAGCTGACGGGAAATATTGATATTTCTAACCGGATCAAAAAGTTTGTGGACTGCCGCTCCAAGGATACCGACAAGCGGGAACTCTATATTGTGGAAGGTGATTCTGCCCTGGGCTCTGTTAAACAGGGGCGTAATGCGGAATATCAGGCAATTATGCCGGTAAGGGGCAAAATTTTAAATTGCCTGAAGGCCGGATACGACCAGATTTTTAAAAGTGAAATTATAACGGACCTGGTAAAGGTTCTGGGCTGCGGCGTGGAGATTAAGACCAAGCACAGTAAAGATATGACGGCTTTCGATTTGAGTCTTCTGCGGTGGAACAAGGTGATTATCTGTACGGATGCCGATGTAGACGGATACCAGATCCGAACATTGATTCTTGCCATGATATACGGGCTGATGCCGACGCTGATTGAGGAGGGAAAGGTATTTATTGCAGAGTCTCCTCTATATGAAATTACGACGACTAAGGATAAAACCTATTTTGCCTTTGACGAAAGGGAGAAAACGGAGATTTTGGCGGGTATAGAAGGAAAGTATACCATTCAGCGGTCCAAGGGGTTGGGTGAGAATGAGCCTGAAATGATGTGGGAGACCACGATGAATCCGGAGACCAGAAGGCTGATTAAGGTGATGCCGGAGGAGGCCGAGAAGACGGCGTACTATTTCGAGATGCTGCTGGGAGATGACCTTCCGGCCAGAAAGAACCATATTGAGACTACAGGCAGTCTTTATCTGGATGACTTGGATCTGATGTAAGTGGATTTGAATGAGCAGGGAAAGAATTTGGTGATTTAAAAATGGCAAAAGATAAAAAAAATAAGAGTGAAGAGGCGGATTTTACCAGAGAGTACCCGGTAACGGAGCAAAAGGTTTCTGATACGCTGGAAAAGAATTATATGCCCTATGCGATGAGTGTGATCTATTCCAGAGCGCTGCCGGAAATAGACGGCTTTAAGCCCTCTCATCGGAAGCTTTTATATACTATGTACAGGAAGGGTCTTCTTCACGGCGGCCGTACCAAGTCTGCCAACGTGGTGGGGGAAACCATGAAGCTGAATCCTCACGGTGACCAGGCCATCTACGATACAATGGTACGTATGTCCCGGGGCAATGAAGCGCTGCTGCATCCGTATGTGGATTCCAAGGGAAACTTTGGCAAGCGCTATTCCAGAGATATGGCAAGCGCGGCGCCCCGGTACACCGAGGTGCGTCTGGCTAAAATCTGTGAGGAGCTTTTCCGGGATATTGATAAAAACACAGTGGATTTTATTGATAACTATGACGGGACCATGAAGGAGCCTGTGCTTTTTCCGGTTACCTTTCCCACCATACTGGTAAATTCTACACAGGGGGTTGCAGTAGGCATGGCTACCAATATCTGCAGCTTTAATCTGGCGGAAGTGTGCCGGGCTACCTGCGCCTATATTGACAACCCGCAGGTAGATCTTCTGGAGTATATCAAAGCGCCCGATTTTTCAACGGGAGGGACTGTTATCTATAAGCAGAAGGATATGCAAAATGTCCTGGAAAACGGCAGAGGCAGTATTCGGATCCGCTCTAAGTACCGCTATGACAAAAACAGCGGCTGTATTGAGATCTATGAGATTCCCTATACGACTACGCTGGAGGCGATTATTGATAAGATCGTAGATCTGGTTAAATCGGGGAAAGTGAAAGAGATTACGGATGTAAGAGACGAATCAGACAAGGGCGGTCTGAAAATCACACTGGATGTAAAGAAAAATACAGATCCCGAGGCGTTGATGAATAAGCTCTATTCTCTTCAGGTTCCTATGCAGGACAGCTTTTCCTGTAATTTCAATGTACTGGTTAAAGGGCGGCCCGTTGTCATGGGCGTGCGGGGACTGATACGGGAATGGCTGGAATTTCGGTTAGGCTGCGTCAAAAGGCAGCTGGCCTATGAAATTCAGGCCAAGCAGGATCGCCTGCACCTGCTTCAGGGTCTGGAAAAGATTTTGCTGGATATTGATAAGGCTATTAAAATTATCCGGGAGACAGAGAAGGATGAGCTTGTGGTTCCCAATTTGATGTGGGGGTTTGGGATCGATGAAATACAGGCCAACTTTATTGCAGAAATCAAATTGCGGAATCTGAATAAAGAATATATTCTGAAAAAGACCGGTGAAATAGACAGTCTGAAAAAGGATATTGAGGAGATGAGCAGGATCCTTGGCAGTGATAAAAAGGTATTTGCCTTGATTCAGACTCAGCTGAAGGAAATTGAGAAAAAGCACGGTCAGCCCCGGAGAACGGATATTATCCATGAGGACGAAGTGGTTACAATTACAAAAGACGAGATGATAGACGACTTTAATTTGAAGATCATTCTGACACGGGAATGCTATTTGAAAAAAATTCCTTTGACTGCTCTTCGCTCATCTCCTGAACAGAAGCTGAAGGATAATGATGAAATCATACAGGAAAGCGACTGGCATAATAAATCTGAGATTTTGCTGGTGTCAGATCAGCAGAATGTATATAAGATGCGGATCCACGAAATTCCCGAGACAAAAGCTTCAGCCTTGGGAGAGTATCTGCCCAATCTGCTTGGGATGCAGGCGGAGGAGAAAATTGTATATTTTGTGGTTACTGACAATTACCAGGGGATGATGGTATATGCCTTCCAGAACGGAAAGGTAGCCAAGGTTCCGCTGTCTGCCTATGCTACGAAAACAAACAGACGGAAGCTGATTAATGCCTATTCTGATAAATCGCCTTTGATTCAGGCGGTCTTTATCAGAGAGGACACCGATATCTGTATGATATCAGAGAACGATAAGATTTTGGTGATTCATACGGAAATGATACCGCTCAAAACCACTAAAAATACACAGGGAATACAGGTTATGAAGTTTAAAAAGAATACCTGGCTGAAGTCAATGAACAGAGCGCAGGAAATGGCTCTGGCCAACTATCAGATTTATCGAGTTAAAAATATTCCTTCCTCCGGCAGCTTTGCGAAGGAGGAGGATGCATCGGTACAGCAGCTCAGCTTGCTATAAAATAGAAGGGGACAGGTGATGGTATGGAGAAACTTATTTTACAGCTGAATGATGAGGACGAGCAGAAGAGACTGGCAGCTCTGCGGGAGCTGAAGGAAGAAATTGAGAGGGGGCACCTTACAAGGCCCATTACAGGAAATGATGTGAACAATCATATTCACACAACGTATTCTTTTTCTCCTTATTCCCCTGCGAAAGCTGTCTGGATGGCATATAATGCAGGTTTAAAGACTGCGGGAATTATGGACCACGATTCTCTGAGCGGAGCCCGGGAGTTTATTGAGGCTGGTAAAATTCTGGGGCTGCTGACCACCATAGGGGTGGAATGCAGAGCTTCTATGAAAAATACGCCTTTAAAGGACAGGAGAATTAATAATCCGGACCAGCGGGGAGTGGCGTATATGGCGATTCACGGCATCCCACATCAGAATATTGATCGGGTCATTGACTTTTTCAAGCCCTATGTGGCTGCCAGAAACTGCAGGAACCGGAAAATGATTCAAAATATTAACCGGCTGACAGAAGCTGCGGGAATATACACAGACTTTGACCGGGATGTAGTGCCTCTGTCTAATTTTGCCGTAGGGGGCAGCATCACGGAGCGCCATTTACTTTTTGCTGTTTCCAAAAATATTGTGAAGGCTCTGGGAAAAGGCTTTCAGGTTGTCGCCTTTTTGAAAAAAGATTTAGATATGAATGTGAGCAGTAAAATAGAAGGGTATCTGTCTGATTCAGAGAATCCGGTGTATGAGTATGATCTGCTGGGCGCCTTGAAAAGCGATATGGTAGAGAAATTTTATATCGATGCGCAAGAGGAGTGTCCCGATGTTGCAGAGGTCATTGCACTGGCCAGAGAAATTGGCGGCATCAGTGCGTATGCCTATTTAGGCGATGTGGGAAACAGTGTGACCGGAGACAAAAAAGCACAGAAATTTGAGGATGACTATATTGAAGAGCTCTTCCCGCTTCTGGGTTCTCTCGGCTTCAATGCGGTGACCTATATGCCTTCGCGCAATACCTATGAGCAGCTTACCAAAATAAGGGCGCTGTGCCGGGAATACGGACTGTTTCAAATCAGTGGAGAGGACATCAACTCTCCCAGACAGAAATTTATTTGCGAGGCGCAGAGAAATCCGGAATTTTCTAATCTGTATGATGCGACCATGGCTCTTATCGGCCATGAACAGGCAGCTACTGAAAATATAGAAAATGCCATGTTTTCTGATAAAATGACGGCAGCATATCCGGATTTAGAAGCAAGAATTCAATATTTTAAAGGAGTTGTAAGATGACAGAGCTGGCACTTACGATATATTCCGATTCTTTGGGGAAATCGGTGCCGATAAGGGTTCTGTACCCTCAAAAGCACTATTTGCTGGGTGTGCCGGAGCGCCCCTACCGTGTTTTGTATTTGCTGCATGGCCTGGGAGATGATGAGACTTTTTGGCTAAGGCGCACTGGTATAGAAAGCTGTGCGGACGGAAAGCATTTGATTGTTGTTATGCCGGACGGTGATGTGTCCTGGTATTGCGATATGGACAGAGGGAGAAAGTATTTTACCTACATAACAGAAGAATTGCCAAAACAAATTCGAACCCTTTTCCAAGGGGTTTCCGACAAACGGGAGGATACCTTTATCGGCGGTGCCTCCATGGGCGGATATGGGGCGTTTAAGGCGGCTATGACCTATCCGAAGCGTTACAGTAAGGCGTTTTCTTTTTCCGGGGCGCTGGATATTCCGGCATTGGAGCCTTGGATTGAGAAATCTATTCTGGAAAATGCCATGGGTCCTTTGGAGGAAGCGGTCAGGGGAGAGGCCAGCTTGTATGTAGCTGCGGAAAGAGTACGAGCTTCCGGTCATGTGCTGCCGCAGTTTTATATGTGGTGCGGCTATGACGATTTTCTGTATCAGGCCAACTTAAAGTTCCGGGATTTTATGCAGGAGCAGGGGCTGCCTTTGACCTACCGGGAGGGGGAAGGTGCCCATCGATGGCAGGACTGGGACAGAGAACTTGAAAGGGCATTGGAGTTTCTGCTGTAAAATATATAAAAAATTACCGGACGGCTCATAAAAATGCGGATTTTGCAAGCTGTGCCAGTCCGGTTTCGTTTCTTATTCAGTCAGAGGGCGATCCCGTAAGGATCGCCCTCTGATTATTAATTTATGCGTTCAGCAATGCTTCTGGCTACCAGGACGCCAGAGGCGGCAGCCTGGGAAAGTCCCCTGGTGACGCCGGCTCCGTCTCCGCAGGCAAACATATTTTTATAAGGTGTTTCCAGCTGGTGAGACAGCTCAATCCGGGAGCTGTAAAATTTCACCTCTACCCCATAGAGCAGGGTATCGTGATTTGCCGTACCCGGTGCGATTTTATCCAGTGCATAGATCATTTCAATAATATTATCTAAATGCCTTTTGGGCAGTACCAGGCTCAGATCCCCGGGCGTTGCATTGAGAGTAGGCTTTACAAAGCTTTTTCCTAATCGATGCTCATTGGTTCTGACGCCTTTGATCAAGTCGCCGAATCGCTGAACCAGTACGCCGCCGCCCAGCATGTTAGACAGGGAGGCAATCCGTTTTCCATACTGGTAGGGCTCGTTAAAGGGTTTGGTAAAACGGTTGCTTACCAGCAGAGCAAAGTTCGTATTGTCGCTTCGAAGACTTTTGTCGCTGTAGCTGTGACCGTTAACGGTAATACAGCCTTCTACGTTTTCGGTAACCACATGTCCGTAGGGATTCATACAGAAGGTGCGGACCGCATCTCCGTACTGTTTTGTGACGTATACCATTTTTGCCTCGTATACTACATCTGTAATATGCTCGAATACGCTGGCCGGTAATTCCACACGAACGCCAATATCTACCTGATTGTTTATTAAATTGATCCCCAGCTCCTTGCATTGGCCGGAGAACCATTCTGCTCCGGAGCGTCCGGGTGCCACCACCAGGTACCGGCAGTTCACTTTTTCCCCGCTGTCTGCTAGTGTAAGCGTGTAGGAATCGTCTGCCAGATGTGCTATGGTATCCACGGTGGTATTGCATCTCAGATCCACGCGCTCTTTCAGATATTCGGACATAAGTCCTAAGATTTTCAAATTCCGTTCTGTTCCCAGATGCTTGACCTCTGCCCGCAGCAGATGCAGGTCATCCTCCAGGGCTTTTTTCTCCAGGGCTCTGGCTTCAGGCGTATAGGTGCTGAACCTTTTTTCTGTAGCGCCAAAGCTCATATTCACACTGTCCACATATTCTATCAGCTTCATGACATCGTCTGCGGGAATATAATCGTGCAGCCAGCCACCGAAAGCGGTGGTAAAATTAAATTTTCCGTCAGAAAAAGCGCCTGCGCCGCCAAATCCATTCATAATGCTGCATGTTTTGCAGTTGACACAGGAAACGGTTTTTTTCTGTATAATAGGGCATTTTCTGCTGTCAATGGGATTTCCCTGTTCCAGTATGGCAATACTGAGCCGCGGCTGAAGCTTGCTGAGCTCGTACGCAGTGAAAATTCCGGCGGTGCCGCCGCCAATAATTGCAACATCGTAATTGGGCATAATCATCCTCATTCCTTTGTAAAATCTGTGGCACAAACCTTTTTTTATTATACAGAAGAAAAGAAAATAAAACAACCTCTTGATTTTTGTACTGTATAAAGTTATAATGGTGTCCTAATATCTTTTATATACTATATATTGTTGTGGAGATGCACAAGGCTATGCAGATGTTGGAGGATAAGATTCGCAGAGAGGGAAAAGTCAAGGAAGGAAATGTCCTGAAGGTGGACAGCTTCCTTAACCATCAGATGGATATTTCATTCTTCAATGAAATCGGCAAGGAGTTCAGGCGTCTCTATGCTAATGATAAAATTACCAAAATACTTACCATTGAAGCTTCGGGAATAGGGATTGCCTGTATTGCCGCCCAGTATTTTAACGTACCGGTGGTTTTTGCCAAGAAATCCCAGACCAGCAACATCTCCGGGGACGTATATACAGAAAGGGTACATTCCTTTACGCATAACAGATTCTTCGATATTATTTTATCGAAGGATTTTTTAGGTCCGGAGGATAGAGTACTGGTGATTGACGACTTTCTGGCTGAGGGCAGCGCGCTGTTGGGCTTAATCAGCCTGATCAAATCGGCCGGCGCAACCCTTGTAGGTGCTGGGATTGTCATAGAAAAGGGCTTTCAGGAGGGCGGTAAACGGATTCGGGATATGGGAGTGCGCGTAGAGTCTCTGGCGATCGTGGATTCCATGAGCGAGACGGACGGCATCCGGTTTCGAAAGTCCTGTTAAACAGTTTTGCAGGGGTATATTCCCTCAAATATACAGTTTTATCATTAGGAGGTATTGGTAATGAAAAAAGTATTGGCACTGCTGATGGTGCTGGCTTTGGCGTTTTCCTTCACTGCTTGCAGCGGCGGAAACGACGGGAAAGTCACAAAGGCGCCGGATGCAACTTCCGGGACCTCGGAGGTAGACTATTCAAAGGTTAAAGTAGGCGTTATCCATATTGGCGATCCGGCAGACGGATCCGGTTATTCCTATGCTCATGACCAGGGAATTATTGCTATGCAGAAAAACCTGGGGCTGAAGGACGACCAGATTATTAGAAAGCTTGATGTGGCAGACGATAACAAGGCGGATACAAAGGAAGCCATGGAGGACTGCATTGCTCAGGGCTGTACGATTATTTTCGCTACCAGCTATGGTTATATGGATACGACCGAAGAGCTGGCCAAGGAATATTCTAATGTAATCTTCTCTCACGGTACAGGCTATAAGAGCAATGATACGAATTTCAACAACTATTTCGGAAGAATTTATCAGGCCAGATATTTGTCCGGTATTGCCGCCGGCTTGAAGACCACGACCAATAAGATTGGCTATGTGGCTGCTTACGACACGGACCTGGCGGAGACCTGCAGCGGAATCAATGCTTTTGCTCTGGGTGTACAGGCTGTTAATCCGGAGGCAAAGGTGTATGTAAAGACTTTGAATTCCTGGTATGCACCGGATAATGAGACTGCTTATGCAAAAGCGCTGATTGAAATGGACTGTGATGTGATTGCTCAGCACTGTGATACTGCTAACCCTCAGAAGGCTGCAGAAGAAGCAGGCGTATTTGGCTGCGGATACAATTCCGATATGACGGCAGAAGCTCCTAAAGCCCATCTGACTGCTCCTATCTGGAACTGGGGTGTTTATTATACGGCGGCTGTTGAGGCAGCGGCCTCCGGTCAGTGGGCATCCTTTGGCAACTATTATGCTGGCATAAAGGAAGGCTTTGTAGACATTTCTCCTCTTTCCAAAAATTGTGCGGAGAATACTGCCGAATATATTGACGCAGTGAAGGCGCTGTTTAATGAAGGCAGCTGGGACGTCTTTAGCGGTGTTAAGCTTTCCTTTGATGATGCGGGCGCGGTTATTAAAACGGATGCGGATCTGAAGGACAATGCGGGCAATGTTATTGTCAAGGCAGGCGAGGGTTCCGTTGAGGACAGCGTTATTCAGGGTTCTATGAATTACTTTGTTGAAGGTGTTGAACTCAAATAAACTTTTAATTTTTAAGAAGGAGAGCCCGGGGGTTCCGGGCGCTCCTCTTCTTTATTTTATGCATTTATTATGGGAATTTAGGTGAGACTGTGCCATCAAAGGATTATGTAATCGAATTATGCGGAATCAGCAAGTACTTTGGCGAAGTGGTGGCCAATGACAAGATTGATCTTTCTGTGAAAAGAGGAGAGATTTTAGCGCTTCTGGGCGAAAACGGGTCCGGAAAGACAACGCTGATGAATATGCTTTCCGGTATCTATATGCCGGATCAAGGCGAAATCTATTTAAATGGAGAAAAAATAACGATTCATTCTCCGGAAGATTCCAAACACTATGGGATTGGAATGATCCATCAGCACTTTAAACTGGTGGATAATTTTTCCGCAGCGGATAATATCTGGATTGGGACGGAAAAGGAATCTAACTGGCTGTCGGAAAAGCGAAATGAAAAAATTGCCCGGGTAAGCAAACAGTTTGGCTTTGATATTGATCCCACGAAAATGGTGTACGACATGTCTGTCAGTGAGAAACAGACGGTGGAGATTATTAAGGTACTCTATTACGGTGCAGAAATCCTTATATTAGATGAGCCTACTGCGGTACTGACTCTGCAGGAAACAAGAAAGCTGTTTGAAATTCTTCGTAAGATGAAGAAACAGGGATGCGCGGTTATTATTATTACTCATAAGCTGAATGAAGTATTGGAAATCAGCGATAGGGTCACCATTCTGCGGAAGGGAAAGAGTGTGGGCACTGTGGTTACTGCTGATACCACCATACAGGAGCTTACTGATTTAATGGTAGGAAAGTCCGTATCTCTTGAAATTGAGCATCCTGCTGCAGAAAAGGGCGAGATTTTACTGGAGGCAAAAGATCTGACGGTGCTTCGGGAGGATGCTTCCATAGCGCTGGATCAAGTGTCTTTTCAGCTGTTTGGAGGGGAAATCCTGGGCGTAGCCGGTGTGTCGGGCTGCGGACAGAAGGAGCTTTGTGAGGCGATAGCAGGCCTGATTCCTGTAGCACCGGGGTCTGAGATTTTATATAAAAATGAAAATATCGAGGGACAGAGTCCTCGTTCTATTATAAAAAAAGGCATCAGCATGAGCTTTATTCCCGAAGACAGACTGGGGATGGGGCTGGCGGCATCTCTGAGTATTACGGATAATATGATGCTGAAAAGCTACATTGACCGCAGAGGTTTTTTGGTGGATCGAAAGAAGGCCAGGAAGCTTGCGAAAAAAATTATTGAGGAGCTGGAGGTTGTTACACCGGGGACGGAGACTCCTGTTCGGCGGCTTTCCGGAGGCAATGTTCAAAAGGTATTGCTGGGAAGAGAGATTTCGGCGGATCCCAATGTAATTATTACTGCCTATCCGGTACGGGGTCTGGACATCAATTCTTCTTACATGATCTATCATATACTGAATGAGCAGAAGCAAAAAGGGGTTGGTGTGCTGTTTGTGGGAGAGGATCTAGATGTTATGCTGGAGCTCTGCGACAGGATTCTGGTACTGTGCCACGGCAAAGTTACGGGTATTGTAGAAGCGGCCAAAACTTCAAAAGAAGAGCTGGGACTTTTGATGACGGATGCCTATGGAAGTCAGACTGCGGAGTCAGAAGGGGATGACGCAGCGCAGCAGGAGGAGCAGATTTTGGCAGAAGGAGCGTCGGAGCCAAAGTCGGAGAGAGTGCAAAAGGGGAAAGTCTTCAAGAAGCGGCGGGCACAGCTTGTGCGGATTGCGAAGAAGGGCGATGTTTCTCTGCAAAAGGCAGTGCTTATGTATGCGGTAGCCATTGTTTTAGCTATTGCAATGGGAGGCCTGTTTGTTTTGTGTATTGGGCAGAATCCTTTTGAATACTATAAGACGGTGGTCAAGGGCTGTTTTGACAATGCTATTTATATAAGGGGATTTATCCGGATTGTGATACCGCTTCTGATTACTTCCTTAGGAATTGCGGTAGCTTTCAAAATGAAGTTCTGGAACATCGGAGCCAACGGCCAGTTTATTATGGGTTCTATTGCGGCTACCACAGTAGCCTTTGCATTAGGGGATTTTCTTCCTCAGTGGCTGACTCTGCTGCTGATGCTGCTGGCCGGCGCTGTTGGCGGCGGCCTGTTCGGTCTGCTGGTTGCCTTCTTTAAGGTGAGATTTTCTACCAGTGAAACGCTGCTGACGCTGATGTTTAACTATATTGCGTATTATTTTCTTACCTATCTGAAGCACCTGCGTTTTTATCGGACTGTTTCTGAAACCGGTCAGGTTTTCCGGCCGGAATTCAAAGCCCTGCCGGAATCCGCATGGATGTATACTGTAAATTTCGGCAAGGTAAATGTGGATTTATCGCTGTTTCTTGCGCTGCTGACAGCAGTTTGTCTGTTCCTGTATTTCCGGTACACAAAGCAGGGATATGAGATCTCTGTGGTAGGCGACAGTCCCAATACAGCGGGATACGCAGGAATGAATGTAAAGAAGATTGTGCTGCGCACAGCTTTTATTAGTGCGGCTATTGTGGGCGCTGCCGGGATGCTGCAGGTTTCAGGTTCGGCTACCAGTCATACGCTGAGCGACGGAATTACGGCAGATGTGGGCTGGACAGGCATTATTGTGGCGTATATTGCGAAGCTGAATCCTATTGGCATTGTCATTGCTTCTGTGTTTATGGCTATTTTACAAAAGGGAGCGGCTATTGCTGAAAGCACCTATGCCATTTCTTCCTCCGCTTCGGACATTTTACAGGGAATTATCCTGTTTACGGTGCTGGCAGCTGACTTTTTTATGCGATATAAATTTGTATTTACACTGAGCAGAAAAAAGGAGGCGGGAAAATGAATGTTATTATTAATTTTCTGTTTGAATCTGTGAAAACAGGTACGCCGCTGCTTTTGGGTACGACTGGGGAGATCATCAGTGAAAAATCCGGCAGTATGAATCTGGGTGTTGAAGGTATGATGGCAGTAGGTGCTATCAGCGGCTATTATGCCGGCTGCAAAGCCAATAGCTTTCTTTTGGCGATTTTAATTGCTTTCTTGTCTGCCGCTCTTTGCGGTCTGCTGTTTGCCTTTCTTACTGTTACTATGCAGGCTAATCAAAATGTGACTGGATTGGCGCTTACGATTTTTGGCAATGGCATCTATGCTTTTATTGGAAGAACCATGGCAAATTCCGGCTCCTTTCCTGCCATGGGGGACCGAATGCTTGTGTTTTCTAGTGATACAGGAATTCCCGGGCTTAAGGAGATTCCCTATATAGGCAAATTACTTTTTTCCTATAATTATTTTGTCTATATTGCCATTGCGGTTGCCGTTCTTTTGTGGATTTATATAACGAAGACAAAGCAGGGTTTGCGGATGAGAGCGGTAGGGGAGAATCCAGGTGCGGCGGATGCCAGCGGAGTAAATATTACTCTGTACAAATATTTGAATGTTACGGCAGG
>CABQMV010000024.1 GCA_902465325.1 uncultured Oscillospiraceae bacterium
GTACTGCAAGATTTCGACAGGCTTCCGGTTATATATGTGGGCGGAGGAATTCGCACTCTATATTTCACAGGAGGAGTTGTTATGAACAAAGTTTTGAAAGGATTGTTGCTGTCACTGATGATTGTGACGCTGTCGGTCAATGTACTGCCATTGGGGGCGCAGGACGTGTCGGCACCGGAGGAGGTCGTTTCATATCAATATGAGGTAACGGGGATGACTTCTTCGGCTTTTACGATTAGTGGAAACCAGGCATGTGTATCTATTTATTATGATGCGGGTAGTAATTTTACCAATGCTACAGTGTACACTTATCTGCAGAAGCTGGTAGACGGTGTCTGGAGGGCCGCCAGTTCCACAGCGACCTGTGCCTGGATGGATACGTCAACTCGTTCTATGGACGGTTTTGAGCACTACATGACCCTGACAGAGTCGGGCTCATACAGAGCCAAATTTGTATACTACATATACGGGACGAACAATAAGTCAGACCGTATTGAGGAGTATGTATACAGGTCCTACCCATAATCCAGAAAGCGGGGAGAGAAATGGGGAACGGTTACAATTTTGAGCAGGAGCACATGGACAGGTCTGACAATAAGACCATGTGGATTGCGCTCCGGCTCAAAACCAAAAACCAAAGGGCTACCTTTGACTTTGTGTATGACCACCCACAGTGCGTACTTCGGGAAATCAGCGAAGGTACTAAAATTACCAAGCACAGTCTCATGACGCTGCTGAGGACAATGCGGGAAAAAGAAATTATTCTGTACGAAGAAGAGGAAGGACAGCACAGAAGACACTACTTCGTTAATTATGAAATGGTGGACGAGCTGCTGAGAGTCTTCAGGGAGAGAATCGACAGATATATGGAACGCTATTGTCAGGGCTGGGAGAGAGAGTATGATGACTTTTTCTGACAGTACGCACACAGGTGGACAAAGTGACTAAGCAAAATCCGCAAAAAGACAGGTGACCTCGTTGGGCCTGTTTTTTTGTTGCCCTTTTTCATGGGGACAGACTTGTTTTAAATTCCTTTGCCCCAAACCTCCTGGATAGATCTTTCGGCGGATATTGACTTTTCCCCCAGGGTATACTATAATTTTACCGAAAAGAGAACCACAAAGACGATGACGGAGACAGTAAGAGCGGGCTGAAAGGCCCCAGCGAGCGGGAGATGGTGTGAGCCCGCGCTGAGTAGACCGGTCTGATATCCCTTCCCGAGTTGCGAGGCTGAAAGGAAAGCTGCCTGCTTTTTGAATAAGCTGAGACGGCGCTTCCCGTAACGAAGCATCATATGACTGTATGACAGGGTGGTACAGCGAGGCGGCACGGCTTCGTCCCTATACATGGGGCGGAGCCTTTTATTTTACGGAGGTGTGGATATGTACGACAAAGTACCTGCGGATTTAAAATTCGTTGAGAGAGAAAAAAAAGTAGAGCAGTTCTGGAAAGATGAGAAAATTTTTGAAAAGAGTATAGAAGAACGCAAAGACGGAAGCCCTTTTACCTTCTATGACGGGCCTCCTACAGCCAATGGGAAGCCCCATATTGGTCATGTGCTGACCCGGGTTATAAAGGATATGATCCCCCGATATCAGACGATGAAGGGACACAAGGTCATTCGTAAGGCCGGCTGGGATACTCACGGCCTTCCAGTGGAGCTGGAGATTGAGAAAAAATTGGGCTTGGACGGAAAGGAGCAGATTGAGCAGTATGGTCTAGCTCCCTTTATCAAAGAGTGTAAAGAGAGTGTATGGAAGTACAAGGGAATGTGGGAGGATTTTTCCTCTACCGTAGGGTTTTGGGCCGATATGGACGACCCTTATGTAACCTACCACAATTCCTTTATTGAATCAGAATGGTGGGCGCTCAAGAAGATCTGGGAAAAGGGCTTGCTGTACAAAGGTTTTAAAATTGTACCGTACTGTCCCAGATGCGGAACGCCGCTGTCCAGTCATGAGGTAGCCCAGGGCTACAAGGATGTGAAAGAAAAATCTGCAATTGCCAAGTTTAAGATAAAGAACGAAACAGATTCTTATATTTTGGCCTGGACCACTACGCCCTGGACCCTTCCCTCCAACGTGGCTCTGTGCGTGAACCCGGAGGAAGAATATGTAAAAATACAGATGAAGGATTCCGGAGAACGGTATATCCTGGCCAAGGCATTGCTGGCTTCTGTGATCCAGGGGGATTACGACATTTTACAGTCTTATCAGGGGACAGATCTGGAATATACAGAGTATGAACCGCTGTTTGATTTTGTCCGTCTGGATAAAAAGGCCTATTATATTGTATGCGATACGTATGTTACCTTGACCGACGGTACTGGAGTGGTACACATTGCTCCCGCCTTTGGAGAGGACGATGCCAATGTGGGGCGCCGGTACGATTTGCCCTTTGTACAGCTGGTAGATACCAAGGGTGAAATGACAAAGGAGACCCCCTGGGCCGGTATGTTCTGCAAGGATGCGGACAAGGAGGTTTTCAAAGCCCTTGAAGAAAAGGGGCTGCTTTTCAAAGCACTTCCCTTTGAACACTCCTATCCTCACTGCTGGCGATGTGATACGCCTCTTATTTACTATGCGAGAGATTCCTGGTTTATCAAAATGACAGCGGTAAAGGATCGGATGATCGCCAATAACAATACCATCAACTGGATTCCAGAGAGCATAGGAAAGGGACGCTTCGGCGACTGGCTGAACAATTTGCAGGACTGGGGGATCAGCCGGAACCGATACTGGGGGACGCCCCTGAATATCTGGGAATGTTCCTGCGGCCACCGGCATTCTGTAGGATCCATTGAGGAACTGAAGGCTATGTCTGACAACTGTCCTGAGGATATTGAACTGCACCGGCCATTTATAGATGCCGTCACCATAAAGTGCCCCCAGTGCGGCCAGCAGATGGAGAGGGTACCGGAAGTAATTGACTGCTGGTTTGATTCCGGGGCTATGCCCTTTGCCCAGTGGCACTATCCCTTTGAAAACAAAGAGATTTTCCAGGAGAATTTTCCGGCGGACTTTATCAGCGAGGCGGTAGATCAGACCCGCGGCTGGTTCTATTCCCTGCTGGCCATCTCTACACTGATCTTTGATAAGGCGCCCTATAAGAATGTTATTGTATTGGGTCTTGTGCAGGATGAAAATGGGCAGAAGATGTCCAAGTCCAAAGGAAATGCTGTGGATCCCTTTGAAGCGCTGGCTACCTATGGGGCAGATGCTATCCGGTGGTACTTTTATTCCAACAGTGCGCCATGGCTGCCTAATCGCTTTTACAAGGAGGCTGTTGTAGACGGACAGCGAAAGTTTATGGGTACTCTTTGGAACACCTATGCCTTTTTTGTGCTCTATGCCAATATTGACAGCTTTGATCCTACCAAGTATACGCTGGACTACGACAGCCTATCTGTTATGGATAAATGGCTGCTTTCTAAATTGAATTCTATGGTGAAGGCCTGTGACGACAATCTGGCCAATTACCGGATCACTGAGACGACCAGAGTACTGGAGAATTTTGTGGATGAGCTCAGTAATTGGTATGTGCGCAGAAGCCGGGAGCGTTTTTGGGTAAAAGGAATGCCTCAGGATAAGATTAATGCCTATATGACTTTGTATACGGCGCTGGTAACTCTGGCAAAAGCTGCCGCTCCTATGATTCCCTTCATGACGGAGGAGATTTATAGAAATCTGGTGTGCAGTGTGGATCAGTCAGCGCCTGAGAGTGTGCATCTGTGTTTTTATCCGGAAGTCAGAGAGGAATGGATTGACAAAGAGCTGGAGACAAGAATGGAAGAGGTCCTGTCCATTGTTATTTTGGGCCGGTCTTGCCGGAATGGGGCCAATATCAAAAATCGTCAGCCCATTGGCAGGATGTATGTAAAATCCGAGAATATTCCAGATATGCCGGCATTTTACGCCGAGATTATTAAAAATGAACTGAATATAAAGGAGCTTATTTTCACTTCAGATGTGAGACATTTTACGACTCACAGCTTCAAGCCTCAGCTGAAGACCTTGGGCCGTCGTTTTGGCAAGGAGCTCAATGAGGTGCGCCAGATTTTGGCAGAACTGGACGGAAACCAGGCGATGGACGAGATCCATGAAACAGGCAGTCTGACAATTCAGGTCTCTGGCAGAGAGGAGCAGCTTTCTCAGGAGGACCTGCTTATTGAAGCCGCTCAGATGCCGGGCTATGTATCAGTGGAAGAGAATGGAATCACTGTCGTGCTGGATACCAATCTGACAGACGCGTTGATCGAAGAGGGCTTTGTCCGGGAGGTTATCAGTAAGCTTCAGAACATGAGAAAGGATTCCGGCTTTGAAGTGATGGACCATATTGACATTTATATCAGCGGGAACCAGCGGCTGAGCGAACTGGTAAAGCGCAATGAGACTCAGATCAAGGAGGAAGTATTAGGAGAGTCTGTATATTACGATCAGAGTGTTTCTCAGGGAAGAGAGTGGACGCTGAACGGTCAGAAGGTTACCCTGGGGGTAGTAAAGAAGTAGAAGCAGCAAAAGAGAAATTTTCACAGGCAGGGTTTTCCAAAGGTCAACGAGAGGAGCCCTGCCTTTTGTTTGCGCCTGTTCGCACCGGCAAAGGCCCGGCAGTTCAAAGCTGAGCAACTCTGTCCCCATGAAAAAAGGAACTCTGTCCCCATGAAAAACATAAAATAAAGCAGTACATATAGAGAGGCTGAGTGTTTCATGGATAAGTATACAATTGTGGGAGGCAGGCCACTGAACGGTGAGGTAAAAATTGAAGGTGCAAAAAATGCTGTGCTCCCCATTTTGAGCGCATGTATTTTGCATAAGGGCGTTTCTGTATTGAAAAACTGTCCGGATATTGAAGATGTGCGGGTTACTTTACGAATAATGGAAAGCCTAGGGTGCAAAACTGTTTTTGAAGAGGGTACCATAACCATAGATGCCGCCGATATTTCTTCCACCTCTGTCCCCACGGAACTGGCGGGGAGGCTGCGCTCCTCTATCCTGTTTATGGGGGCGCTGCTGGGACGGTGCGGCGAAGTGACTATTGCGTATCCAGGTGGATGCGTGGTACAATTTCCAATATCATTACCAGAATCAGGAGGAAAGAATGGATAAACTTTTGTTGGTGGACGGGAACAGCATAATGAACCGGGCTTTTTACGGGACGCAGGACAGCTTTATGAAGAATGCCCAGGGACAGTATACCGGCGCAATCTATGGCTTTCTGAATATATTTTATAAATTTGCCAAGGAAGAGCAGCCTGCTCATATTGCGGTGGCTTTTGATTTAAAGGCACCGACATTCCGCCATACTATGTACAGCGGCTACAAAGCAAACCGGAAGGGAATGCCTCCTGAATTGGCTTCTCAAATGCCGCTGATAAAAGAAGTTTTGGATTATATGGGAATTACCCGTCTTGAGCAGGAGGGCTATGAGGCGGACGATATTATTGGCACCTATGCGCTGCGTGCAGAGCAGCAGGGAATGGACTGCCGCATTTTAACAGGGGACAGAGATTCTTTTCAGCTGATCACGGACCGGGTAAACGTAATTTTACCTACTACAAAGCAAGGGAATACAGTGGCTACATTCTATACACCTACGGAAATTCAGGACAAGTATGGCCTGGAACCGGGTAAAATGCTGGAGGTCAAGGCTCTGATGGGGGATGCCTCAGACAATATACCGGGTGTCCCGGGCGTGGGGGAAAAGACCGCCCTCTCCCTTATTCAAAGCTATGAGAGTTTGGACGGGCTGTATGCTCATATAGACCAAATTACCAAGCCGGCCCTGCGCAAAAAATTAGAAGACTTTAAGGAACAAGCCTATATGAGCCGAAAGCTGGCCGAAATTTGCCGGACAGTTCCTCTGGATATTCCAATTGATGATATGAGGGCAGGTCCCGGAGATGCGGAAGCTCTAAAAGCGCTTTTTACAAAACTGGAATTTCACAGTCTGATTAAAAAGTTTGCTTTAGAAAGTGTGGTTTCCCACGGTGTTCAGGAAAGGGAACCGGTTGCTGTAAAAAATATTGATATGGAGGAACAGCTGGAGACACTGCCGGATTTGACAGCTGTACAGGCACTGTATATATCCTGCTCCTTTCAGAATGAAGAGCTAAAGGAGCTTACCCTTTTGAATGATCTAAGCCGGGAGGCCTGGTCTATACTGTTTATAGGGCCCATGATGAGTCTGTGTTTTGTTGAAAAAATGAAACCGGTATTTCAAAATTCTGCTATAAAGAAATATTGTATGAATGCAAAGCCCCTGGTTTTGTGGCTTCTATCTATGGACTGCCAATTGGAAGGGCTGGTATGCGATGGCTCTTTAGCAGCCTATGTGTGCGACGGCGGCCGAAAATGGAATGGGCTTGCTGATATTTATCGCTTTTTTATGGGGACAGAGTTGCCAGAAGCTCTTCCAGAGACTGAAGCTTTAAGGGATATGGCTGAGCCCATTGCCGCCAGGCTAAAGCGCGATGGACTGGAGACACTGTATCAGACAGTGGAACTGCCGCTGGTGACAGTGCTGGCAGATCTGGAACGGATTGGCTTTCGGGTAGATCCGGCCGTACTGCGGGCAGAAGGTGAGCAAATGGATGAACGGATTGCAGCGCTTACCAAGGGGATATACGATTATGCGGGCTATGAGTTTAATATCAATTCCCCCAAACAATTGGGAGAGGTTCTGTTTGATAAACTGGGCCTGGAGAGTAAAAAGAAAACGAAAACAGGCTCTAAGGCCACCAACCAGGAAGTGTTGGAAGAGCTGTCGGACAAACATCCCATTGTCCCCATGATTACTGAATACAGGCAGAATACAAAGCTCAAGTCTACTTATATAGATGGTTTACAGGCGGCTATTGACCCTTCAGATGGAAGGGTGCATTCCTCCTTTAACCAGACGGTAACGGCTACGGGAAGGCTCAGCAGTACAGAACCTAATTTGCAAAATATTCCAATTCGGCATGAATTGGGGCGTCTGCTACGAAAAGCCTTTTTGCCGGCAGCTCCGGACTGGATATTAATCGATGCAGACTATTCCCAGATTGAGCTGAGGGTTATGGCTGCTATGTCGGGAGATCAGGCTATGATAGAAGCCTTCTGTCAGAACAAAGATATTCATACGATAACGGCGGCCCAGATCAACCGGATTCCTGAGGAACTGGTAACTCCCGCTATGCGGAGTAATGCCAAAGCGGTGAATTTTGGTATTATATACGGGATCAGTGAATTTGGCCTGGCCAGAGATACAGGCATATCCAGGTACGAAGCGAAGCGGTATATTGAATCCTACTTTGCCAGATACCCGGGGATTAAGGTTTTTCTGGACGGGATGGTGCAATCTGCTAAAGAGCGGGGATATGCCTCTACCCTCATGGGCCGACGCCGGTATTTACCTGAATTGACTTCTTCAAAATATTTGACACGGGCTTTTGGAGAGCGGGTAGCGATGAATATGCCTATTCAGGGCACGGCGGCGGATATTATAAAGGCAGCAATGATTCAGGTTTATCACCGTCTGAAAGAAGAGGGCTGCCGAGCTAGACTGATTTTGCAGGTCCACGACGAATTATTGGTGGAATCTCCCAGGGACGAGGCGGATGCCGTAATCCGTCTGCTGCGGGAATGCATGGAGAATGCCTTTCCTCTGGAGGTGCCTTTAAAGGTTTCTGTGGCCGCCGGAGAGACCTGGTATGATGCGAAGTAGCAGAAAGGAAAAATGGATATGGGAAAAATGAAGGTGCTGGGGGTGACCGGCGGCTGCGGTACCGGCAAGAGTACGGTTTCCCGGTTGCTGGCTCAGCAGGGAGGACATGTGATCGATGCGGACCGGCTGACAAGGCGACTTCAGGAGCCGGGGAAGCCCGTATACAGAGAAATTGTACAATGGCTGGGAACGGATTTTCTGATGCCGGACGGGCAGCTGGATCGGCGTAAAATTGCGGCTGTTGTTTTTCATGACCAAGTTTTTCGGAATCGCCTTAATGAAATTGTCCACGGAAGGGTAGCCGATTCCATCCAAACAGAAATTGCTGAAATAGAGAAACGGGAACAGCAGGGTTTTATTGTACTGGATGTGCCGATCCCTGTAGAACGGGGATTTTTAGATACAGCAGATGTGATATGGGCGGTGGTGGCCAATTATGACATTCGGATACAGAGACTTGTGGACCGGATGGGCATCAGCCGGCAGGAGGCGATTTCCAGAATTGACAGCCAGCTGTCCAATGAGCAGTATGAAGCCATCGCCGATGTTGTTATAGAGAATGAACAGGGGATAGACCAACTGAGAAGGTGCGTGGAGGAAGCCCTCTCCCGGTTTTTCTTATAAGATTAATGAAACAACGCGGGGCGAAGATCTAGTATCCGCCCCTGCGTTCTATTTTTCTGGATCGTTTTATGAGGAAGACAGAGCGCTTTTATTTTCCTCTAAAAATTTCTTAATTCCTGCTACAATCTTATCCTGATAGCTGCTGTCATTTAATTTTTTATCTTCCTCCGGGTTAGATAGAAAACCGCACTCTACAATAAAGCAGGGGGCGTTTGCATAATTGATTCCCGTATAGGAATCGCTGAGCTTGGCGCCCCTGTTTTTAGCGCCTGTTTCTGCAACGATGGCATCTACCAGCTTGGCTGCCAGCTTGGCCTCTGCCGAGGAGCGGGCGGCGTATTCAGCGCTGCCGTCGCCAGATCCTCTGGAGTAAACTTCGGTGCCGTTGGCACTGGCGCTGTCGGCTCCGTTGCAGTGAATACTGATAATAATGTCTACATTATTTTTGTTGGAAATATTGGCCCGGTCCTGATTGGACAGCGAGGTGTCGTTGTTGTCCCTGGTCATAATTACTGTAGCTCCCTGCGCCGTCAAAGAATCCCGAAGCTTCAGGGCAATCTGAAGATTAAGGATATACTCGTCTGTCCCTGTAGAGGTCCCTTTTGTTCCAGAGGTGTTTTTTGGCTTTGTCTGGCTGCTCCAGGGTGCTGTGGTTTCCGTTCCGGAGGGGGCCTGCGCCTGGTGCCCGGGATCAATGGATACCTTGAGCCCCGCCAGGCTGCCGCCGGCAGGAGAGGGATCTGTAACAGGGCTGGGATCGCCGGAATTGCCTACATCAGGGGTGGCCGAAGCGGACGGAGTGGCTGTATTGGCCGCCTGAGTAGCACTGGGAGCCGGAGAGGTATTTCCATTGTCTGAAGGGGAGACTGTATTTTCCGAAAGAACCTGAGTATCTCCGGAATTTACGCTGCCGGTACAGGCAGAAACGCCTAGTAGGATACAGGCCAGTATTATAATATAGATCAAAAAGAATTGGGTTAAGGTCATTTTTTTCTTTTGTTTTTCCATAGTAAATTTTCTCCTTCACTATAAACTTTACACGGTTTCATACATTAAACCGAAACAGTGTAACATCGCCGTCTTGCATAATATAGTCCTTTCCTTCTGAACGGATCAGGCCCTTTTCTTTTGCGGCAGCCATGGAACCGCACTTCATTAAATCGTCATAGGATACAATTTCTGCACGGATAAAGCCTCTCTCAAAATCAGAATGTATTTTACCGGCCGCCTGAGGAGCTTTTGTCCCTTTGGTAATGGTCCAGGCTCTTACCTCCTGGGGGCCCGCCGTCAAAAAGCTGATTAGTCCAAGAAGAGTATAGCTGGCTTTAATTAGCTGGTCAAGTCCGGACTCTTTGAGGCCCAGTTCCGCTAGGAATTCTCTGCGCTCTGTCTCTTCCAATGCGGCGGTTTCTTCCTCCAGCTTGCTGCAGAGTACCATCAGCTGTGCATGCTCTCTGTCAGCTACCTGCTGGAGTTCCTGTACATAAGGACAGGCATAGGGATCTGCAACGTCGTCTTCACTAATATTTCCTGCGTATATGACCGGTTTGGCAGTCAGAAGAAACAGGGAATTTACATATTCCTTTTCCTCTTCTTCCAGTTTCATTGCCCTGACGGGAAGGTCTTTCTCCAGATGCTGCATTATTTTTTCTAAAAGGGACAGCTCTGCTATCATTTTTTTGTCGCCGCCCTTGGTCATCTTTCGGGTTTTCTCTATCCTGCGCTCCAGCATCTCCATATCTGACAGAAGCAGTTCCATATTGATGGTCTCTGCATCGCCGGCAGGAGAGGTGGAGACTTCTACTCTTATAATATTATCGTCGTCAAAACAGCGGACTACATGGATAATTGCGTCAACCTCCCGGATGTGAGAGAGAAATTTATTTCCCAGGCCTTCTCCTTTGCTGGCCCCTTTTACCAGCCCGGCAATGTCTACAAATTCAATTACAGCAGGGGTGACCTTTTGCGGTGCGTGCATTTTACAGAGCTGGTCCAGACGACTGTCAGGGACTGCTACAATTCCTACATTGGGCTCTATTGTACAAAACGGATAGTTCGCGCTTTCTGCTCCGGCTTTGGTTATGGCATTAAAAAGTGTACTCTTACCCACATTTGGTAACCCTACAATTCCCAATTTCATTGATTTTTTCTCACTTTCATAGTATAATGAATGACAAATGTAATAGGTTTGTTAATTTCCTATTTACATATTGTGCATTTCACGATATTATATATTATGTTGCAATTGATTTCAAGGAGGTACGGGTTATGGCAACCTATACGAAGCAGAAAATATTGGTCGTAGATGATGATGAGAATATTTGTGACCTTATCAAAATCTACATGGAGAAGGAAGGCTTTGAAGTATTTGTATCGTATGATGGACTGGATGCTTTAGAGACTTTTAAAAAGATGACGCCTGACCTGATGGTATTGGACATTATGTTGCCGGGGGCAGACGGGTGTCAAGTATGCAGAGAAATCAGAAAAATTAGTTCTATTCCTATTATTATGCTTTCCGCTAAGGGTGAGATTTTTGACAAAGTGCTGGGGCTTGAATTGGGTGCGGACGACTATTTGGTGAAGCCCTTTGATCCCCGGGAGTTGACTGCTAGAGTCAAGGCGGTTTTAAGAAGGACCGGCAATGTGGACAAGGATATTCAGGAAGAGGTAGTTTACCCGAATCTGCTTGTGAACAAATCAACCTATACCGTTAAAGTAAATGGGGAAGAGGTTTCCATGCCTCCCAAGGAGCTAGAGCTTTTATTCTTCCTTTCTTCTAATCCTAATAAAGTATATACCAGAGATCAGCTGCTGGAGTATATCTGGGGATATGACTTCTTTGGAGACTCCAGAACAGTAGATGTACACATTAAGCGCTTGCGGGAGAAGATTGAGGATCCTTCCCATTCCTGGCAGATTAAGACAGTTTGGGGAATTGGATATAAATTTGAAGTTAAATAGTGCGGAGCGGTACGCACACGATATTTTATATTAAAGGACGATTGCATTTTGGAACGGAGAAGCAGCCATAAAAGAGGAAAAGGGATTTTTAAGTCTTTGTATGTAAAATTTATGGTTGTTGTCTCCGTTACCATTGTTTTGGCTACCGTATGTATGGGACTGGCGATCTCTAGGACCATAAAAGCTTACCTGTCAGATTCCAAGCTGACTGATATGGAGAAGGCTGCGGATGCTATTTCTTATCTTATGGTGCAGTACGCCAAGAGCGATGAATACGGAAAGGCACCGGACGGCATTGCGGCGCCGGACTCGAATTATTACATATTGAGAAGCCGGATGGCCACCTGCTATGAAATTTTAAATACAGATATCTATATTACGGATCAGCAGGGAAATATTATTATGTCATTTCCCCTGCTGCCAAATGAGCAGGACTATATCATACAGGATTCTGTCTATTTTCCCAAGGACTTTGCGTCGCGCTTTTTAGATGTGGGAGACGGATACGCCTTTGTAAACCCCAGTCAGTATAACGAGTGCTTCAAGAAAGCCGGATATGTAGTGGACTATGGAGATTATCACGGCCTCTATTCTCCGGAGGAAGGGTCTCATCTGACAGTGAGCAAACGGATTGTATCGTATCAGGAAGAAAACGCCGAGGTATTCGGCGCTGTCATTATGAGTTTTCCTATGCCTGAGCTGGCGGAAGCCCAGGGTTCTGTAATAAAATATATTATTCTTGTTGCGGTGATCGCTGTTTTAGCAGAAATGATTATTATGCTGTTTATGACCCGGTATATCACTAGACCTATGCAGCGGCTGAAAGAAGGGGCCGAGGCCATTGCTAGCGGTGATTTTAATATACATATTGAAAGGACGACCTGGGACGAAGTGGGGGATGTGGTAGATGCATTCAATACAGCTGCCAGCTCTCTGAACAATTTAGATACCGTAAGAAATGATTTCATTGCTAATGTATCCCATGAGCTGCGGACGCCTATGACGTCTATCAAGGGCTTTGTAGAGGCGATTATGGATGGTGTGATTCCGCCAGAGAAGGAGCGTGAGTATCTGAAAAAGGTACACAGAGAGATCAGCAGAATGAACGGGCTAGTAAATGACCTTCTGGATTGGGCCAGACTGTCGGCAGGGCAGGGCCACCTGCAAATGGCATTTTTTGATATCAACCGGACTGCCTCTACGGTGATCTCCAACCTGGAGCCGCTGATTAATCAAAAAAATATTAATGTGATTCCTCAGTTTGAACGTCCCCAGGAAAATGTATACGGCGACAGCAGTGCAATAGAGCGAGTATTTATTAATTTAATTCAAAATGCCATTAAGTTTACGCCGGAGGGCGGCGATATCATTATCACTACCGGCCGGTGTAAAAATGAAAATAAAGTACAGGTAAAGGTAATCGATTCTGGGATTGGGATGTCTGAGGAAGAGCAGGCCCTTGTATTTGAGCGATTCTACAAGGCAGATAAGTCCCGCAGTAATGACAAAAAGGGCACCGGACTTGGGCTCTCTATTGTGCAGAAAATTCTGCAGAATCATAATCAGAAAATTACCGTTTCCAGTGTCCCGGGGGAGGGCTCATGCTTTACGTTTACTTTAGACAGGGAGGAACCGCATGAATAGAATAGATGAAATTATAGAAAGACTAGAGATACAGTATCCCGAGGCCGAATGTTCTTTGGACTATGTGGATCCGCTGCAGTTACTGATTAGTACGCAGCTGGCTGCGCAGTGTACCGATGCCAGGGTTAATTTGGTTACCCCGGCGCTGTTTGCCCAGTATCCTGACGCAAAGGCTTTCGCTGAGGCAGATCTGCATGAGTTGGAGGAAATGATACGGTCCACGGGATTTTATCATAACAAAGCGAAAAATATCATTGCGTGCTGTCAGCGGCTGTGCCAAGTATATAATGGGCAGGTTCCCGGGACCATGGAGGAGCTGCTGAGTCTGGCCGGTGTGGGACGGAAGACGGCGAATCTGGTGCTGGGGGATGCTTTCGGGCAGCCGGCTGTTGTTGTGGATACCCACTGTATTCGGCTTTCTACGCGCCTGGGGCTGACTTTGAATAAAGAACAGGAGAAAATTGAGCGGGATCTTCGTAAGATTTTACCACCGGACAAGAGTAACGATTTCTGCCATCGTCTTGTTCTTCACGGCAGGGCTGTGTGCAGCGCCAGAAAGCCAAAATGCGAACGCTGTACGCTGGCTGATCTCTGTCCCTCAAAAAATAAAGCTTGACATGATACTCTGAAATGTCTCTTTTATTTCTTCCATTGAGACCTTCTGACTGTTTGTAAAGAGTGCCAACGTATAAAGGCGCTCTTTTTTTGAAGCAAATCCCTGCATTGCCTTTACTGCTTCTGTGGGGACAGAGTTGCCCTGGAGTCCGTTTGAAGGGGGCTCTGCTGATATTGTATATTCCCAGGTAATGGCCGGGAGCTTTCCCATAGAGGCGGTATCTTGTATAAAGCTGTTTATACTGGCGGATTTATATCTTCCTGTATTTTTAACATATTGTTCCAATCCATTCTGTGAGGACAACTCTGTCCCCACGTAAATAATTTCAAAATAGCCGTAGATCAGACCGTCGCTGCGTTTTAGATTCAGATGGTATTCTATTTCATTGCCCTCAAAGCTTTCCGGCTCTGCGGAAAAACCGGAAGGCAGTGTGAATTGCGGTCCCTGATCCGTTATGAACTCTGTCCCCTTGGAAACGGTTCTGACGGAAAGGGTGTTTTCGGGTCCGGCGGCTATTACAATAAGAAGAAAAATGCCCCAGGCCAGGATTAGTCCCAGAGCGAATTTCAGTGCAGAAGTAAAATTGCGGTTTACAGAACTCATCTTGATCACCATATCCTTATTTAACCCTATCGCTTGCGGCAAACAATTTCCGACGTATAAAAATTACATAGTCCTCTCAGGAAATATATTTTGCATACTCACACATTATGCCTAAAAATAATATGCTGTTAATGAAAGCTGAATAAATGAGGTGGCCTATGAAAATCGTAGTGATCAAAGCTCCGTCTTTCCTAGGAGCAATTTTACGTAAGGCGTTTGGTATTAAAAAAATTCAGGGAGCGGGGTAAGCGCTTCCTAACTGGAATGGCGGCGAAACAGAAAAAAGCCACAAAAGCAAAAAGGCCTTCGTGACTTGATTATGTTCTCCGATGATCTTTAGATAGCACGGGTAACTTTACCGGATCTTAAACAGGAGGTACATACATGAGCATATCTGGGAGTACCCTTATCTAAAATCTTTACCCTTCTCACGTTGGGCTTCCAGTTTCTCTTAGCGCGCCTGCTGACCTGAGAACGAGTGATGCTGATGTGACGACCGAACAACATGTCCTTATTACAAAACTCACATCTTGCCATTTACAACACCTCCTTGATGAATTTCTAAACAGCGAAAGTCATTATACTACAATTTGTGGTAAGATTGCAAGAGGTATTTTTAAAAATATCGCCTGATGATAAGAGCGCCGTAGCGGATAGGCAGGGGCCGTTCTTGTTGTCGGGCAATATTTTTTGACTTTAACTGACTTTAACTATTGACAATTCAAATAGATGGGTGTATATTACATACAGTTGTTAGCACTCAAATCAAAGGAGTGCTAATACTAAAAAGACAGAGACGGTTTGGTACTTGAGAAAGAGAGGTGAATGGGTATGAGCAGCAGTCGAAATACAGAGCATTTTGAAAATGACCAGTTAGATGAAAGAAAACGTAGTATTTTAAAGGCCATTATAGACGATTATGTCAGCAGTGCGGAGCCGGTAGGGTCCAGGACGATTGCCAGAAAAAGCGACATGGGACTCAGCCCGGCCACCATCAGGAACGAAATGGCGGACCTGGAAGAAATGGGATACCTGACCCAGCCCCATGCGTCTGCAGGCAGAATTCCTTCTGATAAAGGATATCGGGCGTATGTCAATGATATTTTGAATATACAAGACAGTGAAATGGGGGATCTGCGGAAATTACAGGAATATCTGGAGACAAAAATCAGTGAGTTTCATGATATGATAAAAATTGCCTCCGGGCTGTTGTCCAGAATTACCCCCTATACAGCAGTTTCTATGGTATCCTCAGTAAATACGCTGACGGTAAAGGCCGTGCAGCTGGTTCCAATAGAGAGAGGAAAGGCCCTTGCCGTTGTGGTGATGTCCAATGATGCGATTAAAAATAAACTGGTGCTGTTGGATACTACTGTAACACCGGAGACGGTTCTGCGGCTGTCGAATATAGTAAACGAACAGTTTGCCGGTTTAACTGCCGAGACAGTAAGGAAGTTTAGCATAAATGACCTTATGCTTTTGATGGGCAGCGAGAATCTGAGGATTCTTCCTTTGATAGACGGGGCGCTGGACTGTATTGCTCAGTGTGATGATACAGAGGTTTATCACGAAGGGGATTCCAATCTGCTGATTCATCCTGAGTTTGGCGATATTGCCAAGGCCAAAGCTATGCTGGAGGTGTTGCATCAGGACGATATGCTGAAGGATATTTTTAGTTCCGATGACAGTCCTGGCGGCCTGACAATAAGAATCGGGTCGGAGAATCCAAAGGAAGAGATTTCAGACTGCTCGGTGATATCTGCTACCTACAGTATAAACGATACCTGTATCGGCACGATAGGCGTGCTGGGACCTAAGCGTATGAATTATGCCAAGGTAATATCGGCTCTGGAGTACATTAAACGAAAGCTGAACCGCGAGGTTAACCGTATAAGTGAAGACCGCGTGAGAAAGAATGAATAAGTGGGAGGACAGACAGATGGAAGAAGAAAAAAAGGATATACCGGAGGAAGTATCTGCTGCGGCAGAGACAGAAGCGCCGGACCTTTCTGAGGAAAACGGTGAAAATACGGCCAGCGGCAAAAAGGGATTTGCGGGCAAGAAAAAGGCTTCCGGAAACAGCAAAGAGCTGAAGAAGCTAAAAGAAGAGTTAGACCAGATCAAGGCAGAGCTGGAGGAGAGCCAAAACCGTTATATGCGGTTAGCGGCTGAATACGATAATTATAAGAAGCGCACAGCCAAGGAGCTGGATGCCCGGTATTCAGATGCGAAATTAGATATTATGAAGGAAATTCTGCCAGTACTGGACAATTTTGAAAGAGGTCTTGCCGCAGAATGCAGTGACAGTGCATATAAAGAAGGCGTTGTGCTTATATTTAAACAGTTTACGGATCTGCTTGCCCAACAGGGCGTAACAGAAATAGAAGCTGTCGGTCAGCCCTTCGATCCGAATCTTCACAATGCGGTTATGCATGTAGAGGATGAGACTCTGGGCGACAATACGGTGGCGGAGGTTTTCATGAAGGGGTATAAACAGGGTGATAAAGTCCTCAGACACAGCATGGTAAAGGTTGCGAACTGAGGAATTCACATAAAATAGTTAATTACAAATTTAGGAGGTATATAATATGGCAAAGGTAATTGGGATTGATTTGGGAACAACAAACTCTTGCGTAGCCGTAATGGAAGGCGGAGAGCCTGTTGTCATAGCCAATGCGGAGGGGGCCAGAACGACTCCTTCGGTAGTAGCGTTTACAAAAGCGGCAGGAGATAAAAGCAGTGAGAGACTGGTTGGCGATGTGGCCAAAAGGCAGGCTGTTACCAATCCTGAACGGACAATTATTTCCATAAAAAGAGATATGGGTACCGATCGGAGAGTGGAAATAGACGGAAAGAAGTATACGCCTCAGGAAATTTCTGCTATTATTCTGCAGAAGCTAAAGGCAGATGCAGAGAGCTATCTGGGAGAGACGGTATCCCAGGCGGTTATTACGGTTCCTGCCTATTTCAGCGATTCTCAGAGACAGGCTACAAAGGATGCGGGCCGGATTGCTGGTCTGGAGGTGCTCAGAATTGTTAACGAGCCGACTGCGGCTGCATTGGCCTACGGTTTGGATAAGGAGCATGAGCAGAAAATCATGGTGTATGACCTGGGCGGCGGTACCTTTGATGTATCCATCCTGGAAATCGGCGACGGCGTTTTTGAGGTGTTGGCCACCAACGGCGATACCCGGTTAGGCGGCGATGATTTTGATAAAAAAATTATAGATTATCTGGTGGATACCTTTAAAAAGGAAAACGGTATTGATCTTACTCAGGATAAAATGGCTATGCAGAGATTAAAGGAAGCTGCGGAGAAGGCTAAAATAGAACTGTCTGGCGTGATGGCCACTACTGTGAACCTCCCCTATATTACAGCGGATGCCACTGGTCCTAAGCATATGAATATTGAGCTTTCCAGAGCAAAGTTTGATGAAATGACATCCGATTTGGTAGAGAGAACCATGGGGCCTACCAGACAGGCCATGAAGGATGCAGGTCTCAATCCGGACCAGATCAGTAAGATTTTGCTGGTAGGCGGTTCCACCCGTATCCCTGCCGTACAGGATGCCGTTAAGAAATATCTTGGCAAGGATCCTTTTAAGGGTATTAACCCTGACGAGTGTGTTGCAGTGGGTGCCGCTATTCAGGCCGGCGTGCTCACAGGAGATGTGAAAGATTTGCTGCTTCTGGATGTTACGCCTCTTTCACTGGGTATTGAAACAATGGGCGGCGTGTTTACCAAGCTGATTGAAAGAAATACCACGATTCCTACTAAAAAAAGCCAGATTTTCTCTACTGCTGCCGATAACCAGACCAGCGTAGATGTGCACGTCCTTCAGGGTGAGCGTGAGCTGGCTGCCTATAACAAAACGCTGGGACGGTTCCAGCTGTCAGGCATTATGCCGGCTCCTCGGGGCGTACCCCAGATTGAAGTTACCTTTGATATTGATGCCAACGGCATCGTAAATGTATCAGCTAAGGATATGGGAACTGGAGTGGAACAGAAAATTACCATTACGGCTTCTAGCAATCTGTCTGAAGAGGATATTCAGAAGGCGGTAAAGGATGCAGAGGCTTTTGCTGCACAGGATAAAGCAGCTAAGGAGTCTGTTGAGGTAAAGAATAATGCAGACAGCGCTGTCTATCAGGCAGAGAAGACTATCAAGGATTTGGGTGATAAACTGGATGCTGCCGACAAGTCCAATCTGGAGGCAGAGATCCAAAAGGTAAAGGATGCCATTGCCGCCAATGATACGGAGAAAATGAAGACAGCGACCGAGGGTCTGCAGCAGGCGTTTTATAAAATATCTGAGAAGATATACCAGCAGAATCCCGGTGCCGCAGCCGGCGCACAGGGTCAGGCCGGACCGGAGGCCTCTGCTTCACAGGATGAGAACGTATACGATGCAGACTATAAAGTAGTAGACGATGACGATAAGAAGTAAGGCAGGATGACAGTAATCGGCAATGGCCCTTTGCTCAGAAAAGCGAGGGGTCATTGCGTGTTTTAAGATTGTAAGGGCCTGAGGCGTTTTTACTGCTTCCAGGGACGGGAGTGGATTTTGATACAGAGCCCGCGGCGAATTTAATAAAGCATGGAGAATATTATGGCGGATAAGCGCGATTATTACGAAGTCCTAGGTGTCTCAAAGTCGGCCTCGGACGATGAAATAAAAAAAGCATACAGAAAGGTTGCGAAAAAATATCATCCTGATCTGAATCCCGGCAACAAAGAGGCAGAGGCCAAGTTTAAAGAGGCCGGAGAAGCCTACGAGGTTTTGGGGGACAAGGAGAAGCGGGCGAAATACGACCAGTTTGGCCACGCGGCTTTTGATCCCAGTATGGGCGGCGGAGGTTCGTACAGCGGAGGCTTTGGCGGCGG